>PMOK01000239.1 GCA_003162425.1 Bryobacterales bacterium | reverse complement strand
TCTCACTCCAGGGGTTCACTTCAAAAACACGCCTGCCGCCTGCTTCCTGCCTCCTGCCGCCTGCTTCCTGCCGCCCGTCTTCCCGCCGTCTGTAATAATGGACCCAAACTCCTGTCCTTAGGTATGAACCAACAGGAGGTGCCCTCTGCAACTCGCGATTCGGGAGGAACCCGTTACTCCGATACCGGATGATCTCGAGCGGATGTTCCAGGCTCATCACGGCCTGGTGTTCCGCACGGCGTATCGCATCACAGGCAACGCGGCCGACGCCGAGGACGTGCTGCAAACGGTATTCCTGCGGATGCTGCGGCGCGATCAGGCAGCCCGCGCCCTGGAACGCCAGGAAAGCTACTTCCGGCGCGCGGCCATCAACGTCTCACTCGACGTAGTCCGTTCCACTAAGGACGCCCACAACGTGCCGCTCGATGAAGTACCACCCGGCGCTCTTCCAACGGAAAACCAGAAGCCGGAATCCCGCGAGCTGCGCGAGTGTCTGCGCGGCGCGCTGGCCCGGCTGAATCCGCGCGAGGCCGAGATCTTCGCCATGCGGTTCTTTGAAGATCTCAGTAACCAGGAGATCGCGAAGATATTGGGCATCTCACAGATTCACGTAGCGGTGATTTTGCACCGCACGCGCACCAGGCTTCAGAAAGAGCTTCGTTCTTATTTAGGAGAGAGGTCATGAAAAACGACAGACTGGATCAGATCATAGACGAAATCCGCAACGAACCGGTGGATGCATCAGCCATCGAACAGGCCGCCGCTCGGGTTCGCGCGCGCATCCTTCCGAGCGAAGGCTCGGGCGTGACGCTCGAAGTGTTGCGCAACTGTCTCGATTTCCAGAGCCTCATCCCGGCCTATCTGGCGAAGACGCTCTCGGAATCGCGCGCGCTTCTGGTGGAGGATCACACCCACCAGTGCGTCGATTGCCGGCATGCCCTCCAAGCGGCTCGCACCGGAAAGGTGAGAACGCTGCCACGCCCGAAGGTCGTGGTGCGTCCGTTTCCCATGGTCGCGAAATGGGCCATCGCGGCCGCCCTCGCGATAGGCGTTGGACTCAGCACCTGGGGAGTGATGCGTAACGTGATGCCGGCTCCCGGAATGCGCGCCACTGTTCAGACCGTCCATGGCATCCTTTATCAAGTGGCCGACCGCTCTAACACTCCCATCTTTTCGGGCAAGGAACTCGGCGAACGGCAGGCAGTCCGGACTTCCAAGGGCTCTACCGCCGTCCTGCGGCTCACCGACGGCTCGCTAGTCGAGATGAATGAACGCTCGCAAGTATCTTTCACGCGCACGACGCGTGGAACCACCATCCATCTGGATCGCGGCAACGTAATTGTACAGGCCGCTAAGCAGCGGAATGGCAAGCTGTATGTCGCTACCGCCGATTGTCTGGTCTCAGTGAAGGGAACCATCTTCGCCGTCAGCACCGGTACCAAAGGGTCGCGAGTCTCGGTGGTGGAAGGCACGGTAACGGTGGAAGAGAAGGACCACACCGATACTCTGCAGCGCGGTGACCAGGTGACCACCGATCCCAGCATCGCCAAGATCCCTGTAGAAGACGATGTTGCCTGGAGCAAAAACGCCGCGCAATACGTGGCAGTTTTGGGCGAGCTTTCCGCTATCCAGAAGCAACTGGAAGCCATGCCATCGCCCGGACTGCGCTATAAATCGAACCTGACGAAGTTCGTCCCGCACGATGCGGTGATCTACGCCGCCATTCCGAATATTGGAGCCACCATTACCGAAGCCAATCGCCTGTTCCAGCAGCGCATGGAGCAAAGCGAAGTGTTGAAGCAATGGTGGAGCGAACACCAGCCGGGTCCGAATGAACCCTCGATCGACGACATCGTGCAGAAGATCAAGACCTTTACCGATGGCTTGGGCAACGAGATTGTCTTCGCCATGACCGTTGACGAAAACGGCGTCAAGGAGCCATTGTTCCTGGCGGAAGTTACGCAACCCGGCTTGAAAGACACATTGCAAACCCAATTCCAGGCCTTGAGTGCCAACCAGCACGGAATGTCGCTCACCATCCATGAAAGCGCGGCGACAATGACCGCGACGGCGCCGAAGGGCCTGCAAGCCTACATCAAGAACAACATCATCGCGCTGTCGTCAGCCACGCATCCGCTCCAGGAAGTGGCCGGCATCGTAGAGGGAGCATCCGGCGTCGACAACTTCGAGGACACGCGCCTCTACAGCGACGTCATGCAGTCCTATCAATCCGGAGCCGGGTGGCTGCTGGCCATTGACACGGAACAAATGTTCTCAGATTCCGTAGATCGAAGAGAGCGTCGGCAGACTGTGCAAGCATCCACCCCAGATCAAACCGGAATCAAGGACCTGCGCTACCTCCTATTCGAGCGCAAGGACATCGGCAGCCAAGTGGAGAATCAGGTTTCTCTCACGTTCAATCGCGAGCGCAGCGGCATCGCATCCTGGCTGGCTGCTCCCGCTCCCATCGGCTCTCTCAATTTTGTCTCGCCCAGCGCCAGCATGGCGGCTGGTTTTGTGATCAAGAATCCCCACGCTTTGCTGCAGGATCTCATGAATTCAGCTAAGTCCGAAAGCGAACAGGGCAACCAGGCACTCTCCGACATTAACAGCGACGGCTACCAGATCATCAACAACGTGGCCAATGCACTCGGCGGCGATGTTGCCTTCGCTATCGACGGCCCCATCCTGCCCATCCCAAGCTGGGAGTTCGCCGTGGAAGTCTACAATCCTGGTCAGTTGCAATCCGCAATCGAAGCAGCCGTCAACTATGCGAACCAACAACCGAACGCCCCATTCAAGCTGACCTTGACCAACGCACAGTCCGGCGCGCTTACCATCTACACTGTAAAACCCAGCACGGGCATATTCGAGGCCGACTACACCTACGTGAGCGGATACATGGTGGCGGCCGCCAATCAAACCTTGCTGCAGCGCGCTATCCAGAACCAGAGCACGGGATACACGCTGACCAGTTCCGCGAATTTCCGGAACCAGATGCCGCGCAACTCGAGCACTAACCTTTCAGGCGTGATCTATCACAACCTGGGATCGGTGCTTGGCACCCTGGCCGACGGATTGAACGCAACCAGCGCAGTCTCGCCGACGCAAAGAGCGGCCATCGCGCAACTCCAGGCCAACAGTACACCAGGTGTCATCTGCGCCTACGGCGAGCCAAACCGGATCCTGGTGTCATCCACTGGAACCTTCTTCGGACTCAATCTGGATACCATGGCCATACCGCAAATCCTGGGAAATGCCATGCTGGTACAGAAGAAACTTGGATCGCAAGCTAGGAAATGACACCGGTAATCGAGCTCGAAGGATTGGGAGTACGTTTCGGCAAAAGAGACATCCTCAAAGGCCTCACGTGCTCCCTGTCCGGACGGACCATCGGACTTCTCGGCCCTAACGGCGCCGGGAAGTCCACACTCATTAATACCCTTCTCGGTTTCTACCAACCCTGCGGCGGTACCGCGCGCATATTCGGTTACGACATTCGTTCGCAAATCAAACAAATCCGCAGCGTTGTAGGCTATATGCCGGAAAACGACGCATTCATCGCCAACATGACCGCGGTTTCGTTCATCCGCTTCATGGGCGAATTGTCGGGATTGCCTTCGGAAGCGGCGCTCGAGCGCGCGCACGAATCGCTGTTCTATGTTGGCTTGGGTGAGTCCCGCTACCGCAAAGTCGGGACCTATTCGCTCGGCATGAAGCAACTCGCCAAGCTGGCGCAGGCCATCGTGCACGGGCCGAAGCTGATCATTCTGGATGAGCCTACTAACGGCCTCGATCCGCCGGCGCGGCTGCGCATGATCCGGATGATCAAGGAAATGCGCGAGGTGCACGACGTGCATATCGTGCTGTGCTCGCACCTGCTGCGCGATGTGGAAGAGATCTGCGAAGAAGTGCTGATCCTCAAGGACGGCCGCATCGTGCACTACTCGAATCTGGAAGAAGAGCGGCGCGCCAATCGCCGCTTCGTGGAGATGGAACCGGTGGGCGACAGCGCCGCATTCGCGCTAGCGTTAGAGGGGATGGGCTGCGAGTGCGCGCTCTCGGCCAACCGGCTGAAGGCCGTGCTGTCGGACGGAATGGAGATTCGCGATATCTATCGGCTGGCAGCCGAGCGCGACGTGCAATTGCGCAGGCTCAACTACCGGCGCGACACGCTGGAAGATATTTTCCTCAAAGCCATGGAGACCAATACCAATGGCGGTTTATAAACGCAGCTATCGCGCCTACTCCGGGCGTCTCACTCCGCCCTGGTCCCGCTTCTTTGTCCTCACCCGCTATGCGTTGCGCGGCATGTTCCGCTCCAAGTTCCTGACCACTATATTTGTGCTGAGCTTTTTCAGCCCGCTGG
The DNA here is from genome assembly GCA_003162425.1 of Bryobacterales bacterium. Lineage (GTDB taxonomy): Bacteria > Acidobacteriota > Terriglobia > Bryobacterales > Bryobacteraceae > Palsa-89. The sequence continues at coordinate 8,785 of PMOK01000239.1, read as the reverse complement.
TCTGCGCCATTCTGATTTACCTGAATCACAACGCCACCATCTTGAACATGATGCACGCCCGCCACAATGAGGCCATCAACGTGAACGGCGATTTTTTCCTGGGATTTTTAGGGGTCCAAGGCGGCATCGCATTCTTTCTCACCGCGTTCATCGGGCCTAATACCATCGCTCCAGATCTCGCGAACGGCGCGCTGCCTCTTTATTTCTGCCGTCCTTTCTCCCGCGCGGAATACGTCCTCGGAAAACTGTGCTCGCTGTTTTACCTGCTTTCATTCATCACCTGGGTGCCCGCCTTGGTCCTGTTTGGAATTGAAGCCAACCTCTCGGGACCAGGCTGGATGTGGGAAAATCGCTCCATCGCCTCCGCGATCCTGTTGAGCTCCTGGATCTACATTCTGATGATTTCCCTCCTCGCCATGGCCTTGTCGGCCTGGGTGAAATGGCGGATCGCAGCGGGCGCGCTCATCCTGGGAGTGATGTTCTTCCTGTCCGGTTTCGGCGCGGCCATTAACGCCGTAATGCAATCCAACATCGGATTTTACATCGCGCCCGGCCCTCTGATCACCCGCGTGTGCGCGCAGCTTTTCGGAGTAGATGCGCGGATCGACATCCCGGTCGCGGGCGCCTGGGCGGCTTTGCTCGTAATGTGCGGCATCTGCCTGGCGCTTTTGGCTAAGAAGGTCCGCGCCTTTGAGGTGGTGCGCTGATGCGCGCGAACGATCGAGTCGTGTTTGAGAATGTCTCCAAATTCTATGGAGACGTGCTGGGCGTTAACCGCGTCAATCTTTCCATTCCGCCCGGCATCACCAGTCTGGTTGGACCCAATGGGTCCGGCAAGACCACGCTGATGAACCTCATGACCGGCTTGATCCGGCCATCGCGCGGCCACATCCGCGTGCTTGGCATCCGGACCGACAACCCGGAAGAGCTTTTCCGCTACGTCGGCTACTGCACGCAATTCGATTCGTTTCCCAAGGGATTCACCGGCTACCAATTCGTCTATTCCTATCTGCGCCTGTATGGTTGCGCGCACGCTGAAGCCGAAGATCTAACGTGGAAAGCCATTGAGCGTGTGGGTATGACGGAACCGGCACGCCGCAAAATCGCCGGCTATAGCAAGGGCATGCGGCAGCGCATCAAGTTGGCGCAATCCGTCTGCCATGGGCCCAGCGTCCTGGTGCTGGATGAACCTTTGAACGGCCTCGATCCGCTGGTGCGCGCAGAAACTATCGCGCTGTTTCGCACTCTCGCCGAAGATGGAATGCACGTCATTATATCCAGCCACATCCTGCACGAAGTGGATCAGATTTCAGACCAGGTGATCCTGCTGAGCAACGGTTATGTGGTAGCCGAAGGCAAGATCCGCGGCGTCCGCAGCGAGATGCAGGAGCATCCCATGCAGATCCTGGTCCGTTGCAATCGCCCCGGCGTACTCGCGGCCAAGGTCTTCGAGCAGGATTCCGTCGTGGAGGCGCAGATTCACAAAGACGGGCTCGGTGTGCTGGTGAAGACTCGCGATCCTGACAAGTTTTATCTCCTGCTGAACCACATCGCCCAGAACGGCGTGACCATCGAATCGGTCGCGCCGGCCGATGACGACGTAAATTCCGTGTATGAATACCTGATCGGTTCCGAGGAGGCCGGCCGATGAATCCGCTTTGGATCACACAAATACTGGCCGTCCTGCGGCTGGAGATGAGGAAAACATTTCTTTCGAAGCGCGGATTCTGGATCTACCTGCTGGCGTTCCTGCCTGTGGTTCTTTTCACCGGCAAATCTATTGTGGAAATCCGGATGCATCGTGCCGGCGATTTCGGCCAGGACACCAACATCTTCGCCACTATCTTCCAGCTTTTCTATCTGCGGCTGGCCATTTTCTTCGGGTGCCTCGGCATCTTCATGAACCTGTTTCGTGGCGAAATCCTGGATCGCAGCCTGCACTATTATTTTCTCGCGCCCATTCGCCGCGAGGTTCTGCTGGCTGGGAAATTCCTGGCCGGTGTCATCGCCACCTGCCTGATTTTTACCACCAGTACCGTGCTCCAGATCGCGGGCCTGTACTTGTCCCACGGTTGGCGAGTCTTCTCGGATTATCTGATCAATGGCAACGGGATATCGCACATAGCTGCGTATCTAGGCGCGACGGTGCTGGCTTGCATCGGCTACGGGAGCATTTTTCTAGCGGCCGGCGTGGTGTTCCGCAATCCGCTGATTCCCGCCGCCGTGATTCTGGTGTGGGAATCCATCAACAGTATCCTGCCATCTCTATTGCAAAAGTTCAGCGTGATTTACTATCTGAAATCGTTGTGCCCCATTCAGATTATTCCCGAGTCGGGCGGCTTTTTCGCGATGCTCTCCATCAACGTGGACCCCATGCCGCCCTACATCGCCGTCCCCGGCCTGCTGCTGGTCTCAGCCGCTGTTCTGGTAGCCGCCAGTTTCCAAGTCCGCCGCATGGAAATCAACTACGCCACCGAGTAGCCCCGCGCGTAAGCAAGGGGACCTTGTCTCTCTCCACTTGACAACCAAGTGAAACTGCGCCAGACTGTGTTCGAGAGGTCACGAGCGTTGAGACGCCTGTTCGCAAAAGTCCGCAACTTCTTCAGCCGCGAACGCGCCGAGCAGGAAATGGTCCGAGAAATTGCAGCGCATCTGGCGCTGCTCGAAGACGAATTCCTGCGCCAAGGCGTGGATCTGAAGGAAGCGCGCCTGGCCGCCCGGCGAGCCTACGGCGACGTCGAACAATCCAAAGAACTGCACCGCGACGCGCGCTCGTTATTCTGGCTGGAACAAATGCTCCAAGACCTGCGCCACGCTTGGCGGAGCCTCTCGAAGAGTCCCGGCTTCGTCGCCGTCGCGCTGCTATCGCTCGCATTCGGCATCGGCGTGAACACCGCGATCTTCACGCTAGTCAACGGCATCCTGCTGAAGACCCTCCCAGGACCGGACGCGCATCGCATTGTGCAGTTAAGCGCGCATCTCGATAAATTCGAAAGCAACTTTCTGAACTTCCCCGTTTACCGGGAACTGCGCCGCCAAAATGCGATCTTCGCGGACGCGATTGCGTTCACGAGCCTGCCCACGCATCTGGCCCTGAGCGGCGAACAGACCAAGATCGACCTCGAAATGGTCAGCGGCTCCTATTTCACATTTTTCGGCACGCACCCAGCTCTCGGCCGCTTACTCGATGAAGAAGACGATCGCGTGGAGCGCGCGCATCGCGTTTGCGTCCTCAGCTATCGAAACTGGCAAAGTCATTTCGGCGGCGACGTGCGTGTTTTAAATCGCATCGTTCGAATCGGCGGTGTCCCTTTGCAAGTGGTAGGCATAGCGGCTCCCGATTTCATCGGAGCCGAACTCCAGCGGCGTTATGACGTTTGGGTACCCATGGCGCTTGCGGTCGATTTCACCGGCCATACACGAGAAACGCCCAACTACATTTGGCTGAAAGTGATGGCGCGCCTCCGGCTGGGCATATCGGCGGCGGAAGCTCAGTCGCGCCTGGCGAGTGTTAGCCGTTCCGTCGAAGACGCGCTTCCCAAGAATCGGGCGAATGCCGGTGCGCTCTACTATTTTCGGGATGCCAGCAAAGGTTTCGATAGCTGGCGCACCGAGCTGCGCGATCCGTTGCTGATTTTGATGGGAGCGGTGACTCTGGTCCTGCTGGTTGCCTGCGCGAATCTGGCTAATCTTTTGCTCGCCCGCGCCAACGAACGCCATCAGGAGTTCGCCATCAAGCTGTCACTGGGCATCAGCCGCTGGAGGCTGCTGCGCCAGTTGCTTCTAGAGACTTTTCTGTTGGCATTTGGTGGTGGCGCGGTAGCCTATTTTCTTTCCATCGGGCTTATACGATTTCTGCTAGTTTTGTTCAATTCAGGACAACGCTACACCAGCCTGCAGGTTGCCCCCGACGCATCAGTTCTGCTTTTCGCCTTCAGCGCCTGCGTGCTGACAGCCCTGATCGCAGGTCTATATCCCGCATGGCAGGCCTCTCGTACGGATGCCGCGCCGGGTTTCAAAGGCACAGCAGGTATTCAACGCAATCTGGTGCGGCGCTTCCTCATCCTCGTGCAAGTTGCGTTGGCCGTCGTTCTGCTTTTTGGAGCCAGCTTGTTTACGCACAGCCTCCGCAAGCTGAAGACGATCGATCTTGGTTACGACATTGATCATTTACTCACTGCTGAGATTAACGCCCTGACCCTCGACGCTCCGGCGACCCACTCCGGCCTGGTTAACCTCTTGAGCGGCATTCGCCAATTTCCCGATGTCGAATCCGCCGCGCTCGCGAGCCCCGGCGTCCTTACCGGCGCCATGATGTCGGACGACATCACGATTCGCGAGACATCGCGGCACATCGACGAAGTATCCTTCCAAATTGTGAGTCCCGGCTACTTTCGAACCATGCTCATCCCCCTCTTTCGCGGGCGCGATTTTCAAGCGGCCGATCGCAAGGGGTCTGCGCCCGTCGCCATTGTCAACCAACGCTTGGCGTCCCTGCTCTCGGCCGGTCAGGACCCGATTGGAAAGCATTTCGATGGCTGGAGCACAAAGAATATCCAGGTCATCGGCGTCGCAGGCAACAGCAAGTACAAGGATCTCCGGGAGAGCCTGCGTCCGATCGTCTACCTCGCTTTCGATCAGCAAGGGGAGTGGGCGCCGCTGGAGATTCGTTACCAGGGCTCGGCCAGCCAAGTGGAACGTGAGATCCGCCAGCTCGTCAAAACCGACGCGCCAGGCTTCGAGGTCTTTAGCGTTTCCGCCATGGCATTAATGCGCGACACTATGATTGCGCAGGACCGGTTGTTAACGTTCCTGTCCACGTTATTCGGAGTGTTAGGAACAGCTCTCGCTTTGGTTGGCATCTACGGGCTGATCTCGTATTCGATCACGCGGCGCACGCGCGAGATCGGGATTCGCGTAAGCATTGGCGCTCAACGTCGCGACGTGCTTTGGTTCTTCCTACGTGAATCCACGTTGCTGGTGGCCGGCGGCATGCTGATTGGATTGCCGCTCGCCCTTCTGCTGGCTCGCTTCCTTCGCAGCATGCTGTTTGAAGTGACCACGTCTGACCCGCTGGGAATCTCGGTCACGCTCGCGATGATCATGCTCGGCGGGTTGCTCGCTTCGTTGATCCCGGCGCGGCGCGCGACGCGGGTTAATCCGGTGCAGGCTCTGCGATACGACTAACGCTGCGCAACTGGCGCCAGGTCGCGGTACGAATAGCCGGTTTCGATATTCGCGTACGGTTTGCCGTCAACCTCCGCGTACGGATATACGAAGTAGTTCAGCGGATCGCCATGCTGTTTCGGCGCGAGTATCACATCGCGGCCTTTCGAAAGCTCCACGCGATTCTCATCGTGAGCGCCAAAGAAATATTCGCGCTTAGCGGGATTCTTGGCGGCTTCGGAGGCATCCACCGGCACCCATCCGATTCCTTTCGCGTAGAATTCCGCCCAGCAATGATATCCGGCGACCTTGCCCTCGCCACGGTCGACCGGCAGCGGGAAACCGATTGCGAAGCGCGCCGGAATGCCCATGGCGCGCGCATATCCAATGAAGATGGCGTGAAAATCGGTGCAGTTGCCGCGCCTGGCATCGCAGGCATAGTAGATGTCGCCGCGTCCCCAGCCCTTGCCGGTCTTGTCGTATTTCACGGTGGACACAACGTGGTTGTAAATCGCGCGCGCCATTTCGAGATCGGTTTGGGCGTGGGCGGCATCCACGACTTCTTGTGCCCAGGCGTGGATCTGGCCATCGATGGGTACCAGCCGGTCAGGTTTCAGCCAGCGGCTGAGATCGCCCTCCGGCGTAATACCGGTCTTCACCAAAACGATCGGTTGAATCCGCTCCAGGCGCACAGCTCGGAAAGTGAGCGCCACTGGAACGCTCGATTCTTTCGGCTGCACGATTTCGAGATGCAACATCATGTTGCGTTGATCGCCGGTCAAGATCTGGTGTGGATAAGGTGTGTCGACGCGAACGTCCGTGATGCGCTGGTAAGGATCGTCGTGAGGAACGGGAATCCACAACTCCAGTTTCTGAGTACCGGTCGGAATGTCTTTCACGGTGGCCTTGTATTCGAAAGTGAAGTCCCGCTGACGAGCGGGTTCGCCGGCCATCAAGAGCGATGCTGCAAACAGCAGAGCGGGGCGCATAAGCCCATTCTAGCTTGGCTAAATATGACGGAGAATGGAGGCATGTATTTCGCGGATTTACGCCAGGACGTCCGGCACGGGCTGCGCGTGCTGGCCGGTTCGCCCGGATTTACCTCGGTCGCACTGATTTCGCTCACGCTCGGTATCGCCATCGCAACCTCCGCTTATAGCGAAATGAATGGGATGATTCTGCGCGATCTGCCGGTTCCGAATCCCGATCAATTGGTCGCGCTGCAGCTGCCGGCGTCATATCCGAGCTACAAACGCTATCGCGACTTGACCGGCGTGTTTTCTTCCACGCTGGCTTATCGCGCGCCAGTACCATTCGGCGTCGCGATCAACGGGCATACCGAGCGGACTTGGGGACATCTGGTCACGCCTTCCTATTTCTCCACGCTGGGTGTGCGTCCAGCGTTGGGCCGGGTATTCGATTCGACGCAGGAACAATCTCCGACAGTAGTGGTGAGTTATCGATTCTGGCAGAACCATCTCGCGTCCGATCCATCCATAATCGGCAAGACACTTCGCGTGAATGGTCACCCTGCGGTTGTGATCGGAGTGGGGCCGAAGGATTTCCTGGGGGCGTCGCCCGTGCTCTTTCTGGCTGATTTGTGGATGCCGCTTTCGACGGACGCCAGCGTAGCTCCGGAGTTAGCCGGGAATGCGCTGGAACGTCGCGATCTAACCATGTTTCAAATCGTCGGACGCCTAAAGCCTGGGATCTCCATCGCCCGCGCGGAGGCTGAGCTGAATGTCGTCGCTGATCAGATGGTGCAGGCTGAAGAATTTCAGGCGGAGAGAAGAGAGCAGGACAGGCGCGTTACTTTGGTGTCCGGTGGGAAATTGCTGCCCATCCGGAAGCAGGATCTGCCGTTCTTCAAAGAGTTTCTGATGGTAATGGCGGGCTTGGTGGTGCTGATTGCCTGTTCCAACGTAGCGAACATGATGCTCGCGCGGGCAGCCGGACGCCGGCGCGAAATTGCAGTCCGGTTGGCATTGGGCGCAAGCCGCGCGCGATTGATTCGCCAGTTGATGACCGAAAGCATGCTGGTTGCAGTGGCCGCCGGAGTACTGGGATTTATCGTGAGTGTGTGGCTGTTGCGCTGGGCATCGCAAATGAGAATGCCGTTACCGATTCCGGTTAGCTTCGACATGAATCCCGACGCTCGCGTGCTGATGTTCACGATGGGGCTGACTGTTTTTACCGGCTTGGTATTCGGCCTCGCACCCGCGCTTGAGACCACGCGGACCGATCTTGCTCCTGCGCTCAAGGAAGGTGGAAGTATCCAACTGCGCAGGCATCGCCGCTGGAGTCTTCGCAATGGGCTGGTGCTGTGCCAAATGGCTGCTTCGCTGATGCTGCTGCTGATCACGGGGTATATGGGCCTCGGCATTCAGAGCAGTCTGGGTTTTCAGCAAGGATTTAATCCCAGGAATCTTTATCTAGTGGCGCTCGATCCGATTCGCGATGGATATTCGAGCGCGCAGACCGTGGCTTTCTTTGAGAAGCTGCTGGATCGAGTAAAGAGGCTGCCTGCGGTGAACTCCGCGAGTCTCACCGACACGGTTCCGGTGGCAATGGCCGGCAATGCGGGCGTGACATTTTCTATCGGCAACAAAAGCACGGGCGACGCTCTGCGGCATATCGTCGGCGCGGGTTACTTCGAGACAGCCGGCATCCCGATTCTGCTGGGCCGCGAATTCCGAAAGGAGGATAATGCCAACTACATCATCGTCAGCCAGGAGCTGGTACGCAGGTTTTGGACCGGCGGGGACGTTTTGGGACAGCCTATCGAGATCGGAAACGGCGATGTCTCACCTGCCTTGGGCGCGCTGCCTGGAACTTTCGATCTTCGTCCTGAGTTGTTGGGAAAGGGGCGTCGCACATACGAAGTGGTGGGAGTGGCCAAGGACCTGGCGGAGGATTTTGTTGCGCAGAAAAAGCATCCCCTTATTTATTTCCCGATGCGCAAGGCGGATTTCGCGCGACCATCGTTGCGCGGCGTCACGCTGATGTTGCGAGCCGTACCGGGAGTGGATGCCATCGGCGTTGTGCGGCGCGAGATCGCCTCCATTGACCCTTCACTCACGCCCTTCAACGCGCGCAGCATGCCGGAACAGATCGACGAGTTTATGTCTCCGCTTCGGGCGGCTTCCTGGACTTACGGATTGATCGGAGCTTTCGGATTGATTCTGGCCTCGGTTGGTTTGGCCGGTGTGACTGCTTACGCGGTGAGCCAGCGTGGCCGCGAGATCGGAATCCGTGTTGCGTTGGGTGCTCAACGCAGCGACGTGCTGAGCTTGGTTATGAAAGAAGGAGTGGTTCTGGTAACCGTTGGTACAGTTGTTGGATTGGCGGCCGCTTGGGCGGGAATTCGCGTGTTGTCTGGACTTTTCTTTACTGTCGCCAGCGTTGAAAGTTCTGACCCGTTGCTGTTGGCCGGTGCTCCGCTGCTGCTGGCTGTTCTGGCTCTGGTGGCTTGTTATCTTCCGGCGCGTAGATCGATGCGGATTGATCCGGCGGTTGCGCTGCGGCAGGAATAGTGGGGGGGACCCCCTGGTCCGCGCGGGTCCCCCTGGACCCGCACTTTCAAGACCCGGTCTACATCACCAGCAGGCCGACGTGGGCG
>PMOK01000272.1 GCA_003162425.1 Bryobacterales bacterium | reverse complement strand
GACGGGCAGGTTGTGCCGGTTACGCTGTTGAAGGCCGGCCCGTGCGTGGTGGTGCAGCGCAAGACTCCGACTAGCGATGGCTATGACGCGGTACAGCTTGGGTTCGTGGAGTTTGCAAAAGCTTCGCGCGCTACCAAGCCCATGGCGGGACATTTGAAGAAAGCCGGCGCGGACGGAGTGAAGTATCTGCGCGAGATCAAAATGCGGCCCGGTGACGATGATCTGAAGCAGGGTGATCGCGTTCTGGTGGATCAGTTCAAGCCCACCGATAAAGTGGACGTCATTGGCGTGAGCAAAGGGCGCGGTTTTACGGGGATCATCAAGCGCCATCATTTCAAAGGCGGCCCCGAGTCGCATGGCTCGATGTTCCACCGCGCGCCGGGATCGATTGGCGCTTCCAGCTTTCCTTCGCGCGTATTTCCGGGAACTCGCATGGCCGGCCACAGCGGCGCGCAGAATGTTACGGTGCGGAATCTGGAAGTGGTGGAAGTGGTGGCCGAGGATAACGTGCTGGTGGTGAAAGGCGCGGTTCCCGGTCCCAATGGCGGGTATGTGCTGGTGAGAAGGGCGAAGAGGTAACCAACCATGCCGAGTGTAGACGTTGTCGACTTAAATAACCAGGTGGTCAGCTCGCTGGAGCTGGCCGATGAAGTGTTCAGCGCGCCGGTGAACGAGAACCTGCTGTACGAAGCAGTGCGGCATTCGCAGGCGGCGCGGCGGGGCGGGAACGCGAAGACCAAGACGCGGCACGAAGTCTCTGGTTCCGGAAAAAAGCTGTGGCGGCAAAAAGGCACGGGACGCGCGCGCATGGGCTCCATACGGTCGCCGTTGTGGCGGCATGGCGGGACGACGCATGGTCCGCAACCGCGCGATTACAGTTACAAGCTGCCGCGCAAGATGCTGCTGGGCGCACTGAGATCGGCGTTGTCGGCCAAGCTTCGGGACGGTGAATTGAAGATTGTGCAGGAATTCTCGCTTCCGGACCACAAGGCGAAGGGTATGCGTGCGGTGCTAACGCAGCTTGAGGTGGCCGATAAAGTACTGGTTGTCGAGAATGGCGAGAATCGCAATCTGTCGCTGGGCACGCGGAATCTCGAAGGCGTCACGCTGGTGGAAAGCAAGGACGTTAGTGTTTACCTCCTGCTAGGGCACAACCAGGTGCTGCTGTCTGAAACCGCCGCGAAGAAATTGTCGGAGGCGCTCGCAAAATGACCATCTACGAAGTAATCAAGAGGCCGGTGGTGACCGAAAAGGGCGTGACGAAGAAAGAAAACGAGCGTACGCTGTGCTTCGAGGTGGCGCTCGACGCCAATAAGGTGATGGTGAAGGCGGCCGTGGAGCGGCTGTTCAAAGTGAAAGTGCAAGGTGTCCGGACGACCAACCAGGTGGGGAAACTCCGCCGCCGCGGAAGATTCGCAGGTTATCGTTCGGATTGGAAAAAGGCGTACGTGACGCTGAAGAAGGGCGAGAAGATGCCCGAGTACGCGGAGATTTAGGAGACACACACATCATGGCGATGAAGAAATACAACCCGACCACGGCGTCGCGCCGGTTCATGAGCGTGGTGTCTCGCGAGGAAATCACCAAACAGACTCCCGAAAAATCGCTGGTGGAAGGCGTTAAGAAGCGGACTGGCGGACGCAATAGCGTGGGGCAGATTTCTTCGCGCTTCCGCGGGGGTGGGGCGAAGCAAGCCTATCGTTCCATCGATTTCAAACGGGATAAGTTCGGAATTCCCGCCAAGGTAGCCGCGATTGAATACGATCCCAACCGGTCGGCGCGCATCGCGCTGTTGAACTACGCGGATGGCGAGAAACGCTACATTATTTGTCCGGTGGGATTGACGGTGGGGCGAACGGTGAGCTCGGGCGATAAAGCGGACATCCTGATCGGGAATGCGCTGCCTCTGCAGAATATTCCGGCCGGCACTGTGGTCCATAACGTGGAGCTGCGGCCCGGTAAAGGCGCGCAGATGGCGCGTTCGGCGGGCGCTCAAGCGCAGTTGGTGTCGCGCGAAAGCGGCATCGCGCTGTTGAAGCTGCCATCTGGCGAAATCCGCAGAGTGCAGGTGGAATGCATGGCTACCATTGGTCAGGTTGGCAATGTAGAGCACGAGAACGAGTCGCACGGCAAAGCTGGAAAGACACGCTGGCTGGGCAAGAAGCCGCACAATCGAGGCGTCTCGATGAATCCGGTGGATCATCCGCATGGCGGCGGCGAAGGCAAGACTTCCGGCGGCCGGCATCCGGTGACGCCCTGGGGCCAGCCGACGCGCGGGTTCAAGACGCGCAACAACAAGCGGACGGATAAGTGGATTGTGAGCAGGAAGGGTAAGAAGTGAAGGACGTTTCTCGTTTCTCGTTTCTCGTTAGTGGCGGTCGTGCGTACCCAACGAGAAACGAGAAACCAGGAACGAGAAACGGCAAGGCATGAGCAGATCACTAAAAAAGGGACCGTTCACGGATGACCATCTGACGAAGAAGGTTGCCGCGATGAATGAAAAGAGCGAGAAGAAAGTGGTGCGGACGTGGTCGCGGCGTTCGACCATTACGCCTGAGTTCATCGGGCATACGTTAGCGGTTCACAACGGCAGGAAATTCATCCCGGTGTATGTCACCGAGAACATGGTGGGCCGGAAACTGGGTGAATTCTCACCGACGCGCCAGTTCCGGGGCCACTCGGTGAAGGCAGCAGCGGCGCCAACGACAGGCGGCGGGACGGAGAAGACGGCGAAACCATCGTAAAGACCGTTTCTCGTTTCTCGTTTCTCGTTAGGAACTATCGAGCGCACCTAACGAGAAACGAGAAACGAGAGACGATCGACTGAGCAGAGCGAGGAAGATAATGGCAAAGGCAGAAGCTAGATACGTTCGAACGTCGCCGCAAAAAGCGCGGTTGGTGGTGGACATGATCCGCGGCCAGAAGGCCGGGACAGCGATCAACATCCTGCGCTCCGTCAATAAGCGCATGGCGCCGGTGGTGGAGAAAGTGTTGCGGTCGGCCATTGCGAACGCGGAAAATCGCTCGAACGATGTGGATGTCGACCAGTTGATCGTAACCGAGGCCTATGTCAACGAAGGACCGCGCATGAAGCGCATCCGGCCGGCTCCCATGGGGCGCGCCTACCGGTATCAGCGGCGCATGGCGCACATCGTCGTGAAGGTGGGCGAGAAAGCCAGCGGGGAGAACAAATAGTGGGACAGAAAGTTCATCCATACGGATTTCGGCTGGGCGTCACCAAGACCTGGCGCTCGCGCTGGTTCGCCAAGGCGGACTATGCGAAGTTGCTCAAGGAAGATCTGGATCTGAAGGATTCGTTGCGCGACCGGTTGAAGGCCGCGGGCGTGAGCTCGGTGGAAGTGGATCGTCCCGGCAACAAGCTGCGCGTCACCATTCGCACTTCGCGGCCGGGCATCATCATCGGGCGCAAGGGCGCCGAGATCGAGAAGCTGAAGCAGGATCTGGCCAAGAAAACCAAGCGCGAGGTCTTCATCGATATTCAGGAAGTACACAAGCCGGAGCTGGATGCGCAATTGGTGGCGGAGTCCATCGCGCTGCAGCTTGAAAAGCGCGTGGCTTTTCGAAGAGCGATGCGGAAGGCCGTGGATTCAGCGCTGCGGTTCGGCTGCAAGGGCATCAAAGTGCGTGTGTCGGGACGCTTGAACGGAGCTGAAATCGCCCGCAGCGAATGGTATTTGCAGGGACAGCTTCCGTTGCACACTTTGCGCGCCGATCTGGACTACGGATTTGCGCAGGCTTACACGACGTACGGCGTGATCGGCGTCAAATGCTGGACGTATAAGGGCGAGATTATTGAAGGCCAAGCCAAGCGGGATTCGCTGAGAAACGATCCGGAGCCTCGGCGGCCACCGCTTCGGGATCGGCGGGAACGTCGTCCACCGGCTCCCGCTCCGCTCGCTCAAGCGGAGCCACCGGCTCCCGTAGTGCAAACTGCTCCAGATCTTGCGTCCGGAAAATCGACTCCGATTATCCCGCCGCTCGCTCCGCCGCAGCCCACCTGGAAGCAGGAGATGAAACACGAGAGCGCGCCGCCTGCCGCTGAGCCAACCCCGGCGCCCGAACCCAGCGCGCCTGAAGCCAGCGGCGAACCGCCGGCCGAGAAGAAGGAAGAATAACGCCATGTTGATGCCCAAGAAGGTGAAGTACAGGAAACAGCAGCGCGGGCGCATGACCGGGAAAGCCTGGCGGGGTTCTACGCTCGCGTTTGGCGACTATGGATTGAAGGCCATGCGTTGCGGCTGGATCACGGATCGTCAGATCGAGGCCGCCCGTGTCGCCATGACGCGTTTCATCAAGCGCGGCGGCAAGGTTTGGATTCGATTATTTCCGGACAAGCCGATCACCAAGAAGCCGGCTGAAACGCGCATGGGCAAAGGCAAAGGCGCTCCCGACCAATGGGTGTGCGTGATTCGCCCGGGCAAGATTCTGTTTGAGATGGAGGGCGTGCCCAAGGCCACCGCGGTAGAGGCCTTTCGGCTGGCTGCCGGAAAGCTGCCGATGCCGACCAAAGTGGTATCGCGCGACTTTGCTGGAGTTTAGATCAGGCAGGAGTTTAATTTATGAGAGCGGACAAAATACGGGAACAGGACAGCGCCGAGCTGAAACGCCAGAGCAGCGATTTTCGCGAACAATCCTTCCGGTTACGTTTTCAAATGGCCATGGGACAGACCGACGGGCTCAAGAAGCTACGGGTCCTCAAGAAGGACCGGGCGCGGATGCTGACGGTTCTGCGCGACCGCGAATTGCATCCGGAAACGGCACCGGAACCGGTGGCCAAGAAAAAGAAGAAGGGGAAGTAGGATATGGCCACTCAGGACACAACTCCCAATACGGCTACACCCAAGAAAATCGGCAACAAGAACGAGAAGATCGGACAAGTGGTTTCCGCCAAGATGCACAAAACCATCGTGGTGGAAGTTACCCGCCGGGTTTCACATCCGGTCTACAAGCGAACCATCACCAAGCGCAGCAAATTCTACGCGCACGACGAAGAGCGGACGGCGCAGATTGGCGATGTAGTGCGGATCATCGAATGCCGGCCTCTGAGCAAGCTCAAGAGATGGCGTTTGGGTGAAGTGATCCGCAAGGCGGTGCAAGTAGCGGTAGCGCCCGAGGCTGTGGATATGGACACGACACAGCCGACCTCCGGTTCGAAGTCGCTGAGTTCGAAGTCGCTAAGGAGGAAATCGTCATGATTGGGATGCGGACCTGGCTGGATGTGGCCGACAATAGCGGCGCCAGGAAATTGCAGTGCATTCTACCTCGAGGCGGCGACCTGGGGCTAAGGGCCGGCCTGGGCGACATAGTCACGGCCAGTGTGAAAGAAGCTACTCCGGAATCGCCTATCAAGAAGGGCAAGGTGGTGCGGTGCGTGATCGTGCGGATGCGCAAGGAAACGCGCCGCAAGGACGGCACCTACATCCGGTTTGATTCGAATGCCGCGGTGCTGATCAATGAAGTGGGTGAGCCGGTGGGCACGCGCGTGTTCGGTCCAGTGGCGAGAGAGCTTCGAGACAAGAAATTCATGAAGATTGTTTCGCTCGCGCCGGAGGTGATCTGATGCCTCGTCCGAAAGCGATGATGAAGCGCGGCAAGCATGTGGTGAGGAGCAAGCGCTACAAGGTCCGCATCAAGAAGGACGATCAGGTGAAGGTGATCGCCGGCCGCGATAAGGACAAAACGGGCCGCGTGCTGGAAGTGGACCGGGTGCGAGGAACAGTTCTGGTGGAAGGCGTTTCGATGATCAAGCGCCACACGCGTCCGAACCCGGGCAAGCAGATCAAGGGTGGAATCGCCGAGAAAGAGAGCCACATCGCGATTTCGAATGTTATGGTTTTGACGTCGGGCGGGCAGGCGTCGCGTGTGGGCTACAAGGTGGAGGGTACTGGCGCGGCCGCGCATCGCGTTCGCATCGCCAAGAAGACTGGCGAAGTACTGGAGAAGAGAGCTTAGCAGCCGTGGTGGAAGTGCAAAGCACCGACTCCCTCACGGTCGCGGTTCGGTAGGTTGAGTGGGTAACAGGCCGTTTCTTAGAGACATAGGCGAAGGATTTTGAAGATGACCGAGGCAAGACTCAGACAGCACTATAAGAAAAACGTCGTTCCGGCGCTGGTGAAGGAGTTCGGCTATAAAAACGTGATGGCCGTTCCGAAGATCGATAAGGTAGCGCTGAATATCGGACTGGGCGAGGCGACGCAGAACGGCAAGCTGATGGATGGCGCCGTGAATGAACTCGGGCAGATTGCGGGGCAAAAGCCGGTGATCACCAAAGCGAAGAAGTCGATCGCCGCGTTCAAATTGCGCGAAGGAATGGCGATCGGCACCATGGTGACGTTGCGCGGAGACCGGATGTACGAGTTTTTGGATCGCCTGATGAACGTGGCGCTGCCGCGCGTGCGCGATTTCCGGGGTGTTTCAAGCAAGTCATTCGATGGGCGTGGCAATTATACGCTCGGAATTAAAGACCAGTTGATTTTTCCCGAGATCGATTACAACAAGGTGGAGAAGGTCAAGGGGATGAACATTTCCATTACGACGACGGCGCGGACGGATGCCGAGGGGCTGGCGCTGTTGAAGCACATGGGGATGCCGTTCAGGCAGTAGCTGCTGCTACTGCGTATTCAAGAATTCGAGGAATTCAAGGGAGTCGAGGAAGAATAAGGTACATGGCAACTACAGCCAAGATTGCTCGAGAGTCGAAGAAGTTAAAGTACAAAATTCGGCATCGCAACCGGTGTTTCCGGTGCGGCCGGCCGCGCGGCTATCTGCGCAA
>PMOK01000083.1 GCA_003162425.1 Bryobacterales bacterium | reverse complement strand
TGTCAATCCTGCATCCGCCGTTCCTGCTCGGCCTTATCACGGGCGGCGCGATCATCTATTGGTTCACCGGTGCATCGATACAGGCCGTAACCACTGGCGCTTACCGGGCAGTCGAGTTCATCAAGGCTAATATCCATTTGGAAAGCGCAACCAAGGCGTCCGTGTCTGACAGCAAGAAGGTGGTGGAGATCTGCACGCAATATGCGCAAAAGGGGATGTTCAACATCTTCCTGACGGTGTTCTTCGCCACGCTCGCTTTTGCGTTTATCGAACCGTATTATTTCATCGGCTACCTGATCTCCATTGCTCTGTTCGGGCTCTATCAAGCCATCTTCATGGCGGACGCGGGCGGCGCCTGGGACAACGCCAAGAAAATTGTGGAGACTGAGATGAAACAGAAGGGCACACCGCTTCACGACGCCACAGTGGTGGGCGATACGGTGGGCGATCCTTTCAAGGACACGTCGTCGGTAGCCCTAAACCCGATCATCAAATTCACCACGCTGTTCGGACTGCTGGCCGTGTCGCTGGCCGTGTCACTCACCAACGAGCAAGGCGCTATGCTGACCAATGTTCTGGCGGCGGTTTTTATGGCGATCTCGGTGGTTTTCGTATGGCGGTCGTTCTACGCCATGCGGATCGAAAAACAATAACCGCGCAAGTCCCGTCGGGTTGGCAGGCGCTTCCGCCCAATTCGGGTGCAGTCGTGGGGCAGACCCCCTGGTCTGCGCGGGTCCGCCTGGACCCGCTGCTCGATAACGCAATCAGCTTCTTTCAAAATCCAGCGAGCCGACGTGGGCGTCGGCTGCGGACCAGAGGGTCCGCCCCACCAAGCATGCAAACTGAGCGGTTTTCGGGAAAACTAAGTGGCGCAGGCGCTTCCGCTTGTGTCTGGGAGATCCTTAGGAACCCTCGGGCGCTTTCAGCAACACCGCAATGAACTCGGGATCTGAGGCGGCCAGGACGTTCTTCGGAACGTAACAATAGCCCTGGTCGCCCCAATCCGTGCCCCACGAATTCTTCAGAATATAGAAATTTCCGGTGTAGCCGACAATCAGCATGGCGTGCCGGCCATGCCTGCCCCACGGCGCCTCGGCGGCATTGAACACGCCATCGCGTCCGACATCGGAAAATACCTCGCCGGTATTCATGGAAGCGTGTACCAAACTGCCTGCGCTCAGAACTTTTTTCACGTCATCGATTGCGATGGGTAGCGGCGTGCCTTCCAGATGGAAACGTTCCGCGTCGGCTGCGAGTTGTTCCTCGCGGGATGAAGGACGCTCGTCGTCATCCGGCCAAAGCTCCTGGCGGCAGGTTCCGTGTTCCACCAATACCTTGCCCGGATCTGGTCCGTTGACCGTGCCGTCGCCGCCCGAGTGAGCGTACTCGAAATCCTTCGCGTCCCCCTGCATGCGCTGGAACTCGAGCATGGTGTAGTTGGGGGACAAGCGCTGCGACTCATTGCTCACAACGTTGCGCGCCATCTCATTTGCATGCGTCCAGGCGAAGGCGGAGCAGCGGCCCGTCTGGCCTTGATCTCCGATCGGCGAACAATACTTCCTTAGATCTACCGCGTCCTTTTCGACGGTATTGGCAAACGCGGGCGGAAGCGGCTGCACCGGCGCCTTCTCGCCTTTCTCCGGAACTCCCACTTCCAACCCACTGAGATTGATGCCCGAGTAACGCGCCATCAGCATGCTAAGCACCGCTTGCGAGACCAGGCCGAACGCGAATAACTGTCCCTCGCGTTCAAACAAGTGCACAGTGTCCGACGTCCCCGGAGCGATCTCGTCGAAAGCCTGGTTGAAGCGTTGGTCCTGATAGGGCGAAAACCCTTCGTCCGTTTTCTGCTGGATCAGCGTGTCTCCGAAGAATTCGTGATCGCCAAATAAGTTTTGCGCGGATTCCTGGTAGTCGTCCGCGGTCCAGTCGCCCTGGTCGTCCTCGAAATCGCTTTCGTCGGCGTTGGGAAAATCGGCCGCGCTGGAGAAGACGTCGTCGTCTACCGAAGCAAGATCGTCGTCGGACGCGAACTTGTCGTCCAGGTCTTCATCGTCATCGCCATTTTGGTCGTCGTCGCCGTTTTGGTCACCATCACCGTTTTGGTCATCGTCGCCATTCTGATCATCGTCATCCGGATTATCGTCATCGGGATTGTCGTCGTCATTCTGGTCGTCATCGCCTTGATCATCATCGCCCTGATCGTCCTGGCCGTCGTCGAACCCGTTGCCTCCGTCATCGCCGCCGCCATCGCCGATGTCGCCACCGCCACCGAAATCGCCGCCGTCCATCCAATAGGTCATATTTCTCTCAGTGTAGGGCATGCCTCCGGCTTGCCGCGACGTGGATCACATCCCTCGCCGAAATGTTTCTCCCGCGTTTCCCAATCAATACCGAATGCCCGCCGCCACTCCCCACAACCCGAGACCTAAACTCAGGGAGATGCACAAATTTCCCGTCGACGAAAAAATCGACTCCG
Organism: Bryobacterales bacterium; assembly: GCA_003162425.1. Classification (GTDB taxonomy): domain Bacteria; phylum Acidobacteriota; class Terriglobia; order Bryobacterales; family Bryobacteraceae; genus Palsa-89. The sequence goes on along the minus strand of PMOK01000083.1, from coordinate 24,204 downwards.
CCCAGCATGGTTGCCGCAAAACAAAATATGCAGGAACGAACCCAATCCCAAATTCGGACGCTCCGAGTCAGATTGACCCGCGTGTTAACCCACGGGCCTGAAAGTAAAATAGATTCTGAGCATTCGATGTCCCTGAAGGAATACTCGAGCAAGCGGTCGTTCGACAAGACGCCGGAGCCGAAACCGGAGGCGCGCGCAACGCCTGCGGGCAAGAATTTCTTCTGTGTGCAAAGACACGACGCCACGCGCCTGCATTACGATTTTCGGCTGGAGGTTGACGGGACGTTAAAATCGTGGGCCGTGCCAAAAGGGCCGAGCCTGGAGCCGCTCTCGAGAAATCTGGCGGTGCACGTGGAAGATCACCCGCTCGACTACGGCAACTTCGAAGGCAATATTCCGAAAGGCGAGTATGGCGGTGGCAGCGTGATGTTGTGGGATCGCGGTGTCTACGAGCTGCTCGGCGACGGGCCGGCCAACGCCCAGATTGAACGCGGCGACCTGAAGTTCCGTTTGCACGGCGAGAAGCTGCGCGGCGAATTCGCGCTGGTAAAGATGAAAAATCGCGGCAAGGGCAACGAATGGCTGATCATCAAAAAGAAAGATGCGGAGGCGAAACCGGGCTGGAATATCGAAGACCACTCCCACAGCATCTTGACAGGCCGCACCCAACAAGAAATCGCCGAAAATCTCCCTGCCGTTACCGAACCTCCAGCAACCAGCCACCAGCAACCAGCCACCATCCCAGGAGCGATCCAATCCCCCATCCCGCGCTCGATCAGCCCTATGCTAGCCACCCTCACCACCCACCCTCCCTCCGGCGACCAATGGCTCTACGAAGTGAAATGGGATGGGGTCCGCGCAATAATATTCGTCGAGGACAATCAACTCCGCATCCTCTCGCGCAGCGGCAAGCGCTGCGATCAGCAATATCCCGAGCTGACAGTGTTGCCTCACTTTCTCAAAGCATCCAGCGCAATTCTGGATGGCGAGATAGCCGTGCTGGATGAGAATGGCCGCTCCAGCTTCAGCCTGATCCAGCCGCGTATTTCGGTGGCTGACCCAAACAGCATCGCGCACCTGGCGCGCTCCACCCCAGTAACACTGTTCCTGTTCGATCTACTATATCTGGACGGCTACGATCTGCGCGGTGTCCCGCTAGAAGAGCGCAAGCGGCTGCTCCAAGGGATTTTGAAACCGACGGACCATATCCGCTTCTCGGATCATTTCATCGCCAACGGCGCGGCCATGCTTGAAGCCGCGCGGGCACATGGCCTGGAAGGCATTCTGGCCAAACGGCGCTCCAGCAAATACCAAGGCCGGCGCAACCAGGATTGGCTCAAGATCAAGGTGGAGTCCCGGCAGGAGTTCGTCATAGGAGGATTCACTCACGGCGAGCGCGATTATTTCAGCTCGCTGGTGCTGGGGCTCTATGATCATGGCAAGCTAATCCATGCCGGCCAGGTGGGCACAGGTTTCAACGACAAATCGCTGAAGAACATTTACTCACGCATCGAGCCTCTCATCGTCAAGAAAAGTCCGTTCAGCGGCGCCGTGAAAGCCCTACGCGATGTCACTTGGCTGAAGCCGGAGCTGGTAGCCGAGATCAAGTTTCTGGAATTCACTCCCGATGGCCTGCTGCGCGCTCCGGTGTTCATCGCACTGCGCGCCGACAAAGATCCAAAAGATTGCGTTCGCGAGACGGCTGAACAGGAAGAAGAACCCACCGCCGTTGCCGAAAGCCCCGCGCCGTTGATCAAACGCGAGTCCGTGATTCCCGTCAAACCGCCCAGCGAGATGACTGTCACCATCGACGGACATCGTCTCAAATTCACGAATCTCAACAAAGTGCTGTTCCCCGGCGAGGGCATCGCCAAGCGCGATCTGATTAATTATTACGACGCCGTCGCGGACTTCATCATTCCGCATCTGCGCGACCGCCCGCTTTCTCTCAAGCGCTATCCCAACGGCATCGATCACGATTTCTTCTTCCAGAAAGATGCGGAGGACAAAGTCCCGGACTGGGTGCGGCTCGAGCCCATTTTTTCCGAACACAATCAGGATAATATCCACTACATCATCGCTAACGATCGCGCCACGTTGCTGTATCTCGCGAACCTGGCGTGCATCGATCAGAATCCGTGGATGAGCCGGCTCGGCTCGCTGGACAATCCTGACTTTGCGCTCATCGATCTCGACCCCACCGAAGGCTGCCCGTACGATCAGATCGTAGAAGCGGCTCAGATCGTTAAGAAGAAACTGGATGCCATGGGTCTGGAGGGTTATCCCAAGACCACCGGCGGCGACGGAATGCATATCTATATCCCGCTCGAACCGGTTTACACATTTGAGCAGGTACGTTCCTTCGCGGAACTTTTGTCGATACTGGTGATCCGCGAAAAGCCGGAGCTGTTCACCACCCCACGCACTGTTTCGCAACGGAAGAAGGGCAAGGTCTACTTCGACTATCTGCAAATCTCCAGCGCCAAGACCATCGCCGCTCCATATGTTCCGCGCGCCTACCCGGGCGCTCCGGTTTCGACGCCGCTAGCCTGGCCCGAAGTCCGCCGTGGCCTCGAACCGGAACAATTCAACATCCGCAACGTATTGGATAGATTTGAAAGAGTCGGCGACCTGTTTCAACCGGTCCTGACCAACAAACAGAAAATCGAAGCGGCGTTGGAACGGACCAGCCAACTGCTGTAGTTACCGAACCGCGACCGTAAGGGAGTCGGTGCCGTGAATGGCTGTAACTAACACAGCCGTCACCCACCTCCGCACGGTACAATGAGACGTTTTGAGTAAAAACATGGGAAACATCGTTGTGTTGGGCGCGCAGTGGGGCGACGAGGGTAAAGGTAAAGTGGTTGACCTTTTCTCCGAGAAGTTCTCCATCGTGACGCGCTATCAGGGTGGGCACAATGCCGGCCACACGGTGTTCATCGGCGACCGGAAATTCGTCCTCAAGTTGATACCGAGCGGCGTGCTGCGGCCGGGCATCCAGGCGGTGATTGGAAATGGCGTGGTCATCGATCCGGCCGCGCTACTCGACGAGATAGAAACCCTGCGCAAGGCCGGCATCGACGTCACGAAACAGCTTGCCATCAGCAATCGGGCGCATGTGATCTTCCCGTTTCACCGGATCGTGGAGAAGATGTCGGAGGCGCGCGCGAATCGCGTGCCGATCGGAACCACTTCGCGCGGCATCGGCCCCTGCTACGAGGATAAAACCGGGCGGCGCGGCATCCGGATCGCGGATTTGTACGAGCGGGAGAGCTTTTGCGCCATGTACACTTCGCTCGCCGAAGACAAGCAACTGCTGGCGCAGACGTTCCACATCCAGGAGACCATCGATTACGAGCAGATCCGCGATCAGTATTTGAAGTTCGCCGATCGCATTCGCCCCATGGTGTGCGATACGGCTCAACTTTTGCACGATGCCATGCAAGCAGGCAGGCGCGTTCTGTTCGAGGGAGCGCAGGGCTCGATGCTGGATGTCGACCACGGAACTTACCCGTTCGTTACGTCGTCCAGCGCCACCGCCGGCGGAGCATGCACGGGCGCGGGCGTGCCGCCCACCAGCATTCACGGCGTGATTGGCGTCTCCAAAGCGTACACCACGCGCGTTGGCAGCGGGCCCTTTCCTACCGAACTGCTGGGAGAAGAAGGCGAGAGGATTCGCAAAGCCGGCAAGGAATTCGGAGCTGTGACGGGAAGGCCGCGCCGCTGCGGATGGTTCGATGTTCCGCTGCTGCGCTACACCGCCATGATCAACGGTTTCTCGAGTTTAGTGGTAACCAAGCTGGACGTCTTGGACCAATTCGACGAAATCCAGGTTTGCACCGCCTACCGCAACACCAACCAGATGCCGGCCACTTTTCGCGAAATGGAAGCCGTGGAGCCCGTCTATGAGAAGCTGCCCGGCTGGAAATCGGAGACTCGCGGACTGACGCGAGCCGAAGCTCTCCCGCCACGCGCGAAAGATTACTTGAAATTCTTAAGTGAGCGGACCGGCGTCGAAATCGGCTGCATTTCGACAGGCCCAGAGCGAGACGAGACGATCCTGATCGAAGGGTCGCGCCTGACTCAGTTGGTGTAACTCGGTTGCCGGCCTCCGGCCCGTCAATCCCTTGTAACACTGATCGAACGCCAGGTTGTATTTCCCGCGGCATCGGACGCGGTAATGACGATAGTGGTAGACCCGACGTACAGCGGAATGGCGGGCGTACTCCAGTTAGTAGTGCCGCTAGCAGTTCCCGTGGTTCCGTTGGATGTAGCCCACGTCACCGATGCAACCCCAACATTGTCGGTTGCCGTGCCGGTCACCACTAACGAGCTATCGGACGTCGAGTAATTGCTGGTTGCCGGCGTCAGAATCGTTAGCGACGGCGGCGTGGTGTCCGGGCCGGACGGAGGGTTCGGACTCGGCGCCGGCGGAGGGTTTGGCGTCGCCGGAGGAGGATTCGGCGAGGGTGTTGGGCTTGGCGAGGGCGCTGGGCTCGGTGGCTGGTAGCTGACCGTCACGCCGTAGGTAACCACGTCCATCAGGGAGTCCTGGGCTTTGATCGTGATGATATTGCTGCCCGTGCTCAGTGGGACGGTCGGGATGATCCAATTGGACGACCCTTGCGCCACACCCGATGCCCCATTGCTCGAGGTCCAACTCACCTGCACGCTTCCCGATCCGCCCGAAACGGTCCCGGTAATTGATATCGATGACGCAGTCGTAGAGCCGGGAGGCGCGGTGACAGCCAGCAGCAATGGACTGGCAGGCGCAGGCGCGGGAGTCGGAGCAGGCGCCGGACTTGGACTCGGATTGGATGCAGTGATCGGAGCTGCGTACAACTCCTGGACGGCCGCAATGTCATTCGGCATCAGCACGGTGTGCATCCGGTAGTAGGGATACATGACGTCACCCGGCACATCGGAATGGCCGAGACCCAGCGCGTGCCCGGTCTCATGCAGCGCGACGCTGAACAGATCCACGCCACTTCCGATCTGCCAAGTCTCGGCGTCATTGAAGTGCATATCACCCGCGATCGGTTCCGGGTCAACTGGAAACGGGTAAAAGGTGTGTGCCAAAACGCTGGTTCCGAGAAATGGATATCCATCTCCGTGCGCGCCGGTGGCGAACAGGATACCGATAGTCTGATCTGCGTTCGGGTTGTCGGAGGGCGTGAAGGTGACTTGGACAACGTTGGCCCATTCGGAGAACGCGCGCGCAATTTCAGCTTCCGCGGAGCCCGCAGGTAGCTGTACCGTAACGTTAAAAAAGGCATAATTCAAGCTTGCTGAGCCCAGGCCCGGGCCATCCCAGCCGTCGCCAACCAAAGGAATCGCCTGCTGAACTGGTCCCTGGGTGGTCAGTGCGCCAGCGCATGTATGCACTGGCATACCGTCAGTCAGTTCTTTGGAAGCCGGAAAAATGTAAGAGACCTCGTCCCAACCCGCCAAAGCCAACAGTTGCTCGCGATTGCCGCGCACCAGCAGATGATTTGGCAGCAAGTCCGGGTTGTCCAGAACACGCAGCCCGGTGTCGTTGGCGATCACGCGGCCATCGTTCGGATCCACATCCGGGTATAACTCCACAACGGCAGCGACCGCACCGCGTGACGCTCTCCTCCCATCGAACGCAGCACTGATCTTTTCATCTGGACGTAGCCGGCCCGTCCAAAGGATGTCCAAATCCTCCCACGAGACGCCGTCCGGAACCGTGACAGAAAAAGCGAAGTCTGGAACGTAGGAGAGCACGGTGAGGCCCCGATTCGCCAGCTTCTGCAATTGAGCGTTGCTCGGGTTGGCCGCAAACTGAAGAAGCATATGAGACCGGCCACGCGTTAGCGTTCTTTGCGGCCTAGCCGGAGGCATCCGCGTAGCAGCGTAAGAATTCAAACCCTTCAAACGGAGAGCCGGCTGTGCATTCGCGATTCCGCTCATCAGGATTCCGGCGAACAGTAACGACAAAGTCTTCATACACTCATCCATCGGAAGCGAGATGAGAATTTTCCATTGGTAAGACACACTACTCCAAAGAGGTCTATTTCGTGGTTCATCGCACTCGCTTCCTACTTCTGTCCGGATTGATCTGTGCGTCTTTGGTCGCGGCAGACCAGCCCGCGGCCCAGATATACACGATTCAATCCGTGGCTGGTAGTAATTCGGTGGGCGATGGTGGCCCGGCTTTGGCAGCCCTCTTCAGTCAAACGGAAGGCATCGCCGTGGATGGTCACGGAAATATTTATGTGGCCGACGCGGGCGCGAACCGCGTCCGCAAGATCGCGGCCGACGGCACGATCAGTACGGTGGCTGGCACGGGAGTGCCGGGCTTCGCGGGAGACGGCGGGCCGGCGAATGCAGCTACGCTCAACCAACCTTACGGATTGGCTTTGGACGGGGCCGGGGATCTCTTCATCGCCGACCTTGGCAACGCCCGCATCCGGGAGATGACCACAAACGGGAACATTCAAACGGTAGCGGGCGGCGGATCCGTTGCGCAGAGCAAAGCGCTGGGCGGTCCCGCAGTGGACGCTCAGTTCAACGCGCCGCGCAATGTTGCGGTGGATCCCGACGGTACGCTGTACATCTCAGATTTTGGCGCGAACATTGTCTATCGTGTTTCTCCGGCCGGTAATCTCACGGTCCTGGCGGGGACGGGAACGGCTGGATACAGTGGCGACGCAAGTTCAGCCAACCTCGCGCAACTGAATTCGCCCGCTGGAATCGCATCCGACGGAAACGGATCAATCTATATTGCCGACAGCGGGAACAATTGCATCCGAGAAGTCTATCGGAACGTCATCAGCACCGTCTTCAACACGACCGCTCCCACCGGTGTCGCGGTAAGCAGCGGCTCTTTATATATCGCCGCCAGCAACTACCTGGGGACTATCAATACGCCATTCGCGGGCGTCGCCTCCGCACTGGACGTGACCACGGATGCCGCCGGGGATGTCTACGCCACCACCGGCCAGTTTGTGATCGAGGTGTCGAATGTCGGAGCGGTGAGCACCATCGCGGGCAGTGGGTTAAGCATCTATTTCGGTGGCGACGGCGGCCCTGCTCTCTCCGCGAGGTTGCACACCCCCTCAGGCATCGCGCTGGACAGTCAAGGTAACAAATATATCGCCGATACCGCGAATCATCGCATCCGGCAAATCGCACCAGGTGGCATGATCAGCACTATCGCCGGAACGGGCACCGCCGGCGCGGATGGAGATGCTGGCCCCGCCTTGGCCGCTACGCTGAATTCTCCGGAAAGCGTGGCGATGGATTCCACGAACAATCTTTACATCGCGGACACAGGCAACAACAAGATCCGCAAGATAACGCCGGATGGGAATATCTCGACGGTGTTGGATGGCTTGAACAATCCCGAGTATGTTGCCGTGGATGGAACGGGCGCTGTCTACGTCGCCGATACGGGGAACGATCGCGTGGTGAAGATCGCACTCTCGGGGACCACCAGCGTTCTGGCGCAAGTTCTGAAACCAGCGGCCGTGATGGTGGATGGAAAAGGCAACGTTTGGTTGAGCGAGCTGGCTCGCGTCTCGGAGATTTCCGCTTCGGGCGTGTTCTCCATCATCGCGGACCCGCTCCAGACGCCGCGCGGACTGGCGCTGACCGCCGATGGGCAACTGCTGATCGCTGAAACCGGCACGAATCTGATTCGCGGTTGGACGTCGTCCACAGGTGCTCTCACAACCGTGGCTGGCACCGGAGTGCAAGGCTTCGCTGGAGACGGGGGGCCAGCCTCCGCCGCTGAGTTGAACGCGGCGTCCGACATCGCCGTGGATTCAACTGGTGTCATTTGGGTGGCCGACACCGGGAACAATTGTATCCGCACATTGACCCTTTCCACCGTTACGATCCCTCCGCCGCAGCAGGTAACCGGCGCCACCATGGTGAACGGCGCGTCTCTCACGCCGGGCGACGTAGCTCCGGGCGAGATCATTACTATTTTCGGCTCCGGGTTCGATCCAAAACAGACGCAGCTTCTGTTTGACGGAAAATCGGCCATCACTTTCTACATTGGAGCCAGCCAAATTAACGCGCTGGCGCCTGCGACCCTCACGCCCGGCTCGACAACACAGATCAGCATCGTCGTGGACGGCTCCGCTGTCGCTGTGTTCTCGCCCAACGTGGCGGGCGCTGCGCCGGGCATCTTCACCGTCGCCGGTGGAGTGGGACAGGCAGCAGCGACTAACCAGGATGGGACCGTGAACTCGGCGTCGAATCCCGCTGCACGCGAATCCATCATCGTGCTGTATGCCACGGGCCAAGGCAACGACTTGAGCGCCGTTAGTTTGACCATCGGCGGCTATACGGCCGCTCTGCTCTATGCTGGTCCGGCGCCCGGTTACCCCGGACTAATGCAGATCAACGCCCAAATACCTGGCGGGTTTTTGCCGCCCGGTATTTTGCCGGTAGTCTTATCGATTGGAAGCGCTAATAGCCAGGATGGTGTGACCATCGCGGTAAAGTGAAGCCGTGAAGTGAGTCACGACGCAACGCCCGCCGTACTCCGAGCGTCATCCATATGTGACGCACCGCTCAATCGCGCTCGCGGTCCTGGCTATATCCGGACTTGCAGCCGCTGAATGCCCCTATCCATGCTGGTCCGAGCTCGCCTCCGATAAATTCACGTACGAGTCTTTCGAGTCCAAGCCGATGCCGCCCGTTTCCCTACCCTACGAATTCTCCTTTCCCTACCCGTCCCAGCCCAAAGGCGCGTTGTCCGCGGCTTGCAATGCACAGGAGAATCCCAATGTCGATCTCTACCGTTACGATTCGCAAAATCAAACCTGGAGCGGACCTCTGAGCGGTCCTATCTATCGCTACCCCACCTATCTCGAAGTGAGCGAACTGACCAGCGGATGGAAGGGGATCGCGGTGCACGTCTTATATCAAGGAAAGGTTGATTCTGGGAACGGACACACGCTGGTGGAATCCGTGTTCTTCCACGACGAGCGCTGCTATCGGGCCAGCACGGAATTTGGCTTCTCGCACTATGTGAAAGGCCTGGCTGGCGATGACAAGATCTACTTCTATTACGAAATCAATGCCAACTGCCAGCCCAAAGGCAAGTGCCGTGTGCACGGCACCCAGGACGCCCTAACCGACACACGCGTCAACGTGCCGATCGCGATTCCTTCGGATCCGAACAGCCACGGCGGTTCGGACTGGCTGTATGAGGCGTACCTGATCGACGGCGGCGCAAAATGGCATATCCGGGTGGTGGATCCTTACAAGCACGAGACCAAAGGCGCGCCCATTGATCATAATGTACAGGATTTCTTCCGGGACATCGCGGCCGGCTACGCTGCGCACGGCGGGGAAGGTTACATTACCGCTACGGCCACGCGGGATGGGCCGCTCCTCTCTTCCAGTAATCCACCGGTGATGAATATCGTCAAGATTTTCGCCGCCAAGTAACAGGCTTGACAGGTATGCACAAAAGATGCATACTTATGCATATGAGGACCACATTAAATTTAGACGGGGAGTTGATAGAGAAAGCTCGAGCGGTTACGGGAATCTCGGAGAAGACCTCACTCATACGCGCCGGGCTCGAAGCTCTTATCACGAGAGAAACTTCCCGCCGGCTGGCGGCACTCGGTGGCACGCAGCCACATTTCGAAGCAGGCCGGCGGAGGCGTCCAAGCCGGGCTAAGGCAGCATCCGCGAGCTAGGAGTACGCCCCATGCTACTCGTGGATACCTCCGTATGGGTAAATCACCTCCGGAAGGGCGATCCGCGCCTGCAGCAAGCTTTGATAGATGGCCAGATTCTGATGCATCCATTCGTGCTCGGCGAAATAGCTTGCGGCAGCTTACACCGAAGATCCAGTATTCTCAGCGACCTTGGACAATTGCCGTTCGCGCTATCGGCTGAACACGGAGAGGTACTGGCGTTTCTAGAACAGCATCGGCTCTATGGCAAAGGTATCGGCTGGATCGACGCGCACCTGCTCGCATCGGCCGCGCTCACACGATGCCGCCTTTGGACACTCGATTCCCGGCTCGGCGATGCCGCAGCTTCCCTGAAGCTTAGCCCAAACAATTAGAGAGAGGATTGCCGCCGATTCTCCTCTAAATAGGCATGAGAGTCGAAGATACCAGTTGCCCAGGTTGTGGTTCGCGCGATACCCGCCGCTCCCGGAGAAATGGTCTCCTTGCCGCTTTCCTGAACCATTTTTGCATCGATCCCTACCGATGCCGGAGTTGCCGCCGCCGCTTCTTTCGGCGAACAGCTCGGATGGTGCCGGAACATGCTTCGCGGGAGACTCTCCGGGCGGCGTCTGTCGGCCAGTGATACGTCTCAGTTGACTAACTGGAGGTCTGGAGAAGGGAGTTCCCTGCCGCGCGCCAGTTTCTGCTGGTGCATCCGCCGGTCCGCCACATCCATCAATTCCTCGGCGCTCCGGCCGTCTTCTGGAAAATAAGCGTCTCCAAAGACAAGGGAGATCAGCGCCTCCCCGCAAAGCGAGCTGCTGACTTGGCGGACCAATTTTTCGAGTTCCCGCATGCGCTCCTGAGCGGACTCGCGTGTCAGACCCGGCATCACCAGCGCGAACTCGTCGCCACCCGCCCAAGCCACGTGATCGTAGCTGCGGCAGTTGGCGCGAAGTTCCGCAGATAACGCGCCCAGCAGGCGTTTCCCAGAAGCGTGGCCCAGGCGATCGCTGATGTTCGAGAAACCGTCGATGTGGCAGACCAAAACGCCCAGCCTGGACCGTGAATTGATGCAACCGGCCAGTTCGTCATGCAAGCGCACAAACAGCGAGCGCACATCGGGCAAAGTCGTCCCCTTGTCTCCGGCCGCCGCCGGCTTCCCTGATTCGAGCTCGAGCATATTCTCGACGGTCATGGCCAGATTCGAATTGATGGCTTGCAGCACGCGCAAGTGGTCACGAGAATAAGCGTCGCGGCCGGCGTGGTAGAGCGACAGAACGCCAATAACGCTCTCGGAACCTTTCAACGGAACCGCTAGCGCCGAATTCAGTTTGCTGAAAGCCTGCGGGCTGTTCAGATAGCCCGGCTCCACCGACGGATTCCCGTTTACGATCGGTTTGTCGTTGTCCGCCACCCATCCCGACAAGCCTTCGCCGAGCGGGATCGTTAGCGAGCCGAACAAGCGCGTGTCCTCGCCGATTACATATTCCGGGACCAGCACCCGATCGCGTATCACATAAAGCACCAGCGAGTCGTAGGGAACCAGGCGCCGGATGCGCGTGGCCAGTATGGAGAGCGTGTCGCTCAACCGCAGTGAATTGGCGGGTGCCTGGGCCAACCGGAACAGATCGAGCGCCTCCTCGCGCGCTTCGGCGACCGATTCGATAAAATGCTCCGGCTTCTGCCCAGTGCCATTGTCAAGCAGCGGCGCGGAGCTACCCTCGAAGCCGGCATCCGGCGCCTGCCCGCGCTCTACCTTCATATCCGTCGAGAGGTTCCCGAGTTGCGTGACCTTTTTTCCAGTGCGCGACAATTCCTCGAACTCCCGGTAGCGGCGCTCCAGAATCCCGACTATTTTCGGATCGAAGGCCTTGCCGGATTCCGAACTCACCACTTTCATCGCCTCGTCCAGCGGCAGTGCGCGCCGGTACTGGCGGTCCGAGGCGAGCGCGTCCAGACAATCCACGGCTGACAAGATCCGTGCGCCGATCGGAATCGCCTCCGCCTTCGTTCCGTCCGGATAGCCGCTCCCGTCCCACTTCTCATGATGCGCCCGTACAATTGGGGCCACCGGATAGGGAAACTGTGCCCGCTCCAGTATTTCCGCCCCAACCACCGGATGAATCTTCATCTTTTCGAACTCGTCCGGCGTGAGGCGGCCCGGCTTGCTGATGATATGCTCCGGGACGGCCAGCTTGCCGATGTCGTGCAGAAGCGATGCCGCGCGCAATGCTTCCGTCTCCTCTTCGGTCAGGCTCAGCTCCTTGCCGATCTCCATCGCATACACCTGCACTCGCTGCAGGTGGTCGTGCGTGGTGTGATCCTTGGCGTCGATCGCCATCGCCAGCGCTTCGATGGTTCTGAGGTGCAGCGAGGCCATCTGCTCGGCGTGTTCCTTCTCATCCTGCAACTTTCCCATGTACAGGCGGTAGGAATGGTAGATCGCGTAGATCACCGGAAGAACTCCTAACGCGGTAAACCATCCCAGCCAGCGGCTCAGATAGGTGAGACCACCAGCGATGGTTGCGCCCATCAGATAGTAGGGAAAAGACCAGAAATAGCTCTCTTTCCAAACTCGCTGAGCGGACTTGCCTTCCGTGAGGGCAATCACCAGTGCGATGGGAACTGTGTTCGCCCCAAACAAGACCAGTGAGCTGATTACCAGGCGTCCAATCAGTCCGAAATTGTGATCATCCAGGATCGGCCAGTGGAAAACAGCGTAGGTGGCGGTGACCGTCAGGCTCCAGGCTGCCACGTTGAAACAGACTTGCACCCAAGCGGGCCGCTTTTGCGCGTGCCAGTAGCACTGGAAGATGCTAGCCACGGCCACGGCAGCCAGGACCTCCGGCAGCGAAAGCTGGGTAATCGCGATTAGAACCAGCAGGAAGTACACCGACATCGTCCCGGTCACACCCGGAAGCCGGACTTTGAGGCTCGACCCGAGCAGCGTGACCGCGGCCAGAACCAAGAACCGCACGGGATTCGACACGTGCAATTGTGTCAACTGGCTGGCCAGGATGACAGCGCCAATCGTATTGACGGCGGCGATGTATGACTTTGCTTTCCAGTTCATTCGGAGCCGCAAGGGTCAGTCATAGCGGTCTGTCCTAAACTAAGAATCGGCAGTTTCGGCGCAAACATTCAACGCCGGAACGAAGGAACCGGGTGGGCTTCCCGTCAGAATGGCGGGCGCCACCCGGTGATGAGCACGTAGGCTATACAAACATCAAGCGTTACTTCTCGCCATACACCGCGAGTGGATCGCTTTCGGTGCCGATCGACGTGTTGGTTCCCCAGATGGCGCCGGTACCCCAGATGGCTCCGGTACCCCAAACCGCCAGGGTGCTGCTGACAGTCTGGGTACCCCAGATGGCGCCGGTGCCCCAAACTGCCAGGGAGCCGTTGATCACCTGCGTCCCTCAGATGTCGCCGGTACCCCAAATCGCGCCTGTGCCCCAAATCGCGATGGTACCGTTGACGTTATCGCTCATGGTCACCTGCTGTGTTGCGGCGTTATAAGTGGCCACTGGCGAAAGCGCGGGACCAGGGGCTTTGTTGGTGTTGTTGATGGCGGCCATGACATCCAGATAGCCGGCGCCGACGCTGAAAATGTCGTGCCGCACAGTGTACGTAATGCCCGTGGTCGGATCGGTCGCGTTGGCCCACAGCGGAAACGTCTTGGACGCCGTCAGCATCAGGCGGGCCTTCACCTGGTCCGGTGTCAGGCTCGGGTCCTTCTGAATCAGAAGCGCCGCCGCGCCGCTCACCACGGCGGTTGCCATGCTAGTGCCGCTCATCTCGTAATACTGATCGCCGTGCTGGGTGCTGCCGCCCTTGACGTAGTAGCTCAAGGCCACGTCATTGACCTGGTACTGGTGGCGCAGCCTGCCGCCCAGAGCCAGCGTGGAGCGGATCTGGTTGCCGGGAGCCACGATGTCCGGCTTGACGATGTGATCGATCAGCGTTGGCCCCTTGGAGCTGTAAGTAGCCAGCACGTCGTCGCTGCGTGTCACGGTTCCCATGGTCCGCATGGCGCCGACGGTGATGACATAGGGATCGTTGCCGGGCGAATTGATGGTGCCGTAGCCCTCCGTCCCAAAGAAGTTGTCGCGGCCGTTGTTGCCGGCTGCCACTACGACCACGATGCCGGCTTTCCAGGCTTGCTCCACGGCCTGACAAAGCGGGTCGGTCCGGTAGCTCTGGAAGACCGGGCGGCCGAACGAGAGGTTCATCACCCGGATGTTGTATTTTGACTTCAGTGCGATGGCCTGTTGAATGGCCTCGATCACGTTGCTGTCGACGCCGGCGCCGTGCTGGTCCAGCACCGCGAAGGTGACGAAGGTGACGCCGGGCGCCACGCCTTTGAACGTCCGGGTGTACTGCGGACCGGTGGAATCCGTGCCGCGCCCCCCGATCATCCCCGCGATGTGGGTCCCGTGACCGTACAGATCGTCGGTTGTCGACTCCTGCCGCAGGTAAGTGGAATAGCTCACGCGGGACTTACCGCTCGAATCCGTAAGATCCTGGTGAACCGGATTCGCAATCCCAGAATCGATGATCGCCACGCCGACGCCCTAGCCGGTCCAGCCGTAGGAATTTGCTATATTCGCCCCCACTGCCGCGGCGGTGATGTCCATGCTCGCTTTCACCTGATGGTCGATGCCATAAGAGGCGACGATGCCGCTCGCCAGCAGCTTCTCCAAGCCGGGCTTGGAGATGTGATATGCGGCGCTATTGATGATCGGCAGCTCCCGGTACAGCCGCCCGCCGTATGAGCTCACACGCTTGTGCTGACTCTTTGTAAGCGGCGCTTTGAACCGCACAATCACGTCGAGTTCGCTCGTCTGTGCGGCCGCTGCCGCCGATCTCGCCGCCGTAGCTTCAGCGCGCCTTTCTCCTGCGGTTGGAAGTAAGATGATGCTCGCGCAGACCAACACGCCCGCCAGTACTACGGGCCGGTGAAGTTTTTCCAAGATGGTCACGTTGCTCTACTCCTCTGCACTGTCAAAGGGCACGTGGAGCACCAACTCGGGTACCGTTACAACAGATTCATGTCGTTGTGTTTGATAGCTGGAAAAACTGCAGATGCGCGCGACGTTCTGTCTCCGCCGTCTTGCGGATGAGACAAAGTGTCGCAAAACGTGGGGCGGCGAGAAAAACTGCGCGCGGATTCTCAACTAGACTGGGAGGAACTCACAGGCTAGTACGATCGTCCCGCAGCCTGTAGCGAAAGTACGGGGTAAGATCAGGCAGCTCGAGGAACCTGCCCCGCGGTTGCGCTCAGGTGAAGCTGCGAATCGCCGCGGCTTCGTCGTCGAACACTTCAAACACTGTATATAGCTTCGTGATCTGCAGCAGATCTTTCACGCGCTTGCTCAATCCCAGCAGCTTTAATTGGCCGCCGTGGTTGGTAACGGTGGTGTAACTCGAAACCATCTCTCCGATCCCGGAGCTGTCAATGTAGGAAACCTCGCTCAGGTTCACCAGAATCTTCTTGTCGCCTTTGGCGGCCAGATCCCGAATCGCATCACGAAACTGGCTGGCGCCCTCTCCCAAAGTGATTCGTCCGGCGGCATCGATTACCGTTACGCTGCCTACTTGTCGGATTGTTAATTTAACGCTCACAAAATTGGACCCTCCTGCGTTTGTCTCTTAGATCTTGATTAACTGGCTTTGGCCAGGTACTTCACCATCCGTACTTCGGTGCCACCGGGCTGTGCCCGGCGAACCTGAAACTCGTCCACGAAGGCCTGGATCAGGAGCAGTCCTCGTCCCGATTGACGAAGCAAATTCTCCTCCGCCAGCGGATTCGGCAAGGTATTCAAGTCAAACCCTTCCCCCTCATCCGCGATCACCACAGTCAGCCGGTCCGGCGCTTTGGTGACGGACAAATGCACTTTCTTCCGGGAATTGTAGCGATTCCCATGCACCACCGCGTTCACCATGCCTTCCCGGACGGCCATCCCGATCTGGTGCAACTGTTCCTCCTCGAACCCGATGTCGACGGCATCTGCTAGAACCGCCGCTTCGGCGACCTCCACGCTGTCCAGATTGGAATCGAGCAGCATTTGTCGTTCTGCCATAGCTTCGCTAGCGGACCTGCAGCGTTGCCAAGTCGAATGTTTACAGTAGAATACTCGGGCAGGGAAAGTCAAGACGAACCGCAGGTCCCGAGTCAGCGATACTTGTCCCCTCACTCACGTGCGGGGCTACCACACGATTTAACCCACCACACCGTGCGATACGACGAGGCAGTACAAATATAATCACACTCGGCAAATGTAGCCCCGCGCGTTAGCGAGGGGACTGATCGATTACGTAAACCGACATTGCCTGGCCTTGTCCATCAGCAACATACCTAACGGCTGCCTTTATAGACTCCACAGTAAACAACCCGCGCGTACCCCCGCCACGCGCCCAATGCTTCGAGTGAGCCGTCCCGGCATCGTGGCGCTTGAGCGCCCGGGTTGCATAGGCTTTTCGATCACTGATCGCCCGATCAGGATCCGAGAAACCATCCGCCACCACGTGGACATGCGTTGCTCCGAACGTGGACAGCCAAAAGATTCCAGCATCTAAAATCACAAGTTTCACGGATTGCTTCGAGCACAATCCGCGACCGAAGCAAGTTCAGTTGATAGGGCTTCTCAGCGATTCGTCGAGCGTGATTGAGGAGCTCTGGCCGCGGGCCCTGATAGGAGCCGCGATGGCCGCCTCGCGATCTATCCACCCATCCGCGATCGTCTCCTGGGAGGTGTGTTGCGTAGCAGTTGAAAGTCAGGAGGTAGGTCATCCATAAGGTATGTGTGCGATGTCGGGCAAACATTTCCTGGAAAATCGAACTTTGTCCCCTCGCTTACGCGCGGGGCTACATTCCCCTGGTATCTGACCGGAACGATCGATGGTAGCCCCCGCGTGCAAGCGTGGGGACATTTCAGCGCTCACAGGTGGCGAACACCGCTCCAGCACAACTGAATTCCCAGCGAGATCAGCCATAGCGAGAGCGCTATTCGAAGCACTCGTTGCGGCGCCACGGCCGCGAGATAGGTTCCGGCAAATGCTCCGGCCACGCCGCCGATGATGAGCTTGATCAGGATAGCCGCGTCGTAGTTGCCCGCGGTCAATTGGAATCCGCTGCCGACCAGCGATACGCAGAGACCGAAGAACAGGTCGGTACCCACCACCTGCGCCGCGGTCAACGGAGTGATTGCAAGCAACACCAGCGATCCTAACGCTCCCGCTCCGGCGGATGAAAAGCCCACCTCCGCACCGATCGGCAGCGTGATGAAGGGCAGCCATCGCGAGTAGTCCCGCGCTGGCTTCTGATCTGGCCGTAACCACACCCGATAGAGATTGAGGGCGGCAATCAATACGATGGTGGAACCGAGCGCCGTGTTCAAAATCCCCAGGCGCCCGGGCACATTCAGCTTGGCCAGGATGAGCGAGCCTGCAATCACTCCCGGTAGTCCGCCCGCCAGCATATAGCCCAGCACGCGGAAATCCACTTGCTTGCGAGCCAGTTGCATGGGAACCACCAACACCTTCACGGCTACGCCGAACGTTAGCGCGGTCCCCACCGCATACGCCGGCGGAACATGGAAGAACAGGATGAGAACGGGCGCGGTGATGATGCCGGCTCCGACGCCGGTGATACCGATGGCGACGGCAATCAAGAACCCAAGTGCGATTTCCATGCTGTCAATCGCTTGCGATGTGAATGCCGCACTCGAGCTTCCGTCCCGCCCAGCGGCCCGACCGCGGATTGTCGGGATCGGCGGGCGGTGTGGTGCACGGCGCGCAACCAATGCTGGTATAACCCTGCTCGTAGAGCGGAAGCACCGGGATTCCGCGCCGCTTCAGATAGCTCCAGACATCCGCATTTGTCCAGTCGGCCAGCGGGCTAACCTTCACCAGTTGCTTGCCACTCGGCAGGCGGAAATTATCCACTGTTTGCAAATTCGCGCGCGTCGGCGATTGATCGCGGCGCAACGCCGTGAACCAGACACCATAATCATCCAATCCGCGAAACAGCGGCTCAACCTTGCGCATTCCGCAGCAACGGTCCGGCGCGGTTTGATTCAGAATGCCGAATTGCGATTCCTGCTCAGCCACGGTCTGTCTGGAAGCGAGGTTCACCAGGTTCAAGTGCAAGCGCTCGGTCATCTGGTCGCGATAGGCGTAAGTTTCGGGAAAGTGATAGCCCGTTTCAAGAAACAACACGGGAATGTCCGGGCTCTGCGCGATCACTAGATCCACCAGCGCCATGCACTCGGTCTGAAAGCTGCAGGTAACGCATGCCGGCGCGGAACTGTCCGCGAAGACGCGCCCGATCAACTCCCCTGCTGCTTCAATCCTCTGATCCAGTGTCATCATACGTAGCATAAGGCTCCGGCTTGTGCATTTGGGCAAGCCGGAGGCTTACCCTACGGGCGCTAAATCCCTTCGCCCCCGGTCAATCGTTCCGCGGGCAGCAACACACCCGCATCCTCAAGCGTCGCGATGATCTGATCCGCCGCCTGCGCGTCGTCTTCGGGCAACTGCCAGTCCGGTTCCTGATCCGAAACCAGCAGCACCAGCCAGCCGGCGTCCGTTGCCAAGGTGTGCGGATCTGCCAGGTTCGAAATCACCACCGCACAACCGCGATCGAACAGTTTGCGTTCCAGCAGCGAGGCCAGTTGTGTTCTAGGCCCTAATGACACCGTGGCCGCCGAGTGGCCGTAGCGTGCCATCCGTTCCGCCGGCGTCACGCGGCCTTGCTTCTTGGAGATGACTGTCGTTCTCGCGCGCACGGCCGGCACGGCCCCAGTGACCATCCCCGCCGCTACGGTCGCATTGCTGTCGGGATCGATCAGAATGAAACTGCCGGTGGTCCGATTCTCGGTGTAAACATCGAAATAAATCGGACGAGCGGTTTCGATCCGCAACACGCCGATCGCATTCATCTCAAGACGATCGGCAGGCTCCCGCTCAAGCGATGTGACGTTTAAGCGGTGCTGCAACGCCTTGATCTCGGCTCGCGTGGTTTGCGTGGTGTGTTTCAGCACATACGTGCGCGAAGGATCGAGCGGTTGCTCGTTGAGCCAAACCACACTCGCATCAAACTGCCGCGCCACCTCGGGAATTCGCTCGGCCGAGGCGATCATGTCGCCGCGGCTGATGTCCAACTCGTCTTCGAGCGTAAGCGTGATCGACATGGGCGCAACGGCTTCCTCCAACGCGCCATCGAAAGTTTCGATGCTCCTCACGCGCGACCGTCTTCCAGAGGGAAGCGCCAGAATCGCGTCGCCAGGCCGGATGATTCCGGATGCCACTTGACCCGCGTAGCCGCGGAAAGTCTGGTCCGGCCGCATTACCCTCTGCACTGGAAAACGGAACGCGGCCGAGCGCGTGCGGTTAAACACCGGCACGGTCTCCAGGTATTCCAGGAGGCTCGGTCCGCCGAACCAGGGCATGTTCCGGCTGCGCCGCACGACGTTGTCGCCAGCCAGCGCGCTGATGGGAAGAAAATACGTATGCGGGGCGTTCAGATGCGAAAGGAACTCGCGGAACTCCGTCTCGATAGCGCGAAAAACATCCGCATCGTAGCCCACCAGATCCATCTTGTTCACCGCGATCGCGAAGTTCGGAATCCCGAGGAGCGAAGCGATGTGGGCATGCCGGCGCGATTGAGCCAGCACTCCGTTGCGCGCGTCGATCAGTATGATCGCCAATTCGGCGGTCGACGCTCCGGTCGCCATGTTGCGCGTATACTGCTCGTGACCGGGCGTGTCGGCGATGATGAACTTCCGCCGAGCCGTCGCAAAATAGCGATAAGCGACATCAATGGTAATGCCCTGCTCCCGCTCGGCGCGCAGACCATCCGTCAGCAGCGAGAAATCGATGGGCCCCGCCGAACGATTCACCGACGCCTTGGTCACCGCCTTCAGTTGATCCTCGTAGATGCTCTGCGAATCGTAGAGAAGACGGCCGATCAGTGTGGACTTACCATCGTCCACGCTGCCGGCCGTCGTGAATCGCAGCAAATCCTTCGCGCGCTCTTCGGAGAGGAACTCTTCGATCTCGAACGCGGGGGAACGATCTATGGCTGCCACCATCTAAAAGTATCCCTCACGCTTCTTGATTTCCATAGAGCCGTCCTGGTCATGATCGATCACCCGGTTCTCGCGCTCCGAGCGCCGGAAAGAAACCAGCTCCTCAATGATCTTGGGGACCGTGTCGGCGTCTGAGCGTATGGCTCCCGTGCAGGGGCTGCAACCGAGCGATCGCATCCGGCAGCGTATCATTTGGGGACGCTCCCCGGGCAACATCGGGATGAAAGACTGCTCTAGCGGTATCAATTGGTCGCCGCGCACCAGCATCTCGCGATCTTTCGCGAAATACATGGGGACAATCGGGATTTTTTCGACGTGGATGTATTGCCACACGTCCATTTCGGTCCAGTTCGATAACGGAAAAATGCGCAGGCTTTCACCGGGATCAATCCGGCCATTGTAGAGGCTCCACAACTCCGGCCGCTGGTTTTTCGGATCCCATTGCCCCTTGGCATCGCGAAACGAAAAGATGCGCTCTTTGGCCCGCGATTTTTCCTCATCGCGCCGCGCTCCACCCATGGCCGCGTCAAATCCTCCGGCGCGTAGACCGTCCAGCAGCGCCTTGGTCTTTAGCAGCCCGCAACACCTCTGCGTTCCCAGCTTGAACGGATTCGCGCCGTCATTGATCGCTTCCTGATTGGTGTAAACGATCAGCTTCGCGCCCACTTCGCGCGTGTACGAATCACGGAATTCGATCATCTCGCGAAATTTGTAGGTGGTGTCGATGTGGAGCAGCGGGAACGGAATCGCACCGGGATGAAAAGCCTTCTGCGCCAGCCGCAACAGCACCGACGAATCCTTGCCGATTGAGTAGAGCATCACCGGCCGCTGAAACTCCGCCGCCACCTCCCGAAGGATGTGGATGCTTTCGGCCTCGAGCAGGCTCAAATGGCCTAACTGGGACATTGTTTCCAGCTTAACACGGAATCTACCCAATATCTATTGAGATGCGGATGTTGGCGTTATAAGCCCTTCATTGTTAATATCTTCCATTAATCTGTGGCCAGCGTTCTTCGGATATCCGAAATCCCAGAACGGAGCGGACGCTGATGATTCCCAAACCCGTTTCTCGCGATCCGTCAGCATCGCTTCGAAGCGTTTGTCCAGGTCGCGCACATCCTCATCTAACCCGAGCATAGCGATGATGCCGCGCAAATCCAGGTCGTTCCGATAATCTTCGAGTCCCAATTTGTAGCCGCGCTCAACCTGCTCAACAAACTTGCCCCAGCGTTCGATCAACCCGGCGCGTCCGGCGCGGACAATATGTTCAGGATATCCATTGTCGCGGAGATAAGTGGCCATTTCCTGGTCAGTCATATTTCCCCGCCTGCCTTCGAAAGTACCGTTCGCCATCGTTGGGAATGAAAAAAGTGCGGATGGTCCTATCGGGATTATACGCGCCAAAGTAGCCCTTGCGCCGGTCGAAGCGGCTGAACTGGCCATTTGGACGCCGTGCTTCGAGGATGGGTCCCGCGGCCGGCGCGTCCCTCAATTCCTGCGCCAGCCGCAGATACTCCGCCTGGCTGATGTGGCCGAATTCGGTCCCGTGCTTGGCATAATGTTCGTCCAGCTGCGCCCGGCTTCGGAATCCCGGTCCACCGGCAAAGAGGAGCAGTGCAATCAGCAGAAGACCGATTACGAACCTGGCCATACGTGTCCCCACGTCGCAGGATATCATTGAAGAGTGAGCGGGGAGCGGAGAGCCAAGCTAAATAAGGTGCTGTGGATCGACCCTGATCGCATGAGCGGGGCACCATGTTTTGCCGGAACTCGCGTTCCAGTTCAAATGCTGCTAGACCACCTCAAGCATGGCGACACCATCGACGACTTCCTGGAAGGTGCGCCATCCGTCAGCCG
This sequence comes from Bryobacterales bacterium, assembly GCA_003162425.1. Classification (GTDB taxonomy): domain Bacteria; phylum Acidobacteriota; class Terriglobia; order Bryobacterales; family Bryobacteraceae; genus Palsa-89. The sequence goes on along the minus strand of PMOK01000083.1, from coordinate 2,588 downwards.
CGAACAGGCTGAACTTTTTCTCGAGCTAGCCAGCGAACAGCTCGTTGAACGCGTATCCCTTGTCTCCTGTCTCTGAAGTTCATTGAAGATCTCACAATGTGGGGCAGTCCCCTGGACCGCAGTCGACGCCCACGTCGGCTATTCTCGTGTGATGGAAGGGCCGGACCAGGGGGTCCGGCNNGGACGAGGGCGTCCGCCCCACTTAAGTTGTGTGGCTTCTGGCTTCGGGCACGCGTGGCGCTAAGGAACCGGCCACTTGCGCTGGATCGGAAGCCCGAAGCGTTGCAGCACCGCTTCCACATCCTTCTCCGTCAGCCGCGATGCGTCGTATTCCACGGCGAGCTTGTCCATCGCGGGCGCCATATGGACTTGAAAGATGCCGTACTGGCTATGCACGTCCGCCACTTTGCTCGCGTCCGCGTCCGTCAAGGGGCGCACCAGATCGTATCCCAACTGAACTTTCGTCATCGCTCCCCTAAGAGTATCATTCGCTGTCCTGGCCGAGCTTCCATTGGATCTGCCGCATCATCCCGAGCCAGACCTCGGCATCGTGCGCGGGAAGATCCAGCCTTCGCACCAGCCGCCGGATCTTGGCCTCGGTACCGGAGGAATGAACATAGCCCGAAAGCGCCAGCACCTGGGTCAATCGCGCAGTGAGCCTCTCCAAATCTTCCGCGCGCGCCCGCTTGCGCTTCTCCGGCTTCGGCGCGGCCGCCTTCCGCGTCAACTCATACAGGCAGACCGCGACAGCCTGGCCAAGATTCATGGAGCCTTCGGTTCCGATCCGCACCAGCCAGTGGCAATAGGTCAGGTCATCGTTCGACAGCCCAAACTTCTCGGATCCGAACAACAGCGCCGCGGGTTCTGCAACCAGGTGCTTGCGAAGCACGCGCCCGCCATACTCCAGTGCGCGCAACGGATGCTGCAACTCGCGATGTCCCAGCGATGTTGTCCCAACCACCAATGTGCAATCGGCTACCGCCTCCGCCAGGGTCTTGAATTCTTCCGCGCTTTTTAGGATCTCGTGGGCATTTACGGCCGACCGCGCTTCCTGATAAGCCACGTGATAAGGATTCACCAGCCGCAGCCGCGCGAACCCGAAATTGCTCAGGGCGCGCGCAGCAGCGCCAATGTTCAAAGGATTCCGCGTATCAACCAGTACAACGCGCAGGTTTTCAGAAAGCGCTGCCTTCTGCTTTCTGCCTTCTGCCTTCTGGCCGCTACTGCTCGAGGTACGTGTACCCGTTCAGCCCATCCTCATAAAACCGCAGCAGGCGCCCGGATTCCTCGTACCCGATTTTGCCTTCCCGCAGCGCGGTTTCCACATCGCGCCGGAACTCCTCCAGCAGCGCTTTGGAGTTGAACTGCACGTAATCCAGCACTTCCCGCACCGTGTCGCCCTTCACTACCGTGTCCAGGACCACATCGCCGTTTTCGCCCAGGCTCACGTGAACGGCATTGGTATCGCCGAAGAGATTGTGCAGGTCGCCCAGGATCTCCTGGTAGGCTCCCAGCAGGAAAGATCCCAGCAGGTAAGGCTCGCCGTTGAAAGTATGCAGCGGGAGCGTCTTCTTGACATCACGCCGATCGATGAACTGGTCGATCTTGCCGTCGGAATCGCACGATATATCGCCCAACACGCCGCTGCGGGTGGGCATTTCGTTCAGCCTGTGGATCGGCATAATCGGGAAAAGCTGTTTCACCGCCCAACTGTCGGGCATGCTTTGAAACAGCGAGAAATTGCAGAAGTACGTGTCCGACAGCATCCCGTCCAGCGGCTCCAGCTCCTCCGGATAATACTCCAGCTCCTTGGCCATCTTGTGAATGCGGCGGCAGATGGCCCAATACAGTTTTTCCACCTGGCTGCGCTGCACAAGCGGCAGGTAACCCAGGCTGAACAGGTTCAATGCCGAATCCAGCGATTGCTGTGCGTCGTGAAAACTCTCCAGCAGGTTCTTCGAGCTGAGCGACTTGTAGGCCTCCTGCAAATCGATCAGAGGCTGTTCGGCATCGTCCGGCACCGGCTCAAACGAATCGTCACCGAATCCGCTCACGCCCACCACATTGAACACCAGCACGCTATGGTAGGCAGCAATGGCGCGGCCGCTCTCGGTGATGATGGTCGGGTGCACTACTTCGGCTTCGTCACACACGTTCTGGATGTGATACACGACGTCGTTGGCGTACTCCTGCAGCGTGTAATTGACGCTCGACTCGAAATCGGTCTGCGACCCGTCATAGTCGATGCCCAAACCACCGCCCACGTCCAAATAATTCAGTCCGGCGCCGGCGCGCTTCAACTCGACGTAGATTCGCGCCGCCTCGATCACCGCGGCCTTGATCTGCCGGATGTTCGTGATTTGGCTGCCCAGGTGGAAGTGCAGCAGGTGCAGGCAATCCTCCATGCCCACCGATTTCATTTGCTGCAACGCCTGTAATGCTTCCGTAACAGTCAACCCAAACTTGGACCGATAGCCTCCCGAGGATTTCCAGCGGCCCGACCCCTTGCTCGCCAGCTTCACGCGCAGCCCGATCTCCGGACGCACACCGACGCGCTGCGAGTGCTTCAGAATCAGATCCAGCTCGGT
>PMOK01000264.1 GCA_003162425.1 Bryobacterales bacterium | reverse complement strand
GTCTTGGGCAGCGCCAGACAGATCTCACGAAGTTTGGTGAGGATCTTTTTTTCGTCCATCAATCTATCAGCGTATCGTAAACGCCTGCAGCCGGGAACCGCAAATGTAGCGCACGCACTCCAAAGTGGGGCGGACCCCCTGGTCCGCGGCCGACGCCCACGTCGGCCTGCTGCAGGTATTTGTCGATGCTTGAGGTAGCGGGTCCTGGGGGACCCGCGCGGACCAGGGGGTCCGCCCCACCGTTCGCCGGAGTTCTCACTCATGACTGCTCCGGCTCAGGGCACTGTCAAACCGGATTACGCTTCTTCTTGCGCTCGACCTTGTAGTCATAGCCCGGATCGAAATCAATCGTGCCAAAGGCTGAGAGAATCCTGAGCCTGTTGCGGTGAGCGGCGTCCTCTTCCGCAAGAGGAGTGGCTTCCTTCTGGGTCCTGTGGCCGCCGATCTTGCGCGCTTCTTCGATCAGCTTTTTGTCAATCGCCATGAGTCATCAAGTATCTCATCCCTGCGTCCACCGCTCCCAACCGCGCCCTTCAAGCCTCGGCTCGAACGCATCTGGATGCAAAACCTCCGCCAGGATCTCAAGCGATTCCACGATCCTTGGCCCCGGTCGATTCAAATATTGATTGCCATCGGCCAGGTACACTTCCCCGCTCTTTACGGCACGCAATTCGGACCATCCCGGCCGATCGGTGAGCCAATACATCTCTTGACGCGTTCGCTCCAAATCGAAGCCGCACGGCATGCTGATGATCACATCCGGGGCGGAGGCCACCAATTCATCCCAGTTCATCCAGGGTGAATGGAGACCCGCCTTGCCGAACAGATTTTCTGAATTCGCCAATTCCACCAGTTCCGGAACCCAATTCCCCGCGGCCATCAGTGGTTCGTGCCATTCGATGCAAGCGACGCGCCGACGGCTGGCAGCGCTGAAGGCTCGTGTCGAAATCTGCGCCATCTCACGACGTAGCGTCGTCACAACCTCCTTGCCTTTGGATGCTACGCCGCAAGCGGAGGCGACACGTTGTATATCGCTCCAAATATCATCCAGCGCATTAGGCTCCAGCGCTATCAGCTTGGGCCGGCTAGAGATGGAGCCCGCCAGCGCTCGCTCGACATCCTCCAAACTGACGGCGCAGACCCGGCATTGCGTCTGGGTCACGATATGCGTTGGCTGCAATCGTTCCAGCACGTCTTCAAAAACTTCGTAGACCGAAAGCGCGCTTGCCAGCCGTTCCTTCACTCGTGCGTCGATGTCGGCGCTGTTCCCCGTCACCGGAAAACTAGGTGTCGTGCAGACCGGAAGCGCTCGAACATCATCGGGAAAATCACATTCATGGCTACGTCCCACCTGCGCTGGACCTAGCCCGAGTGCATGCACGATTTCCGTGGCGCTCGCGATTAGCGAGACGATGCGGGCCATGTCTTTACTGTAGTCTGGATTGTGACCGGATTTGGTCGCTTGTCAAATAGTTGTCACTGGTGACATGGGGTTAGATGATTCGAGCTTTAAGCCCAAGGAGCCGGTCGGGTGGGTTGGGGGTTGGGGAGAGTCAATAGAAGTAATGGGTTGGAGATTGAAACGCGGATAGTCAGCAGGATCGACCCTGGCTCCCTGAGCTCTGCTTGGTTTCATCGCCTTGATACATTGCAAGCCCCGTTCCAAAGCGCGAAAGCTCCCATTTCTCTTTCATTTCCAAGCTGCAGAGAACAACTTGCCAGCAAAAATTACCAGAACGGGACTGCCTCCATGCAAAACGGAATTACCGGCGCAGAGTTGGCATCGTTACCGGGCGATGTCACCTCGCGACTTAAGATGTTATTGCTATATTGGCCTTGTGTCGCCCGAAGCCGATCCCATTCTCAGCGCGTTCTACGACACCGGCGCGTACCTGCGCGGTCATTTCCGGCTCACAAGCGGACTGCACAGCCCTGAATACCTGCAGTGTGCGCTGGTGCTCCAACATCCGCGTCACGCCGAACATTTCGGGCGGCTGATGGCCGCCGAATTCCGCCGCCTGGAACCCACGCTCGACACGGCCGTCGTAGTATCGCCAGCGATCGGCGGCCTGATTATCGGTCACGAGGTAGCGCGAGCATTGGGCGCGCGCTTCATCTTTACCGAGCGCGATGCCTCCGGCAAGATGGTTCTGCGCCGAGGCTTCAGTGTGGAACCAGGCGAAACGGCCGTGGTGGTGGAAGACGTTGTTACCACTGGTGGAAGCTCGCGCGAAGTAATCGAGATTCTGAAAGAATCCGGCGCCCGCGTGCTCGCCGCAGGTTCCATCATCGATCGCAGCGGCGGCGCGGTAGATCTGGGCGTTCCGCGGGGCGCGCTGAAGACGCTGGAAGTGATCGCCTACACGCCCGAAGATTGCCCGCTGTGCCGCGCCGGCAGTCCGGTGATCAAGCCCGGATCGCGGCCTGTCCATGCGGCGAATTAAGATCCAGCTTTCCTACGACGGTACCGATTATCACGGCTGGCAGATACAACCCGGCCTCGCCACCATCCAAGGCACTTTGGAGGAAGTGATCTCGGGAATCGAAGGCAAGCCAGTGCCAGTGGCTGGCTCCGGGCGCACCGACGCCGGCGTTCACGCGTTGGCGCAAGTGGCCGCATTCACCATTGACAATCCGATCCCGGTGGATAATCTGGCGCGAGCCATGAACCGCTTGCTTCCGCGCGATATCCGCGTCACGCGAGCCGAAGAGGCACACCTCGATTTTCATCCAAGGTTCGAAGCGAAAGCAAAAACTTACGAGTACCGCATCTTTCGCGCTGAGATCTGCCCACCCTTCGAACGCCGCTACGTCTACCATCACCCCTATCCGTTGCGCGTCGAGGAAATGATCGCGGCCGCCCCGCTGCTCGAAGGCGAGCACGACTTCACAGCATTCGCCGCCTCCGACGAACGCGACGAACTAGGCGTGTCCAAAGTCCGCACCATCTTTTGTTCCCGCATTGCGCAAGAAGCCGACCGGCTGATCTATCGCGTAACCGGGAGCGGCTTCTTGAAACACATGGTGCGTAACATTGTTGGAGTGCTGCTCGATGTTGGTAAAGGAAATGTGGACCACGCCCGCGTTCTAGCGCGTCTGGAACCCGGATGTTTAGTTCCGCCTGGCCCCACCGCTCCCGCGCGGGGATTGTTCCTGATCTCAGTCGAATATTATTAATATTCCGGACTGGTTTTTCTGTACAATGGGGACCTACACATCGGAAAGGAGAAGTTTCCCATGGCAAAGATAACCCATTCCGCGATAGCAACGGTCATCGCCAGCGCGGCGGCCTGTGCCTACGGCCAAAATGGAGATGCGAAGACATCACTTCAGGCCTTAAACAGCCAATACACCGTAACCAAGGTCTCCGCCGACAAAAACGACATCGTCACGGGGGGGACCGTACTCGTATTCCAGAAGGACGGTCTCATAATGTACTCCACCGCTTCTCCAATACCCCCGCTTAGCACGTGGGAAAAACGGCAAGATGTCCAAGAGTTTCGCGCAAGATATGGTAATCGGCCTGGCGTCAAAGAATGGAGCTACGGTCGACAGCTATCCCCGCCGCACCTTCGTGGCCGGGGAAAAAGCCTGGTTTGCTGGATTCAACTTCCAAAAGGATGGGATCGTTCTTCTCCTGTACAGCGATCCGTATAATGACGTTCGCTACTACACGCTGCTCAAATTCCCGTTTGACAAAAAATCGCCTCCCTCGGCCGAAGAGGCGCAGGCGAAGATAGCCGAGGTCGCGACGGTACAGCCACCTGACGATTCCCATGCGCCTGCACCCGCCGACCCAGCCCCGCCTGGCACGCTTCAAAACGACGACATTCTCAGGATGGTGAAGGCCGGACTGGACGATTCCATCATCATCGCGAAGATCAAAACCTCCAAGTGCCAGTTCGATACCTCGCCGGACACTCTAATCACTCTAAAGCAGAACGGCGTCAGTTCGGCCGTGCTGCGGGCGATGACCGAGGCCCCGAATCCACAATAGGCGACAAGACCCTAGAGCTGGTTGATATCCGAGTTCTCAAGCACCGGCTTCGGCCATCCATCCTTCGCGACCTTTATCATGGCCCGCCCGATCTGTTCGGTGGTCGTCACATACTTCGGGAACCGCCCGTTCAACAATGGGAGAAGTGGCCCCAGCACCGCGTAGAACAACCGGTAGACTTTCGTCTTGGATTTGACTCCGTGGAGGGGAACAATTACAGCGGGACGAAACATGTAAGCAGCCTTGAAAGGGAGTCGCAGCAAATCGTTCTCGGTCTTGCCCTTCACTCGCGCCCACATGCTGCGGCCGCGCTCGGAGCTGTCCGTGCCCATGCCAGATACATAGATAAACGTCGTGTTGGGATTGACTTGCACCAACGTGCGTGCAGCGGCTAATGTGATGTCGTACGTGACGCGCGTATAGCGCTCCTCCGTCATGCCAGCCGAGGAAACGCCGAGGCAGAAAAAGCACGCATCGAAACCTGAAAGTTCAGGTTCAATAGCCGAATAATCCAGGAAATCGGCGTGCACCAATTCCCGGAATTTCGGATGTTGTTGCCCAGCCGCGCTCCGTCCAATCGACAGCACAGACTGCACCTCAGGATCGAGCAAGCATTCGCGCAGTACGCCCTGCCCCTCCATCCCAGTAGCCCCGAAGAGAATCACCCTCACCCGTCCATTACACCAGCCCCCAGCCCCCAGTCCCCAGCCCCTAGTACTTATCGACGTCGGCTCTTCATCACGAACGCAACCTTTCGAACCGCAGGCGAGATGCAAGAGCATGTCGCGGTGGGCTGGGAACGGCCCGTCTCAAGAAAGCAAAGATGCTCAGCGGAAATT
>PMOK01000282.1:26415-97700 GCA_003162425.1 Bryobacterales bacterium | reverse complement strand
CCATCACGAGTGTTCGCGCCACGGGCGTAGTGCACGCACGGCGGTAGTAAAGATTCAGCAAAGACAGCCCAACGTCTATCCAGCGATCGTGCCCGGCGGATGCTTAGAACAACTCCACGTTGTCGCCTAGGCCGCCGTCTTCGAGAGCAACCTTCGACACGGCGATTGGCGGAGCCGCGGCGATGGCCGAGCCCCGCATTACAGACTCGTGAACGTCGCGCTCTTTCTGCATGGTGTATTGTTTGGCGAGCCGCCCCAACTGGTCCGTCTGAGCCGGATCAAGAAGTGCTAGAGGCGCTGCCCCGGCTTGTGCACCCATCCGTTCGAGTTCCCCCAGAGCACGGCCGACCACTTCGGCAACCAGTGCGCCCGCCGAGAAACCGCTGCGAACCGCGCCGATGTCCTGGGCGAGCCCGGCGCTTAAGGCGGCGATCTGATTAACCCGGCCAAGGCTCGTCTCGTTCGACGAATGTAATTCCACCACCGTATTCTTCATTTTTTCAATGACGTCTTCGGTGCCCGAATTTGCGCCAGAGGCTGCCTGGCCGGAACCGCCGGATACGCAGCTGGATGCGGTCGTCATCTGGTGGAGTGTCTCAGCTACGCCTTCGGTATTCGTGTTGGAATCAAGAGCCAGACCCCGCATCACTCCGGCAATGACGTTGAGGGCATCCCCCGCGGCTCCAATGTGGGTGGCCTGGATGGTGGCGTTGGTGGCTATACGCTGAATTCGAATCTCAATTCCACGGATCTCGGCAACCGAGCCCTGCATGCCTGCAATGATTTCCTCGAGTTTTTGAGCGGTGGACTGCATGTCCGCCTGCGCTGTAGTACAGTCGTCGAGCATCTTGACGATGGCCGTGAAATCGGCCTCCATCCGCAGAAAGAAGGAGTCCTGGTCATCAGTCGAAATACCGGCCAGTTCCCTGCTCGCTTGGGCCATATCCTGGGCGCGCACCGCGATGCTTTCCAGGTCCCGCTCCATGTTCTCGATCGACGTAGCAAAAACTCCGGCCGACCCGGACAATTGCGAGGATTGCAAAGCCAAAATGACGCGAGCGTCCGAGGGTAGTGACTCCGGGGTTTTTCGGCCGTTCTCAGACCTCTTGTGGAGCTCGCGGAGGGCTTGCATCACGTGCTCGATCTGCTGCCGCGTTATATCGTGGAATTGAACGGACCTGACCACGCCGTCAATCGCGTCACACACCTCCGCATACTGTTCCGCCTGGCGGGTGGACAGCTCAACCGCACGCTGCCTTCGTTCTTCGATAGCCTTCAAGTCGTTGATGACGCCGGCAATCAACGTTGGTAGTTCCTTGAGCTGCTTCACCTTCAGGCTGGAACCGCTCAGAATGGCGGATTGTACGCCTTGCTCGAGCCGGGACACAGCCTCTAAAATGGCTTCTCCACTGGATTGGATACTCTCCGACAAAGGTCTCACTTCAGCGGCCAGGTCACCGAAGTCGACGCCGGTGCTTTCCAGCCGGGACGTTTCAATTTGCGTGAGCGTACACAATGTTTTGAAGACAGATACCCGGTTGCGAAGTCCGGCGAAGGCCAACCGGATGCGGCACGAGAGGTCACGCACCTCTTCCATAGCCCGGCCGCTCTTCTCCATTTGCGCATCCATCTCACTGGAATGTTCTAACACCCTGTTAAGCGCATGGGAGGCGTTGCGGCCATGCTCCCCCGCAATGAGTTCGCTCACAGCCGCCATGTCTGAAGCAATCTGGCGCGCAGTGGAACGAAACTCCAGCAGTTTTTCGCCGACCTTGAGAAAATCGCACTCCGTCGAGCGATTAAGGGATTCCAGGTCTTTGATGACTTGGCCGGCGGCTGTTCTCCACCCAGTTCGCGTGGCCTTGCTTTCGAGGGAGCGCTTTCGCGGGATACCACTCCAATTGAGCAAAATCGAGAACCGAGACAGGCCATTCATCGCAGGGGCTCCGCGTGTATCCCCGGTGGGCACGGCCAGACAACGGCGCACCCGGTTACAGTGGTGTAAAGTAAGGGGCAGCGGTTCGCCGGATGACTACGACCTGAATTCGTCGCAACGGGCGTGGGCATAGACTTCTCATCGACGACAATCGCCAAATCGTAAGAACCTGCGAGCGGAGGGGCCTCGTGTCTACGATTGATCCTCCGAATGGCGAGTTTCTTCGCCTTCACCCATGAGAAGTCTTAGTAGCTTCCCCCACTAGGAGTAATGGACATGCAGAGCGAGCCCGTGGAGCGAAGAAAAGCGGCGCGCCACCCCATTCAAGCCGAGGCGATTGTCCATACGAGCAGCGGCCAATCGATCCCCGCAAACGCAACGAACATCAGTAGCTTTGGCATGTTGTTGCACATTGAGCAGCCCGCAAAACTGAGCGTCAATGACGAAGTGACGATTGAAATCAAGTTGCCAGACGATCCGGGAAAGCCGTTTTCGTCGTGGGGCGTGGCGAGAGTGGCGCGCATTGACGGCTCTTATTTCGGGATCCAGTTGCACGGAGGGACTTTTGATTCCCTGGGTTAGCCCCTGAGGAATATGTCGTAAAGTTTCCGTTCGCCGATAAAAGCAAAGAGACTGAAGTAACTTAACTGTATTCTCAAGGACATTGATTCATAGTACGGTGCTCGGTCTGGACGCCGTGATTTCACAAGGAGTAGGGTTTTGTCCGTAACCATCGAACGACGTGAGTCCCACTCATTCATCCGGCTGGAAGGCGATTTCACCGTCACGTCCGCGACGGAACTAAAGCAGGTGCTGCTCGAAGGAATAGCAGCGGGGATGGATCTGCATTTGGATATGGAGCAAATCGGGGCCTTCGACATCACCGCCATGCAATTGCTTTGGGCCGCTGGGCGCGCTGCGGCGCCCACCGGAACCAAATTAGTAATCCCTGTGACGGAAGCGGTCGCCGTGGTTGCGCGGGAAGCTGGCTTTGATCCGTTCCCGGGGCTTGCCGTCCAGGGGTGATCGATGGCCAAGACAATTCTCACGGTCGACGATTCGGCCAGCGTGCGTCAGATGGTCAGGTTCACACTATCCGACGCCGGCTATGCGGTGATTGAGGCCGTTGACGGAAAAGATGCGTTGGCCAAGATGTCACCGGCGGTGAACCTGGTGATCACCGATCTGAATATGCCGAACCTGGATGGGATAGGGCTGATCCGGGCCGTGCGTGCCAATCCGGCTTACAAAGGGATTCCGATCGTCATGCTCACCACTGAATCCCAAGACTCTCGCAAGCTGGAGGGCAAGGCGGCGGGCGCCACCGGCTGGATCGTGAAGCCGTTCGCCACTCAACAGCTGTTGGCAGTGGTGAAAAGAGTGCTTGGATGATCGACAAGTATAAGCAGGCCTTCCAGGAAGAAGCGCGCGAGTTGCTGACGGAATTGGAATCGGCGCTGCTGGAGTTGGATCAAAATCGCGACGACCGCGAGATTGTCGGGCGGGCGTTCAGGGCTTTGCACACCATCAAAGGGTCGGGCGCGATGTTCGGCTTTGACGACATCGCTGGCTTCGCGCACAATCTGGAAACGGCTTTCGATCAGCTGCGCGATGGACGGCTGGCGGCTACGTCCGACCTGATCAATCTCACGCTGGCGGCCGGCGATCAGATCAAGACCATGTTGGATGAGTCGGCCGGCCGCGGCGCCGTGGACCAGAGCCGCTCCGCTAGCATTCTCGCCGAACTGCACCAGTTAACTGGCATGGAGGACTCTCGGCGCGAAACAGAGCCTGCCTTGACTGCGGAGCCCGACGTCCCGACTAGCGGATCGGTTCATGATTGGCGCATCCACTTTCGGCCCGGTCCGAACATTCTTTTGAATGGGACCAACCCGCTGCTGCTCCTGGCCGAATTGCGGGGATTGGGCCAACTGCAAATCACCCTCGACACGGCCGCGATACCGCCGCTGAGTGAGATGGACGCCGAGCACTGCTACTTGGCCTGGGACATGGTTTTGACCACTGCGGCGGCGGCAGAGGCGATCCGGGATGTCTTCATCTTCGTCGAGGACGAATCCGAGCTTACCATCGAGCGTGTGCCCGATCAGGCCGCGGAAACACAGGCGACGGTAGCGGCGCCGGCCCGCCAGAGCGTTCCGGATGGGCGTGGTGCAAGTGGCTCGGGAACCGCCTCGAGCATTCGCGTGTCCACCGAAAGGCTGGATCAACTCGTCAACCTGGTGGGCGAATTGGTGACCGTGCAGGCGCGCCTGAGCGAGGTGGCCGCGCGCCGCGATGATCCGGATGTGCGGGAGATATCCGAGGCGGTGGACGGGCTAACGGCGGCGCTCAGAGAGAACTCGATGAGCATCCGCATGCTACCGCTCAAAACAACTTTTGAACGGTCCCGCCGGCTGGTGCACGATCTTGGAATTGAGCTGCACAAAGACGTTGAACTCACCATCGAGGGCGCTGATACGGAGCTGGATAAGACCGTGATCGATCAGTTGAACGATCCGCTGGTTCATATCATCCGAAACAGCATGGATCATGGTATTGAGACGCCGGAAGCTCGCCGCGCGGCCGGCAAACCTCCCACTGGAACCATACATCTTTCGGCACGGCACTCCGGAGCGAACGTCCTGATCAAGATCAGCGACGACGGACGCGGCCTGGATGTAGAGCGGGTGCGCACCCGCGCCATCGAGCAAGGCTTGATCGACGGCGCCGCCAGGCTTTCGGAAACCGAGATCTTCTCTTTCATCCTCGCGCCCGGGTTTTCGACAGCGCGCGAGGTGACTTCGGTATCCGGACGGGGCGTGGGTATGGACGTTGTCCGGCGCAGCGTGGAGGGACTCAGGGGCTCCATCGATATCGCCAGTAAACCGGGAGCAGGGCTAACGGTAACGCTCCGCCTGCCCCTGACGCTCGCCATTATCGACGGGTTGCTGGTGCGCGTCGGGCAGGCGCACTTCGTGCTGCCGCTAGCCAACAGCCTGGAATGCGTGGAGCTGACCCGCCAGGACATTTTGGAGTCGAACGGTAAACACCTGGCCAACGTTCGCGGCGATCTCGTCCCTTATATCCGGCTGAGCGAGTACTTCCAAATGGAAAGCGACAGGCCGGACACCGAGCAGATCATGGTGGTCGAAACCGAGCACGGGCATTACGGTTTCGTGGTGGATCAAGTGCTCGGAGATCATCAGACCGTAATCAAGAATCTGGGAAGGCTGTATCGAAATGTGCAAGTGGTCTCAGGAGCCACCATCCTCGGAGACGGGACGGTGGCTTTGATTCTCGATCCCAACCGGGTGGTACAAAACGTAGTCCAGAACATGTCTCAAAACAAGCGGTCTCCTGGCTGGAGGGCGCGCCGCAGTGTGGACAGGCAACATCCCAATTAGGCAAACGATTCGTTCAAAAGGAGAGCAGCATCGATGGTACGTAAAGTAAACGGTAAGAAACACTCGCAGAGTTTCGGCAACGGCAGTACAGCCGTTCTGGAATACGGCCCGCAAGATGAGCGCGCCGGCGAGAGCCACAGTGCGAAAACAGCAGACAGCGAGATGCACCGCATGTCGCAAGAGATCATGCGCCTGGTAGAGGCATCGCGCCAAGGCCGTCTCGAAGAGCGCGGCAAGGTGGACCAGTTTCAGGGTGCCCACCGCGAAATGATACAAGGCATCAACGACATGCTGGATGCTATCCTGCTGCCCATCGGCGAAGGCAACCGCATCCTGGCCCAGATTTCGAACGGAAAAATCGACGAGCTGATCGCGCAGACCTATAAGGGCGATCACGAAAAGATGAAGCAGGCCGTCAACAACGTGGGCACGGTAGTGCAGGGCCTGCAGAAAGAAATGATGCGCCTGACGGACGCGTCGAAGGACGGTCAACTCTCCGAGCGCGGCAAGCCGGAGCAGTTCAGCGGCGCGTACGCCGAGATCGTGCGCGGCGTTAACACCATGCTGGATGCCATCCTGCTGCCCATCGGCGAAGGTAACCGCATTCTTGGCCAGATCTCCAATGGCAAAATCGACGAGTTGATCGCGCAGACCTACAAAGGCGATCACGAGAAGATGAAGCAGGCCATAAACAACGTCGCCGTGGTGGTGCAGGCACTCCAGAAAGAATTGATGCGCCTGACGGACGCGTCGAAGGACGGTCAGCTTTCCGATCGCGGCAAGCCGGAACAGTTCAGCGGCGCATATGCCGACATTGTCCGTGGCGTCAACACCATGCTGGATGCCATCCTGCTGCCCATCGGGGAAGGCAACCGCATTCTCGGCCAGATCTCCAGCGGGAAAATCGACGAGCTGATCGCGCAGACCTACAAAGGCGATCACGAAAAGATGAAGCAGGCGATCAACAACGTTGGCACAGTATTGCAGAGCCTGCAGAAAGAACTGGCGCGGCTGATCGACGCCTCTCGAGAAGGGCAGCTTTCCGAACGCGGCAAACCCGAACATTTTCAGGGTGCGTACGCCGAGATCGTGCGCGGCGTCAACTCCATGCTGGACGCAATCCTACTGCCCATTGGCGAAGGCAACCGCATACTGGCCCAGATCTCCAGCGGGAAAATCGACGAATTGATCGCGCAGACCTATAAAGGCGATCACGAGAAGATGAAACAGGCCGTGAACAACGTGGGCACGGTAGTGCAGAGCCTGCAGAAAGAACTGCTACGCCTGACCGACGCCGCGAAGGAAGGAAAGTTACTCGAGCGCGGCAATCAGGATGAGTTTCAAGGCGCTTATGCGAACATCGTTCGCGGCGTGAACGCCATTCTGGACGCCGTTATTACTCCTCTCAATGTCGCCGCCAACTATGTCGAACGCATCAGCAAGGGCGACCTTCCGCCTCAGATCACTGATACTTACCACGGCGAATTCAATACCATCAAGAACAATCTGAACTCTCTCATCGTCGCCATGAACGATGTCACGCACGCGGCCGAAGAGATCGCCCAGGGCAATCTGACAGTTTCCGTTCGGGAGCGTTCCGCCCAAGACAAGCTGATGCAGGCCCTGATCGCCATGGTCGCTGGCCTTACTCGCACGGTGACGGACGTCCGCACCATCGCGGGCGAGGTATCCTCGGCCAGCCAATCCATCAGCCAGGCTTCGGTAGAAGTATCCAACGGCGCCACCGCCCAGGCCGCTTCCGCCGAGGAAGCCTCTTCTTCCATGGAGGAAATGGTTTCCAATATCAAGCAGAACGCGGACAATGCGCAGCAAACCGACAAGATCGCGACCAAATCGGCCAAGGACGCGCAGGAGAGCGGCAAGTGCGTGCTGGAGGCGGTCGGAGCGATGAAGGAAATCGCCAGCAAAATCTCCATCATTGAAGAGATCGCCCGGCAGACCAACCTGCTGGCCCTGAATGCGGCCATCGAAGCCGCGCGCGCCGGCGAGCACGGCAAGGGATTCGCTGTGGTGGCGGCGGAGGTCCGCAAACTGGCGGAACGAAGCCAGAAAGCGGCTGGCGAGATCAACCATCTCTCGGGCACGACGGTGAAAGTATCCGAGAAGGCCGGAGAGATGCTCGACAAGCTGGTGCCCGACATCCAGAAGACCGCGGAACTGGTGCAGGAAATCACGGCGGCCAGTAAGGAACAGGATACCGGCTCCGAACAGATCAACAAGGCGCTGCAACAACTGGAAAAAGTCATCCAGCAGAATGCTTCCGCGGCCGAAGAGATGGCCTCTACGACAGAAGAGCTGACGGGTCAGTCCGACCAGCTTTTGAGCGCGCTCGGATTCTTCCGCACGGGAGATACCGGACAAGCTCCGCCTGTCAGGTCCGGGTTGGCCAAGCCGCCGGCATCGCTGAACAAGCTCCAGGACGCAGTGGGCCAACACGCCGCGGTGGGCCAACACGCGGCCGCGGGCGCACCCAAGAAGGTTGCTAAATCCGGAGTCGCTCTCAAGATGAGAGAGACTGGCGACCGGATTGATAAGGAGTTCGAACGCTTCTAAAGGCTTGAGGCGCGGGTTGCTAGAGAGCCCGCGCCTCAACCTGAAGACGCGAAAGGAAACTAATCATGAGCGTTACCGAAATCACTGATACGCGGCAGTACCTGACATTCAAATTAGGGGACGAGGTGTATGCGACCGATGTCTCCAAGGTGCGGGAAGTGCTCGATTTCACGACCATCACCAAGATCCCCCGCACGCCGGACTTCATGAGTGGCGTCATCAATCTCCGGGGCAACGTAGTGCCGGTCGTCGATCTGCGGTTATGTTTCGAGATGTCGAAAACGGTGAAAACGGTCAACACCTGCATCGTCGTGGTGGAGATGTTGCTCGAGGGCGAAACAACCGTGATCGGCGCCTTGGCCGATTCGGTGGAAGAAGTGATTGACCTGGAGCCGGAGCAGATTCAGCCGCCGCCCAGAATCGGCACTCAGATCCGAACTGACTTTATCAAGGGCATGGGGAAGCGCGACGCGCAGTTCATCATGATCCTCGATATGGACCGTGTTTTCTCCGCCGAGGAGCTGTCGGCGGTACGAGGCGTGGAATTGATCAAGCCTGGGACTGAAGTACACGCCTGAGCGGAAAGCGGGGGCCCGATTCATCGCTGCCCCCTCTCTCGATCCACGCCATGAGATCACGCAATGAAGGCCTGTCCAAATCGGATTTCGAGCGGCTACGCGACCTGATTTATAGCGAATCCGGCATCAACTTGAGCACGGACAAGAAGACCATGATGGAGATCCGCATCAAGCGCCGGTTACAAGTCCTCAACATTGCGACCTTCGGAGAATATTGCGACAGCGTATTTACGCAGGAAGGAAAAGAAAACGAACTCGTCCACCTGATCGACGTCATCACCACCAATAAAACCGATTTCTTTCGCGAGGCGGGACACTTTGACTACCTCGTCTCGAATGCTTTGCCGGACTTAGCGGCGCATAAAGGCGCCAACCGGAAGTCACTGGTCTGGAGCGCCGGATGCTCCACCGGCGAGGAGCCCTACACGCTGGCCATGGTTCTCAGCGAATACTCTGAGGAGTGGCCAGGCTTCGGGTTTCGTGTGCTGGCAACCGATATCAGCACCGCCGTGTTGACTAAGGCCGCCATGGGTATATTCAAGTCCGAGCTGCTGGTTCCCGTTCGCCAGGATCTGCGAAAGAAGTACTTCATGCGCAGCCGCGATCCAAATTCGGACCTGCTTCGGGTGGTTCCCGAGGTGCGCGCTTTGATCGAATTTCGCCGCGTGAACTTCATGGACTCCGACTTCGGCCTGTCCGAGTTGCCGGAAATTATCTTCTGCCGGAACGTCATTATCTATTTTGACCGGCCCACCCAGGTGCGTCTTTTGGAAAAGCTCACCCGCCAACTGGCGCCGGGCGGGTATTTCTTCGCGGGACATTCCGAGTCCCTGCAAGGAATGGACTTGCCGCTGGTTCCGGTTGCACCAGCAGTCTACAGGAAGCCCTGATGGCCGACTCCGCTCTGATCCTGCCGGATCTCGACCTTCAGCCGGGCGAACTATACCTGGCTCGAAGTCCCGCGATTCTGCGAACCATTCTGGGATCCTGCGTGGGGGTCACATTCTGGAGCGCGCGGTTGGGGGCCGGCGCACTGTGCCATGGCGTCCTGCCGAGATGCCCGCACGTCAAACCCGCGACCTCTAACGAAGCCGAGGGGCATCGCTATGTCGATTTCAGTATTCGCTACCTGGCACAACAGTTTGACAACCTTGGAGCTGGCCGGCATGAAGTGGAAGTGAAATTGTTCGGAGGCGCCGATGTTCTGCCCGTCGATCGGACCCTTAGCGCGCGCCCCACGGTGGGCGCCCAGAATTGCCAGGCAGCCGTGGAGGTCTTGGCGGAGGAAGGCTTCACGGTGTCCGCTTCCGACCTGGGCGGCGTCCGCGGCCGGAGAATTCACTTCCACACCGGGACGGGCGAAGTGCTGCTCCACCGGCTGGCAGCCTGGAGCGAGCGGCTGCGGTGAACGGCGTTCAGAGGGATACGCTATGAGCCAACCAAAAATTCGCGTCCTCATCGTTGACGATTCCGCCGTAGTTCGCCAGACCCTGAGCGAAGTACTGTCCGAAGATCCAGCCATTGAGGTAATCGGCACAGCCAGCGATCCCTTCGTCGCCGCCGAACGGATGGAAGACGAAGTGCCGGACGTGATCCTGCTGGATATTGAGATGCCCCGCATGGACGGCCTGACGTTTTTGCAGAAGATCATGAGCCAGCATCCGATACCGGTGATAATCTGCTCCTCTCTGGCCGAAGAAGGGGCTCAGAACACGTTCAAAGCTCTCGAGTACGGGGCCGTGGATATTATCGCCAAGCCCCGCCTTGGAACCAAGCGGTTTTTGGAGGAATCGCGCGTTATCCTTTGCCAGGCCGTCAAAGGGGCGGCCGCAGCCCGACTGCAGGTTGCCAAACCGAGCCGTGTAGTGGAACCGAAGCTCACCGCCGACGCCATCCTCTCGCTCGCTAAAGGCGCTGTGCTCGAAACCACCGAAAAGGTGATTGTCATCGGCGCCTCTACCGGCGGTACTGAGGCGTTGCGCTCGCTGCTCGAAGTCCTGCCCGCGGACGCTCCCGGAATAGTAGTGGTGCAGCATATGCCTGAAGTATTCACCCGGGCATTCGCCAACCGCCTGGACAGCCTGTGCGAAATCTCGGTGAAAGAAGCGGAGACCAACGATACTGTACTGCGCGGACGCGCACTGATTGCGCCGGGCAATCATCATGCGCTCCTCAAGCGAAGCGGCGCGCGATACTACGTGGAGATAAAAGACGGACCGCTGGTTTCACGCCATCGTCCCTCGGTGGATGTGCTGTTTCGTTCTGCGGCACGCTACGCGGGACAGAATGCCGTGGCTGTGATTATGACCGGAATGGGCGACGATGGCGCTCGCGGGATGCTCGAAATGAAAGAAGCAGGGGCAGCTACGATCGCTCAGGACGAGGCGACCTCAGTGGTTTTCGGAATGCCGAACGAGGCGATCAAACGCGGCGCCGTGGATGAAATTCTACCGCTCGAATCGATCGCCGGATCGATGCTCAAGCGTGCCCGCTAAGAGCGGGACCCGGCAATGTACGGGCATGACATGGCGGATCTCAATTAGCGGGACGGTATAGCCTCAACTGTGCCACTACCGCCAGGCAGCGTGCGACCGCAGTCCGGCGCGGCATCCTTTAACGATACGGTGAGCTGTATTCCGGAGGGTTGCCGGTTCCGAACGCTGACCGACGCGCCGAATAACGAGAGGATGCGGTAGGCCATGGGTGGGCCCAAGCCCAAGTCCCGATCAGCGGCGGGATCAAAAAATAGTTCGCCGAAATAGCGCCCAGAACCACTGCTGCCGACCGCGAAGTAGAATATGGCAAGGGGGAACTGATTGCCGAGTATTGCGTCGACTAGAAGTCTAACCCAGGTTGCGAGCAGGACGCTGACCAGAGCGAGGGCGTAGCGGAACACGAGGGAGCGAGACAACAGCGACACCTCCATCAGACGACTACAAGCTGGATAACGGAGGAGAGGGGAACGACTCTCGCGTGAGTGGGGAAGGAAACAGTCCCCGTGCAGCAGGGCGGCCGATCGAACTCGGTCCGCAGTTCTTCAGTGCTTGTTTAAACTCTAGCTTTTTTTTGGACGCACGTGCTACCCCGAGGACGTGCAACCGGGCCGCGATCGTATGGCGCGGCCACAAAAGCAAAAGGCGACCCCTCGGTAGGGGTCGCCTTCGCGATTGCGTCGCGTCTGTCTCTTACAGTTTCACGGTTACCGTCTTGACCTCGGTGTACTGCTGCAATCCATACTCGCCGAGCTCGCGTCCAATGCCGGATTGCTTGAATCCGCCGAAGGGAGCGCGCGTGTCCAGGACGTTGTAGCAGTTTACCCAGACCGTGCCGGCCCGCACGTTGTTCGCGATCGCGTGAGCTTTCTTGATGTCGCGGGTCCAGACGGCTGCGGCCAGTCCATACGTGGTCCGATTGGCTCTGTCCACCACCTCCTCGGCGCTTTTGAAGGGGATGATGCTCATCACCGGGCCGAAGATTTCTTCCCGCGCTATCTTCATCTCATCCTGAACATCGGCGAATACCGTGGGTTGGATGAAATAGCCGCGATCTCCAACGCGACCACCGCCGCAAACCAGCTTGGCTCCCTCGTCCCGGCCCGATTCGATATACCCCATAACCTTGTCGAACTGCGTTTGATCCACTTGCGGACCTTGTTCGGTCTTGGGATCGAAGGGATCGCCCACCGTGGTTTTTCTCGCACGGGCGCCGCTCTTTTCAACGAACTGATCGTATATTTTCTCTTCTACGAACACGCGGGACCCGGCGCAGCAGCACTGGCCATGGTTGAAGAACAATCCGAAGTGCGCGCCCTCCACTGCTTCATCCAGATCCGTGTCCGCGAACACAATGTTGGGACTCTTGCCGCCCAATTCCAAGGTGATCCGCTTCAAGTTGGATTTCGCGGCGGCTTCCATGATGAGTCGTCCCACTTCGGTGGAACCGGTGAACGCTACCTTATCGACGTCCATGTGATGCGCGATGGCTGCGCCGGCCGTCGGACCAAATCCCGGCAGCAGGTTCACCACTCCTTCCGGAAACCCTGCTTCCACAATCAGCTCACCGATACGCAGCGCTGAGAGAGGTGTTTGCTCGGCCGGCTTCATCACCACCGTGTTTCCAGTCGCCAGCGCCGGGGCCAACTTCCAGGCCAACATCAACATGGGGAAGTTCCAGGGAATGATCTGCCCCACTACACCGACCGGCTCATGCCGCGTATAGCAAAAGAAATCGCCATCTACGGGAATTGTTTTTCCGTGAACTTTATCGGACCAGCCGGCAAAATACCGGAAGCAGCCCACCGTGGCCGCGACGTCTACGGCTTTCGCGATGGACACGGGCTTACCGTTGTCCAACGATTCGAGAGCGGCCAACTCGTCGGCGTTCTTTTCAATCAAATCAGCGAGCCGGTGAAGCAGACGTCCCCGCTCAGATGCGGGAATCTTGCGCCACGCTCCGTGTTCGAATGCCCGCCTGGCAGCATTGACCGCCTTATCCACATCGGCTGCATCGGCTTCGGCAATCTGGCAGATTTCTTCGCCGGTTGACGGATTCACGGTCGCAAAGGTTTTGCCGGATTCGCTCGGGACCCAGCGATTGTTGATCAAGAGTTTTGTCGCTGACACAGCGACTCGGCTTTCCTTAGCCGGGGACATGACAGAGGCCATTTTGCGAACTCCTTTTACAAATACCGTTGCTCACAATACGCTGTAAGCTACACTAGACAATAACATGTCTGGAACCAGGAATCTTAAGTGTCTTTGACAACCTCAGGACCACGAATCGCCACCGGTCTGTTCCTTCTGAGCACTACCGCGGCGCTGCTTGCTTCCACGGGGACCATGGCGAGCGTGCGTGCCGAAGCCGATGTCGTGCTGGATACCAATCCCAGCTCATCCTTCTGGCAGGACGCACGGCCCGTGGTTGCTGATCGGGACAACTTCGGAAAACCTGTCCCCGGATTCTCTACTGAAGTGCGTTCACGCTGGACCGCCGGCAACCTGTACTTCCTTTTTACATGCCCATACCAGGAGCTTTACCTAAAGCCGCACCCGGTTACAGCAAGCGAAACGAACGAGCTCTGGAACTGGGACGTCGCGGAGGTATTCATCGGCTCGGATTTCAAAAATATACGCCGTTACCGGGAGTTTGAAATTTCGCCGCAAGGCGAGTGGGTGGATCTCGACATTGACCGCTCGAAACCACATCCGGAAGACGGGTGGCTTTGGAACTCAGGATTTCAGGTCTCGGCGAGAATCGACCGTGCCAGCAAGATCTGGTACGCCGCCATGCGGATTCCCTGGGCAGCCATTGACTCGCGGCCTCCGCAAGTGGACGCCGAATTCCGAATCAACTTGTATCGATCCCAAGGGCCGCCGGGAAACCACAAGTGGATCACGTGGCAACCAACCATGGACGCTAGCTTTCATGTGCCGGAGCGCTTCGGGTTGTTGAAGCTCGAGTCTAAATAGGTACAGCTAGCTTTCGAAACAGCCGATTATCAATCGATGAAAGGGTTCAAACAACGCCGGCATTCCCGCTACGCTGCCGATCTGGCCATCCAGGTGGACGCGATGCGCGGAAACCGGCTTGAACATGGAACGGGACGCCTGTTGGATCTCTCGGAAGGCGGTCTGTGCTTCGTCGGCACGCGCTATCTCCCTCCCGGCACCAGCGTCAATATCGAGTTTGAAGACTGCCGTCTGGTGGGCGAGGTGCGACACTGCCGGCTGCGAGAGTACGCTGCTCATGTCGAGTTCGTGACCGGAGTTCGGATTCAACAGGTGCTGGACGGCCAGGACTCTTTAAGAGGCCTGACGCAGACGCCGCGTTAGAAGCCAGTGGGGCGGACCCCCTGGTCCGCGGCCGACGCCCTCGTCGGCCTGCTGGGGAGCGCCAAAATCTGCGGGTCCTGGGGGACCCGCGGGACCAGGGGGTCCGCCCCACTTCAGCGCCGCTCCCTATTCCAATTGGAAAGATACGATTCCGCTGCCAGGGTTTCGAGTGCCTGCCCTTGTTCGTAGCGCCATTCGGTGAGCTTCCGATCCCGCAATTGTTCGAGCAACTGAAGGCGCTGCTTGGCTTCATTGTATTTTTTCTTCTGCAACGCGAGATCCCGCTCGCAGCGGGTCCTCAACTCCCCTAGTTTTTGCGCCCGCCGGCGTAGGTTCGAGCCATAGTCGACCATTGCACGCAAGTCCTCGCCGCGGGGATCCAGGAGCGTTACAATGGACGCACCCAGTTTCGATTTCTCAGCGCCCAGCGCAGCCGCTTGCATTTGAAGACGAATCTGTTCCTGGCCCAAACGCTTCAATTTGGCCTGTTCGAGCGAGAACTCAAGCGAGCGCCAGCGAATCACTCTGTCCAACGGGAAATGAAAGCGCCCCATACGCGGCTTCCGGGGTTACCCCAGATGGGCAACCAACTTTTCCAGGCGCTCCAAGGTTTCCGAAAGACTCGAGAAGGCGTGCGCGTCCTGTTTGAGGAAATTCAGGATTTCCGGCCGGCATCGGATGCATGCGTCCAGTTTCGGATTGCTTCCGGCCGCATAAGCACCCAACTGGATGAGATCTTGCGAATCGTGATACAGAGCCAGCGCCTCCCGAATTTTTTGAATGGAAGAAACCTGCTGCGGACTGGCCACGCGAGAAGTTAAGCGGCTCAGAGAATGCCGGATATCGAGAGCAGGATAATGGCCGGCCGCTCCCAGTTCGCGCGAGAGGATAAAGTGACCGTCCAGAATGCCGCGTACGGCATCGCAAATCGGCTCGTTGAAATCGTCGCCCTCCACCAGAACCGTGAAGAATCCCGTGATGGAACCTTTCTTGAAGTGTCCGGCGCGTTCGAAGATTTTGGGCAGCAGCGCAAAAACCGAAGGCGTGTATCCTTTTTGACTGGGCGGCTCTCCGGCAGCCAGGCCGATTTCGCGCTGGGCCATGGCCAGCCGAGTCACAGAATCCAGCACCATCAGGACATTCTTGCCTTGATCGCGGAAATACTCGGCTACCGCCAACGCTACGAAGCAGGCCCGGATGCGAAGCGGCGCGGGGCGATCGGAAGTAGCCACTACCACTACGGAGCGGCTGCGGCCTTGGGGGCCAAGTTCGTTTTCGAGAAACGCTCGCACCTCGCGATTGCGTTCGCCCACCAGCGCGATCACGCTGACGTCGGCGTCGTTGTGGCGCGACATGGCTCCGAGCAGTGTGCTTTTGCCCACACCGCTGCCGCCGAAGATCCCCACGCGCTGTCCCTTGCCACACGGAAGCAATCCATCAATAGCGCGAATACCGGTGATCAAAGGCTCGGTGATGTGCTCACGGTCCAACGGGCACGGCGCGGCTGCATAAAGAGGATACGCCGCGGAGGCCTGAATGGGAGGGCCACCGTCGATGGGCCGGCCGAACCCGTCCAAGACGCGCCCTAATAGTTGTGGGCCCACGCGTAACAGAGCTTCGTTCTTACGCGCGATCACGCGGTCGCCCAGTTGAAGACCATCCATTTCTTCTAGGGGGAGCGACAGCACCTGTTCATTTCGAAAACCGATTACTTGCGATCGGATGGAGCGGCCGGAAGAGGTGCGTACTTCACAGAAATCGCCGATGGAAACTACGGGGCCTCGCGAGGCGATCAGCAGTCCCACCATCTCGGTAACTTCGCCCACCCAAGGCAACAATTCTACTTCGGAAGTGTGCTGGATCAAGGATCCCAGCGGGGAGGTCGAAGCGGTAGTCATATTAGGTACCCAACTTGTCGATCAGGCCGCGTTCAATCTCGCGCAATTGGGTATCGACGGAAGCGTCCAGCAGGCCTTGCGAAGTGTCGAAAAACAATTCGCCGGGATTCAGAGCCGGATCGGCGGACAAAACCAGGTTCTTGGGAGAGCCGCACTGCTCCAGGCACTTTCGCACCAACGATTCCAGGCTGGGATGCATGCGCACGCGGCTGATCTCACGGGATTGCAGCTTGGAAAATGATGCCTTTACCAAACCGGCCAGCGCATCCGGATCGATGACTACCTCACGGTGAACCACGCGCGCCGCGATCAGCGTAGCCAGCCGGACCAGGTCGTGCAACGTTTCTTCGCGAAGCGACTCGCGCAGGCGTGCAAGATCGGCCAGATTGCGTGCCATTTTTTCAAATGCCGGAAGGATTTGTTGCTCGGCATCTTTGCGGCCCGTAGCGACACCTTGATCGAAGGCCTCCCGGCGCGCCTGTTCCAGTGCCTGTGCGGCCTCGCGGGCGGCGTCCGGACGGGAATTGTGCAATCGATCGGTTCGAGCCGAGGCCACCGTGCGGAAAAATGCCGGGGCGGCCGAGTGTTCGTCACCGAGCAGAATCTCAGACGACATATTGACTGTCACCGCCGCCCTTGAGACTGAGAACGCCCTCGGACTCCAACTGCTGAACCACGGCCAGAATCTGCTGTTGCGCGGCCTCTACGTCGCGGATTCGCACCGGGCCGGTTGCTTCCATGTCCTCGCGCAGCATCTCTCCTCCGCGTTGGGACATGCACTGCAGAAAATGATTTTTTAATTGCTCGCTGGTGCCTTTGAGCGCCACCACAAGCAGCTTCTTGTCGATTTTGGCAACCACTTCCTTCATAGCGGCCGGATCGATCAACAGGAGATCCTCGAAGGTGAACATGTAGTGCCGGATGGCATCTACCAACGTCTGCTCTTCTTTCATGTTCGTGAGAATCTCGTCGCTGATGGCGGAATCCATGCGATTCAGGATTTCGGCCACGGAGCGCGGACCTCCGTGCGCTTCCATTCTCAATTCCCCGACCGTCTTCAACTTTTCGGAGATCACGAGTGACACGCGGGCTACGACATCCGGAGAAACTTTGTCCAGTTGCGCGATTCTCAGCGCCACATCCGGGCGCATCCCCGGAGGAAGGTTCGCAATCAGCGAAGCCGCTTGTGACGCTGAGAGGTGCGAGAGTATCAGCGCGATGGTTTGCGGATGCTCGCCCTCCATGAACCGGCTCAATTGCAGGGGGTCGGCCTTCTGTATGGACTCGATATTCCTGTTGGCTTGAGCTCCGGACTTCGGCAGATGCTCGGCAATCCGCTTAGCTCCTTCGGGACCAAAGGCGTTGGCCAGCATTTTCTTGGCAAAATCGAACCCGCCGCGTGCACCACTCCGCGTGGCTTGAGAAAATTCTTCCAGCACGGATTCGGTCTGATTGGGCGTGATCTTGTCGAGACGCGCGATGGCTTTGCTGACGGCCTTCACTTCCTCGTCATTCAGTTGCTTCAGAATCTCGCCGCCCAGCTTGTCACCAAGCGCGACCAACAGAATGGCCGCTTTTTGAGGGCCGGGGATTTTCGCCGTTGCAGTTTCGTTCAGGGTCATGAGGGGTTATCTAGTGCGCCTCTTCTTCCGACAGCCAGCCACGCAGAACTCCTGCCCATGCTTCTGGATTGTTTCGTCCGCTTTCCTGTAGCTGGTTCAGCAGGACCTCGGTTCTGGAGGGCATGAGTGCAGGCAGGCGCGCACCTTCGTTGGCCGCGATGGCGCCCGGCTGCGAACCGGGGCCGGCCGTGAGGCTGGCCATTGAGGTGGCCGGTGGCAGCACCTCAGGCATATCCTGGATACGTTCTTTCTTTTTGCCGCGCGACACTCGAAAGATAACCAGCGCAATCACCAGGACCGCCCCTCCAGCCGATCCCCACAGGATGATCGGTTTTTGTTTGAGCGTCTCGATCGCCGTCAAGTTGTCGCGCTTGGCAGGCTCGGGCGTCTGCGCGGGAGGAAGCTCCATGTTCAGTGTGCTGTCAAAAGGAAGCGCTTCCACAGTGAGCTGATCTCCGCGCTCCGGATTCAGGCCAACCAGGGTAGATACCAAAGTTTGAATGGCCTTGATCCTTTCGGTGTCCGGCGGCGTGACAACGCGATGCATCTGCTTGCCCTGCCCTTCCCATTTGGCGCCCTGATCCACCAAGACGGCGATCGACAGACGCTTGATAGCGCCTTGCGGCAGCTTGACATGCTTGGTGACGCGGCTGGATTGGTAAGCGATGCTCTCGCTCCGCTTAGTGGATGTCGATCCGCTTCCAGTCGGGTGAGCAGCGGCGGCCTGCGGGAGGTTCGCAGATGTACCTGGAGGCGTAGGTGCAGCGGCGGCGCGGGTGGTTCCGCTAGAATCTTCGGTTTTCTGCGACGTCACCATCACGGACTTGGTGGGGTCGAATGTCTCCTCGCTTTGTTCGCCACTGGTCATGTCTACTTCAGCCGAAACTCCAGTACGGAACTTGTCGGCGCCCAGCAGCGGGTCCAAGGTGTTGTTGATCTTGAGGGCCAGGTCATGTTCGATGGCCTGCCGGTATTCGAGCGCGGCCTCGCTTATTTGCGCACCATCGGGCAACCCATCGCGCCGTGGCCGGCTAAGCAGGTTTCCGCTCATGTCCACTAAGGAAACGGATTCGGGCGCCAAGCCTTCCACGGCGCTTGACACCAGGTTGGTAATGGCAATCACGTTTTGAGCAGACAACCGCGCGCCCGGACGAAGACCCACCAGTACGCTGGCTTTTGCGGCCTCACGAGAATCGGTGAAAACAGATTCCTTGGGCAAACTCACATGAACGCGCGCCTGCTGCACGGCTGCCAGCGCCATCACCGAGCGCTCCAGTTCGCCTTCCACAGCACGGCGATAGTTCACATGTTCGGCGAAGTCGGTAATGCCGAAGTTCGTCTTGTCGAAAATCTCAAAGCCGATGCGCCCCGTTTTGGGAAGTCCCAGGCCGGCCATTTCCAGCCGCAGTTCTGCCACGCGGGCTTCGGGCACCATCAGGCTTGTGCCATTTTCTCCGACCTTATAAACTACTCCGCCTTCGCGTAGTTTCGCGACCATGGCGCTGGCGTCTTCCGGCGACAACGCCGTGTAAAGCGGGCGCATGCCGGCGTCCTGCTGCCAACGCGAGAACCACATGACGCCCGCGGCCATTGCGAGAGCACAGAGCACGATGGTCACGCGTTGCATCGCGGTTAAAGAAGCCAGAAGTTTCTTGAGTTGTTCCATGGATTGAAGAGGGCAATACTACGCTCATCTCAGACTTGCATCCTCATGACCTCTTGATAGGCCGACACTACCTTATTCCTGACTTGCATGAACAAGTCGAACTCGAGCGACGATCGCTGAGCCGCCAAGGCCACCGAGTGCAATTCCTCGTTGCCGCCGGTAAGAAAGCTGTTCACCGTTTGCTGGGCCTGGGCCTGCGATTTTTCAACTCCTCCGACCAGACCTTCCAGCACGGATTGAAAACCGCCAGGAGTAGCCGTGGAAGAGTCGACCGGAGCGATCTGGGGAATGCTAACAGGGCCGATAGGAGCAATTGGTATGGACATGGAGATTAACGGAAGAGATCGAGCGATTTCTGGATCATGTCTTTGACGGCGGAGATGGCGGCGACGTTGGCTTCATAGCCGCGGGAGGCGCCCATCAGATCCACCATGTCCTCGGCCTGGTTGATCTTGGGAAACGAAACATATCCGTTCTTGTCGGCGTCCGGATGTCCCGGCATGTAGCGCTGCAAAGGCTCGCTGTCATCGACGATGGTTTGGCTGACGGTGACTCCTGAAGCGCTCGTTCCCATCGCGGAGTTTAGTTCCGAACCAAACGATCCCACCGACGGGTCTTCCTCGAACACGACGTCTTTTCGGCGATAGGGACCGCCCTCGGGTGTGCGCGTGGTTTCCGCGTTGGCCAGGTTTTCCACCAGAAGCTCGGCACGGGTTCGTTGCGCCGACATTCCGGAACCGCTGACGGCAAGAGACGAAAAAAGGCTCATGATGTTTTGCCTTCATCAATCGCGCTTCTGAGAGTTTGCAGCTCGGAGCGCGCCAGATTAGTGGCCACCGCGAATCGCAACGCGTTTTCGGAGAGCCGGCGGGATTCCCGATCCATGTCTACGTTGTTGCCATCGTTCTTCGTCTTTAGTCCCGAAACCTCGACAGCGGTGGGTTCCAAGCTACCGAACTGGTTGGCGAGCTCGGACTGAAAATCAATGTCCTTGGTTCTGTATCCGGGCGTGTCGACGTTGGCGATGTTGGATGAGACGAGCTTCTGGCTGGCGCTCAACATATTCATGTAGCGCTCGATGCCGACACCAGCGTTCTCCAGCATGATGGCATCGCAATGCAATTTGCCTGCCGCGGGTCGCGGAGCCATGAATCAGAGACTTGGCAGCGGATACCGTTTCAGCGATGACGCTTGGTGTTGAGAATTCGACGGTGTCCTCTACTTACGTGCGGGCTATCCACGAAATTGAACGGCTGGGCGCGGAGTCTCAGTAGAACGGGCGGCGCTATAGCGGCTGGCCTTTTTGACAACGGCCAGTTGCGCGGCATCTATGGCGCGGCGGACCACGGTCATGTCGCGTGCCCAGGTCAGTAGTTCGCGGGCTTCGCGAGCAATAGACGAAGCCGTACGTTCACTCTCCGGCATCGATTCCCAGAGCTCGCGCAAAGCAGCGGTATATTCTGCGACCAGCCGGTTGGCCAGAACATGGTCGGCGCCGAGTAGCGCGGAGCGCAAGTCCCGTGAGATACTATCCAGCGCTTGCGACATCGGGATTGTTGCTGGTGGCGTATTGGAACAGCCCCTGCAAGAAGGTGTTTTGTTGCTGCAGTGTTGCGATTAGCGCGTCGGCTTGGGCCATTTGCGCTTGAAGGTTAGCCTGGAGCTGGGTGATTTGCGCCTGGTCGTTATTGATTTGCGTCTGATCTGTGTTCACTTGGTTCTGTAGCGACTGCGATTCAGTAGCGATCACGCCGGCGATGGGATCGGTGATGCCGTTCAAACTGTTGGTGGCGTACTGCAGGAAACCGCCCGTGGTTGGACTACCGAGAAAAGAAACGGCATCGGTGATTTGAGACGGAGACAGGCCCGCGATCACGGAAGGGTCGAACGTTAGCGTACCCTGATCTGTAAATTCGACTCCCAACTGCGTCAAATTAGTGATTGAGCCGCCGGATCCCGTGTAAGTGCCGATCTGACTTAGCACTTGATCCATGGACAGCACCGTGCTGTCTCCGGTCAAGGCGCCGCCGTTTTGGCCGTGGTTCTTTTGCAGCTCCGTGACTGCCGAGTTAAACGCGGTGACTAAGGTGGAAAGCGCGTTGGATACCGAGCTAAGGCTGGCCGAGACTGTTACGGTGGTGGTGCCGGTCTGGCCCCCGAGCGTCACGTTCAGGCCAGAAGCAATAGTCACATTGGAGGAGTTGGTGGTAATCCCCGCTGGTGGCTGCCCGTCTATCGTATAGGACCCGCTCGTTCCCGTGGCGAGGACGTTCAACAGGTTGTTCGTCCCGTCATTCAACTGAATGGCGTTATTGCCTAAGCTGGTGCTTTGAACCACCAATCTGTAGTCGGGCGCCGTGGGTGAACCTAGATTCACCACCACGGCTTGCGCAGGAGCGCCGCTGGAGTTAATGGCACTGGCCAACGCGTTGAGGTTCTGACCGGAAGGGTGGATGGTGTAAGTTTGAGTGCCCACCGTCAGAGTAAACGAGGTGGATTGGCTGATGCTCTGAGTGGTCGGATCCGTGATGGGAGTCAGAGGGGCGCTGCTGATGGCGCTCGACTCAGAGCCGGCATTGAGCACATCCACAGTGTAAGTGCCGGGTAGAGCATTGCCGGACAAGCTGGCTTGCCCCACCGATGTATCGCTGGACGAGACAGCCAAAGCGCCGTTGCTGGTCCCCGACGCCACCGATTGAAGAGATGTCTGTAAACTACTAAACAGCGAATTGAGCTGTCCCAGTTCAGTGGCCTGGCTAGTGGCTTGATTTTGATCGGCCTGCAGTAACTGCATCGGCAAAGATGCGATGGAAACGGCACGAGTGACGGCAGCCTGAAGATCGCTGGAATAGGTGCCGGAGCCGGTAAGAGTGGATTGTGGGGCCGTGACGGAAATCGGACTACTTACTGGACTCGTGCTCATGGAGACTCCTCAAACAAGAAAACTGGGCCGTTCTTGGTTAAGATCGGCCCAGCGCTTACTAAGCTTTAGTTACTAACTACTGGAGAAGTTTCAGAAGGGCCGAAGGTGCGGCGTTGGCCTGTGCCAGAGCGGCGATCGAAGACTGCAGCAAGGTCTGTGCCTTGGTCAGGTTAGCAGCCGCGGAGGCGACGTCGGCATCGCGGATCGCGGATTGAGCCGCCGAAAAGTTGGTGATTTGCGAGTTGGCCAGGGTGGAAGCGTAGTTGAGCAGGTTCTCGCCCGCTCCGACACGTCCTTGAACCAGACCCAGGGCGCTAATGGCGTTCGTGATCGCCGTCAGAGCAGCCACTGCGCTGCCGGTAACGGTTCCGCTAGTGGTGGGTGCATTGGTGGTCTGCGCGCCGGTGAGCGTGAATGTACCGGCCGCGGCAGTGGTGGAAGCGGTGAAGTTGTTGACGCTCTGGATGGAGATTCCAGTGCCTGCCGCGTTAGTGATGGCATAGATCCCGAGCGAGGAGGTCTGGGCGTTGATCTTCGACAGCGCTGAAGCCAGCGTATCGGTGGTGAGAAGGGCGACGTTGGCCGTACCTTGACCATTCTGGAATGTCAACGTTTCAGCTTTGGCGCCGTAAGTGCCTAAGCCATCCACTTCGTGAACGCCCGTGTTGGTGGCCTGTGAAAGGGCAGTAGCGATTGGATTCGCGTCCGCTGTCGCAACGGTGGCAATCGTGAACGGCGTTCCGCCGCCAAAGTTCAACTGTCCGTCTGTCCCGACCGACGCGCTGATCCCGTATTGAGACAGTTGGCTGTTCAAGCTGGAAAGAACTTGCGCTTCAGTGAGTGCGCCGCTTCCGCCCACGGATATAGTCTGTGTCTGGGCGCCACCGTTGGAAGAATAGACGTTGAGGGTGAATGTCTGGGCATGGGCGGAAAGAAACGTCGCGCCCGGTGCATCCAGCCGAACCGTGTTGGCGGTTCCTTGAGTCAGCTCGGTGCCGCCGGCGGCGACGCTGGTGGTTGCAAGACCGAGACCAGCCGCGTCCACCTGGTTAGCCGAACCGCTCAGGTCGATGTTGACCTGACCGTTGAAGGCGTTGTTGCCGCCACCGATGAAGACGGAGTTGTCGCCGTTGTACTGCCCGCCCGCGGCCAGACCGATGTTGCTGGCTTGCCGCGTGATTTCCTGCGTCAGCGACTGGAATTCCTGGTTCAGCGTGTTGCGGTTGCCGGAAAAGGTGGCGCTGGCGGATTCGGTGGCCAGGGTCTGCAAGCGGTCAAGAATTGTGGAAATGTTGTTCAATCCACCATCGACAATCTGCAGAATGCTGGTGCCGTTGCTGGCGTTCAGAACGCCCTGCTGCAGTTCGGCGATGGTGGATCGATATTGATTGGCGACCGCTAAACCTGCCGCATCGTCTCCGGACGAATTGATACGATAGCCGGACGACAATTGCTGAATAGCCTGACCTTCTAGAGTGGTGTTCTTGTTGAGGGCCTGTTCGGCGAGTAGCGATGTTACGTTGGTCTGAAGTGAAATTGACATTGTTGCTCCTCTTCTCGTTTCTGTCCGGCCTCTCGCCGAACCACGCCGTTCTCAGCGTGCTGATATCTTGTCGATGTTGCAGCAGCCTTTTTCACACTTTTTTTCAGTATTTTGTATGGGAAGAGACCGCTCGAAGTACTGTCGAAGTGTCGACATGAGCTATTTTTTCACCGCTGCTCTCACCGGCTCCGCGGGCTGAATCCGGAGGCTGTTGACGATCACCACATCCACGCGGCGATTCCGCGCGCGGCCCTGTGGCGTTTCATTGCTGTCCACTGGAACTGTTTCTGCACGCCCCACTACGGCAAACCTATCGTAGGGTAAGTGAAAGTCATCGCACAAAGTATCCAAAACGGCGATTCCTCGCGCGCAGGACAACTCCCAGTTACTTTTGAATCTGGAATTGTGAATTGGAACCGAATCGGTATGACCCTCCAACTGAATCGGGTTGGGGAGCGACCCGATCACTGATGCCAGCTTCTTCATGGTGGGATAAGCACCTTTATCGAGAGCATCGCCGCCCGAGGGAAAGAACGCCGATTCCCTCAGAGAGATCACCAAACCCCTGGCCTCCAGCCGGAGTTCCAGTTTCCCCGCCTTGATATCATCTTCCAGGTCCTTGGTCAGACGCTTTAGCGAAGGCAACAACTCAAGCAGGTTCTCCTGTTGGGATTCCTTGGGCGAGTGTTGCGCACCTCCGGGGCCTCTCATCATGGCGTTTCCCTGCCCCTTGTCATCCACAGTTCCGCCCAAAATTTTGGCCACCGCGGGAGGAACGCTGAATGAGCTGCCATCCTTGAGTGCCTTCTCTACGGCTTCCGAAACCTGCTTCGCGCGCGACTTATCGGTCTGAGAAGAAGCGAACATCACCACAAAGAACGCGAATAGGAGTGTGATGAAGTCGGCGTACGAGACCAGCCATCGCTCATGATTTTCGGGGGGAGGCGCTTCTTTCTTCATGCCGTCTTCTAGCCCTGGGCCGGCGCTGCTTGCGCTGCCTTGCCTTGCGGAGCCTTAGCCTTCTTGGCGGATTCGGCGCTCTCATCCGAGAACGGGTCCAACTTTATCCGAATTAATTTTGGATTCAAGCCTTCCACGATGCTACACACGCCTTCGAGCATGAGTTCCTTCATTTCGAGCGAGTGATGGAATCGTGCTTTGATTTTGTTCGCTACCGGTAGAAAGAAAAGATTCGCGGATGCCACGCCGTACACGGTAGCTACAAAAGCGACGGCGATTCCGCGCCCGACCTCTTCGATATTCTCCAGATGCTTCATTACCTGGATCAGCCCCAGCACGGCGCCGATAATGCCAATGGTTGGCGCGTAGCCGCCGGCAGATTCGTAGACCTTGGCCATGGATTCGCCGTTCCGGTGTTCCAGAGCAATGTCCAGCTCCATCATCTTGCGGAGTTCCTGCAGATCGGTGCCGTCCACGCTCAGCGATATCGCTTTTTGCAGAAACGGGTCGGCAATGTTCGGCAGATCTGATTCGAGGGAAATGATGCTGTTTTTCCGCGCCTTGGTGGCATAGGATATAACTTCTTCGATGATCTCTTGCGGAGACTGGGCGTGCTCGAAAAAAACACTGCCCAGGCATTTGGCCGCCTTGATCAGCGTCTTGAGCGGGGTTGTCACCATAACCGCCCCGATGGTCCCACCCAGAACGATCATGAGCGCGGTCACCTGCGCAATGTCGGTGAGTTTCCCACCCTCAATCACCAACCCGCCCAGGATTCCGCCAGCCGCCAGCAGCAATCCGCCCAGAGTAGCTATATCCGGCCGGGTGGATGACTTCTTCGCGCTAGCATCGCTCTTGCTTGCCATGGTGTCGTCCTACTTGTTCCACGAAGGGGTTGTTATTGGTTCCGCAGCCGGTGACTCCAGGTCCTGATCTTTCTTGAGCGGACAGCCCGCGGCCAGAATGGACCGCCGGAACTCAATCACCTTTTCCACTACGTCTTCGGCCGATTCCAGGACCAGAAATTTTTGGCCGGTCGTCAAGGCTACGACGGTATCCGGCGTAACTTCGACATGTTCGATCAGATCGGAGTTAACAATAAGAGGGACGTGGTTCAGCCGTGTGAGGTGTATCATGAGTAACTCCAATCTGTTGGCTTGCAGGTATATCGGCGCTGTTCCATCAAACGTTTACGGTTACTCGCCCACTTAGTGCATCTTGCCTTCCAAACAGTAAAGTGTTCGCCTGTGACAGCCGATCAGAAGACTACCGTATAAGCCGTAACATGGAACCTAATTGGACTAAGGTGGATTTCAAGAATCCTTCGGGCCAGCGGGCTGCGACTGGGGATGGGTTGCGAAGCGCGCACGAAGCGCTGGCTCGAGATTTATCCATCAGTCTTTCTGCCTTCCTTCGGAGTTCTGTCACGGCCGGCTATGTCAGCGCGCTCGACATGCTTTTCAGCGACTTTATGAAGGACAAGGCGCCGTCCTGCTTCGGCCTGGCGATGACTCGCCCACAGCAATGCAGGTTGTTGTTGCAGGTGGAATACTCGGTCCTGTTCCCAATAGTCGGAATCGCCTTGGGCGCAAAGCTTGGAAGCTTCACTTCGCCGGAACGGAAGCCCACGGAAATCGAGCTACAGGTTGTCGGCCTGCTATTCCGTCTGCTGCTCTCCGATGCCTACCGGGCTTGGGCCGTGCCGCTAAAAACGCAGTTGGAAACCGTCACGCTAGAGGTGGAACAGCGCCCGGCGCGGACGTTTGCCGCGACGGACCAGGTTTTCGTCACGCGTTTCAGCCTGTCGATCGGAGAAAATACGGGGCAGTTTTCGCTCGCCGTGCCTGCTACGCTCTTTGGCGGCGCGATGGCCCAGGACGATGCCATCGGCCAGCATCAACCGGAATCGGGCGGGTCTCCCGAAACTACGCTGGAGCTCATGATGCCGGCCAATGTAGCACTGGATGTATGGCTGGATGGCGCGCAAATGCGTCTGGGAGATCTTATGCAACTCTCGGAAGGGCAGATCGTCAAACTGGATCATCCGGTAGAACGCAAAGCAGTGTGCACCCTGAACGGTACAGCCGGTTTCACGGGGCAGATCGTCAGCACGGGCGCGCGCCGGGCCTTTATGCTCGACGATTTCGGCGTCTGATTGGCCTGGCCTCCGCTGTTGGCAAGCTGTTCCAGCACGTGCATTGCAGCCAGCGCTTGGGCCATTACAGGGCTCTCCAGCCACTCCACTGCGCCCGTCAGCACTTCCAACCTCTCCTGCTCTAAGGTGTCGTGCGGATGTATGTCTGGAATGATTCTTCGGGCTTGAACTAGCTTGCTGCACAAGCGCGTCTTTTGTTCACTGAGACTCGCGTTTAGAATCTGGCCGGCAATCTGCGCCACGTCATAGTTACCCGCACCGGGGTGGTGTGCCATACGTAACTCATATCGCAACTCCCCGGGCCGAGTTGAAGAAACTTTGGGCCTTAGACACAAACAAGTGCGACTTATTAGCCCGTGGTCATCGGCAGATAGTCAAATAAGGTGGAGGTAGGCCGCTTGCCCTCAGCCGCCATGGCAGCGTTGAGGGCCGTAGTGTCCTGGGTTACTTGAACTGCTATGGAGGTCATATCGGTATCTTGCAGATTACTCAGTTGTGTCTGCGTCTGCACCTGGAATTTTTGAGCCAAATCAATGGCGGAAGTGATCCGATTCTCGGCGGCGCCATAAAATCCAAGCTGCTGGTTGAGATAGCCGCCGGCAGTTTGAACGTTGGATATGGCCGCAGTGATATTGGTTACATTGCCGCTCTGTAGCGCCAACTGCAAATTATTGAGCGCGGCGAAAGCGTTTTGGGGCGTCGGATTTCCCAAATTATCCTGTGCGTCGAACAACTGCTGCGCGGTCATCGAAGTCTGGAAGGTTATCCCGGTCGGATCCGCCGTTAGTGCGGTGGCCTGTGCCGTCACCAACTGGTCGACACCAGTGGGGCTGGTCGGATCCAGTTGATAAGGCGCTGACCCACTGGCGTCGCCGCTGAAAATGTAGACTCCATTCACCTGTGTCGCGCTTATACCGACTAATTGAGACAGCACGCTCTGAACCTGCGTGGCCAGCGCATTCTGCTGACTTTGGGTTACCGTCGAACTGGCGCCTTCGGAACCCAGAGTCATCGCGTTCTGCAACAATTGCACAGCCGTTTGCACGGCGGAATCCGCGGTATTCACGTTCGCCTGCACTATTTTTAAATTCTGGATGGTTTGATTCTCGCTCGACAGGGCCGCCCTGGCTACGAAGATGTCTCCAACCTCGGCGGGTGCGTCTGACGCCTGGTTCACGCGGTAACCGGTGGAGAGCTGCTGCTCCGCGCTATTCAAGGCGGTCTGCATGTTATCGACCGATGTTACAAACTGCTCGTTGGCCGCGTTCAATGCTGTAATCATGCTGCGCTCCTCTTATTGCACCATGTTGATCAGGGATTGAGTAAGTTCATCGATTACCGTGACCACTTTACTGGCCGCCTGGTACGAACTTTGTAACTGAACCAGCCTGACTGCCTCTTCATCCAGGTTCACTCCGGAGAGCTGCTGTTGAAGGCTCTTAGCCTGAGCCACTAACTGGGTTTGCGCCGTGGCGCTGTTGCTTGCGTTGCTCACAGCGGTGCCCACCTGGGATACTAGCGTTCCGAAGTATTGAGTAAAACCTAAGCCATTCACCGGCCCGCTGGTACCACTGTCAAGCGCCGCCAATTGCAAGGCAATACCATTCGATACAGGTGGAGGCCCGGGGTTTGTCGCTGCCAGTTGGCTGGGCGTCATAGCTGGATTCACGCTAATCGTCGACGCGACACTGGTAGGCGACCCGGCGGTATAAGTGAACAAGGGAACACCCGTCTGGTACGGAGGCGTGGCCGTAGTGGAACCCTGCGCCAGTAAGTTGTTCACCGTATCGGCTAACCCCTGGGCCAGTGTATTTAGTCCACCCACTTGCTGCCCGCCACCGGCCAGTGAGGGAATCACGTCGTTCACCGCGGTCAACACTCCCGACAAACTGCCGGATGTAATTTGGCTGGTGACATCATTGCCGTTGCTATCCACGATCGACTGGTTGGGCGGGCCGTTCCCTGCATTCGTTGCGTCGTTCTGAACTTGTAACGTGTTCACCTGGGTCCCGATCACTAACGGCGTCTGCCCTCCCAGCAATACCGTCACCGTTCCGCCGATTCCTGAGAGCACTTGAACGTTCGCCAAACCGGACAGATCTTCGAGCGTAGTTTCCAGTTGCGCCTGAGCGCCAGGGTCGGGCCCGGATTGCTGCGCCAAAGAGGCATTGTAGGTCTGCACCTGCCCGATATCTTGGTTGATTTGGGCAACAGTCGATTGAAGTTGCTGAACGGTTGCCGCGCGAATGTTGCTGAGCGCGGACGCCGCTGTTTGAAGGGCGGATGCGGTCTGCTGAGCCGCACTGATGACAGCGGTCTGACTAACCACATTACTGGGCTGCGTGCTCCACTCGGAGAATGCAGAGAACAATTGATTGAATGCCGACGGGATCGCGCTCGAGGACGAAACATCAAAGACGTTTTGTAACGGCGTCAAGGACGATTGAAGCTGTTGATAGAGACCCTGCAGCGAGAGCTGTTGCTGCACCGCGGTATCCGCGAATTGATTCCGCGTATCCTGCGTCTGCTCCACCACGCCGCCGGACAAACCGTT
The DNA here is from genome assembly GCA_003162425.1 of Bryobacterales bacterium. GTDB lineage: Bacteria > Acidobacteriota > Terriglobia > Bryobacterales > Bryobacteraceae > Palsa-89. The sequence continues at coordinate 68,056 of PMOK01000282.1, read as the reverse complement.
TGTAGACTGGAAGTCCTGAGAGACGAAAATCGGCACCTGTGCGGCGTAGCCGGGAGTGTTTGCGTTCGTGACGTTGTTCTGAGTGGTGTCCACCGCGCGTTGAAATGCTTCCAGCGCGCTCGAAGCCGAATTCAGAGCTGAGAAAAGACTACCCACGGCGTCTCATCCCTCCACGCTCACTTTCTTGAGCAGAACCAGCGGAGCTGCCCGGCCTTCGGTGGTGTATCCGGACTGGCGGCTTGAAATGGCGCGCAGCCATCCGGCCAACAGTTTGTCCGCTTCCGCAAGGAACTGCGCAAGCACAGCGATTTCGCCCTGCAAGGCTTCCAGGATGGATTGAATTTCGACGGAAGGCTCGGGACCACGAGTTTTGAAGATAGCCACGGCGCAGCCAAGTTGAATCTCCACTTGACGGAGCAATGCGGCACACTCCTCGGCGTTCGCTTCCGAAGGTTGCGAGAGAAGTTGTTTCACTTCACGCATATTCGCTCTAGCTGCTCGAATGCACTCCCGGGCATCCCCGGATGTAGTTAGCACTTCCACATCGATTCCCATGTCACATTCTCATGTCACCGGGGCTTTATTCGCCGGCGAGATGCGCTGCGATCAAGGCGCGGCTGACTGCCACAGAATCGACTTGGTATTGGCCGCTTTGGAACTGTTTCTGCAGTTCCAGCACGCGGGCCGCCCGGTCGGCCGATCCGGCGCCAAGAGCCTGTTGTACCAGGCTGTTGGTGCCCGAAATGGCAATGGAGTCGCTGGAAGGTGTACGGCTTCCTGAAACGGAATTCGAGCCGGCCGGACCGTCTGCCTCACGCGTTGCACGGGTGGGATTCAGGTCCATTCGGGTCGCGTCCGGCGTATCTGAAGTTTTGATTTTCATCGCGCTCTCAATTCCGCCATCCCTGTATCGATTGTTCTGGCCGCATCTTTAACCTTTTTTGACTAGCTCCCCATCTTGCTCTGAGGCTTGCTCTGAGATAGCCGTGCCTTGGTAGGTACGCATCACGATCGCGTGAACCTTCACCAGCAAATCCACCTCGCCCCGCGGCACCCGGAGCACTTCCGAGATTCGATCCGCGGGCTGTCCCAACCGATGCATCTTCAATACCTTGCCGCGCAGCGTGCTGTTCAGCCCGCTGGCTCCGAGCTCGGTGTTTCCTAGCTGTCTATCCTCCTTTTCCAGTTCTGCAATCCTGTTGTTGCACTCGCTCATTAGTTTCGAAATTCGGGCAAGATCCTGCTCCATGGCGGCTTCGCGCGCGTTCGAGCGGATTCCGAATTTCCGCACGCGCTGGTTGATGCCGAAAAACAGCGCCAGCAAAAGCACGGTGTTGGCGGCCAGTAGCAGGTAAGGCAATAACGCCACAAAGGTCTGCATCACTTTAGCCTTTCGGAGAGCCCGAGAAGATCCACTTCCTGCTTGCCCTCGCTGAACGGTTGGCCGGACGACGCGATCCGGGTGATTCGCACGCCGTAGTTTCCACCAATAACTACAATCTCTCCCTGCGCGATCAGCCGATCGTTGACGATGATGTCCACGGGCGAGTCCGGAGAACAATCCAGTTCCACTACGGAGCCGCCTCCCAGCCGCGCGATATCGCGGAGCGGCAGTTCGGTGCGTCCCATCAGCACGCGAATTGGCAATTTAACACCCATCAAAAGAGGCGCCGCCGGTGATCCAATGTGTCTGGCGCTGGATTCGGTGGCAACGCTATCCGGCGGTTTCGCGGCGGACTGGACGCTTTGGCCGATTTCTTCTTCCGGTCGGCTCATCAGAGGATTCCTCGCGTACTCGGCCATTTTTTGCTGACGTAAGCCCGTAGCCGCAGGACCGCCTGGGATTTTAGCTGGCAAACACGAGTGGTATGAATTCCAAGGATTCCGGCGATCTCCTGCAAGTTCTGCTCCTCCTTGAAGTAGAGCGTCAGGATGGTGCGTTCGAGACGTGGCATTCTATCCACCGCGTCGGCCACCAGATTTTCCAACTCAGCGCGCTCCAGAATTATCCCCGGCTGGCCTTCTTCCGGTTCCGCCACATATCGCAATAACTTACTTTCGGAGAATCCGTCGGTGATCTCATCCAGGCTCCCCAAGCTAACGGCACGCACGTCGGCCAAGGCATCCTGATACTCGGCGACTGAGAGATTCATTTCGGCCGCGATTTCCTCTTCGTTCGGGACCCGCTGCAGACGCTGTTCGGCGGCTCCGATGGCGGCTTCAATGTGTTTCAACTGCTTGCGCTTGTGCGCTGGAATCCCGTCCAGTCCTCGAATGCTATCCAATATCGCGCCGCGAATCCGGTGTTCGGCATAGGTTTTGAGCTTGACGTTGTATTTGGGATCAAAGCTGTCGACTGCATTGATTAAGCCGATGACACCGCTCGAAATGAGATCTTCCAAACCAACCGCGCCGCCGATCTTTTCATGGATTCTCATCGCGATCCATCGCACGTTCGATAGATGATCCAGGATCAGACGCTCGCGCTCCTCCGCCTCCAGGGTGGGAGCGGGTGCATAAAACGCGGCATTGAGCATTACGTTGGATGCCATTTACGCCGCTGAAATCGCCTCCGCCCGTTCGCGCACAAACAGGCCGCCAAGCAGTGTGCCGCTGTTTGCTCGTTCGATATCTTCGGGTATGGCTTGCCCTCTGGTCAAAAACGACAGGGGCCTCGAGGCCTGAAACGCAACCGAGAGCATCGGCCCATAGCATTCTGTTTCGTCCAGTTTCGTGAACAGAAGATAGTCAGGCGTGAATTCTTCGTACCGGTGCACGTAGCGGAGCAAGCCCGCCGGGTGCATGGATGCCGGCAGAACCAGGTGGATTTCCTTGTTCTTGAGTTGCGCCAGAACACGGGCCAGATCGCGCGCCCACTCCCAATCCGGGTGACCGTAGCCAGGCGTGTCGATGAGCAGAACATGCTTGTTGCGGAATTCGTCGACAGCTTCCATGAATTGCGCAGCAGAGTTGGCTGCGGTGAAACCAGCACCCATAATTGCCGCGAAGCTGCGGAGCTTCTCATGCGCCGCCACTCCATGCAGGTCAACGGAAATGATGCGCACCGAGAGACGCTTCGCCAGACATTCCTGGATCGCGATTTTCGCCAGCGTGGTTGTTTTGCCCGCGCCCGGAGGGCCGATCAAGATCACCGCGCGGTTCGCATCCGAACCGGAAGGTGTGAACCCGGCCGCGAATCGCAATCGCTTGCCGATGCATTCGGTGGCCAATCCTGCGAACGTACCGGCTCCGGTGGAGGATCGCTGAGCGGGCGTTAGAGCCTGCCACGCGCCATAAGCGTCTTCGGTGATCTGCCGTGACAATCCATCATCCCAACCCGCCGAGACGAGTTGCTCGTAAAGCTGTTCCAGCTCGGGCCGCGCGAATCTCTCGGCGCCCGCTCCTCTCAATTTCAACAGACGCTTGATGCCGTCCAATTGATCGCGCAGCAAAGTTAACTCGGCGTTAAGGTCTTCCGACGGTGCTGCAGACTGTGCAGTTTCAGGGGGTTCCGCGATTCCAAACACAACTTCGTAGGCTCCCAGGTGGCGGGCATCCGGGGCGGAACGTCGGGATGTGATCAAGGTCGCTTCGCCGCCCAGTTCCTCCCGCGCGTCGTGGATGGCGCGCTCCACTGAGCTGGCAAAGTACGATTTGATTCTCATGGATGCTGTTTCTCGTCTCATCGCTCCCTCATCCCACCCAGCCCAACGACTTCACTCTGATCTCCGGTGGCACTTCGCTGTGCGAGAGCACCGCGACGTCCGGAAATGCGGTTTCCAATAGCTGTTTCACGAAGTACCGAACCGCCGGACCGGTGAGCAGTACCGCCGATGAGTCTGGCCGGTCCAGTTTCTTGGTGATGTTACCCACGAAATCTCTAGCAGCCTGCGGCGCCAGGCTGAGTACGCTGTTGGTCTCGTTGTGGTCGATAGCCGACTCCACCAGCTGCTCGGCGGCCGGTTCCACCTGATACACCGGAATCTCGCTTTGCTGATTCAGATGCGGCTTCACGATGGAGCGCCGGATCGCTTGGCGTACGTATTCGGTCAACAGCACTGGGTTCTTCGACATATTTGCGCCTTCGCTGAGCGCCTCCAGAATGGTTACCGAATCGCGAATGGACACTCGCTCCCGGAGAAGGTTCTGCAGCACTCGTTGAATCACGGAGAGAGATAGCATTTTTGGAACCAAATCTTCCACCACCTTGGGGTTGCTCTGAGCCACCCGGTCGCAGAAGGTTTTTGTGTCCTGCCTGCTGAAAAGTTCGTGAGCGTATTTGCGAACCAGTTCGGTGAGGTGCGTGCCCAAGACGCTGATGTCGTCCACTACCGTGTAACCGCGGCTGCGTGCGAATGCGGCGCGCTCGGAAGGAATCCAAAGTGCGGCTAAACCAAACGCAGGATCCTTGGTGGGCTTGCCTTCCACGCTTCCGTCCACACCCCCGCTCGGGATGGCTAGCTCGCATCCGCCGGGCAGTTCGTAGCACGCGATCTCGACGCCTTTGATCAGGATGCAGTACTCGCGTGGACGCAGCGACAAATTGTCATTCACTTTTACCGGCGGCAAATAGTAACCCAGTTGTGAGGCCAGGTTTTTGCGGATACCGGCGATTCTCTGCAGCAGCGGCGAGCCGTGCCCACCCTCCACCAGCTTCACCAATGACAGACCAACTTCCACGGCCAGCGGGTCGACCTGAAGGAGTGCTTCGACGTTTTCCTTGGCTGGCTTACCGGCCAAATCCGACGAGCTCTTGACGCCTGCGTCGCGTTTTCGACGCTTCTGCCATGCGATGACGCCCAAACCTCCGCCCAGAGTCAGGAACGGAACCGTGGGCAAACCTGGAAATAACGCCAGAGCGACCAGGACCCCGCTGGCGAGCATGAGTGGCTCCGGTTTTCCGAACACCTGCTCCTGGAACTGGGCGCCGAGACGCGAGTCGGAGCTGGCGCGCGTGACAATCAAACCACCGGAGATGGAAATCATCAAGGCTGGGATCACTGTCACTAGGCCATCGCCAATGGTGAGAACGGTGTAGGTTTCGAGTGCATGCCTGAGATCCATGTGATGTTGCAGCACGCCGATTAGAAATCCCGCGATGATGTTAACTCCGGTGATGATGATGCTGGCGATGGCGTCGCGCTGGGTGAAACGCGAAGCTCCGTCCATGGCGCCGTAAAATTCTGCTTCCCCGCTTAGATCTTTCCTACGTCGCCGCGCCTCGGCCTCGTCAATCAGACCGCCGTTCAGATCGGCATCGATCGACATTTGCTTGCCGGGCATGGCATCCAAGGTGAACCGGGCCGTAACTTCGGAAATGCGCACGGAGCCGTGGTTGATAACCACATACTGGATGGCGATCAATACCAGGAAGATCACGGCGCCGATAATATAATTGCCGCCCACCACGAAACTGCCGAAAGCCTCAATGACATGTCCTGCCGCCGAGGTCCCGGTGTTGCCATTCAGCAGGATCAACCGCGCGGACGATACGTTCAGCGCCAGGCGAAATAGGGTAAGCAGGAGAAGAACGGTGGGAAATACGCTGAATTCCACTGGACGGCCGATATACATGGCCACCATCATCACCACCACCGACATCATGAGATCCAGCACGATCAAGAAATCCAATACAAACCGTGGGAGCGGCGTGATGAGAGCGATCACGATCAGCAGCACCACGATGGGGACGCCGAGCTCGCTTACGCTCGACAAGCGGAGAGCTGCCAGCGGATTCGCCGGTGCGGGTGCGGGAGCGGAGGTGGTGGCAGCGCGGGCCTTAGGCATTTCGAGTTACGCGCAGACTTCCAGCGACTTGAATTTGGATATCAGAGTAGTGCGCTTCATTTGAAGCATGTTGGCGGCACGGGCTTTGTTTCCGCCGGATTTCGCCAACGCGCGCTCCAGCAGCGTGCGTTCGATCCCCGATATCAACTCCTCGAAGTTAACTCCGGAATCCGGCAGGTCCAAGGCGAACATCCGCGCCAGGTCCGGCGTCAAAGCATCCTCGGGCAGATCCAGATCGCCGGATTCCAGAAGTGAGCGTCTGCCGCTGAGCGCCACTGCGGATTCCAAGGCGTGTTCGAGTTGTCGAACGTTGCCGGGCCAAGAGTATCGCATCAACGTCTCCATGGCCTCACGGGAAATGTACTTGCGCTCGGTCCCCTCCTGCTCGGCAAGCTTGGTCAAGAAGTGTTCGGTTAGCTCTAGGATGTCGCTGGCTCGTTCACGCAGGGGCGGCATCCGTAGCACCACAACTTTCAGCCGGTAGTAAAGATCTTCACGAAAACGCCGGTTGGCCACCGCTTCCAGTAAATTCATGTTGGAAGCCGCTATCACTCGGACATCCACCGGCACCGGTTCCGAACTTCCGATTCGCGGAACCTCGCGCTCTTGCAACACTCGCAAAAGTTTGGACTGCAACTGCAACGGCATCTCGCTGATTTCGTCCAGGAAGATAGTGCCGCGGTGCGCCTGCTCAAACAGGCCCACGCGCGCGTTCACGGCTCCGGTAAATGCTCCCTTGGTATGTCCGAAGAGTTCAGCTTCCAGCAAATTGTCAGGCAGAGCGGCACAGTTTATCGACACCATCCGTGCTCCAGAACGGTTACTGGCGGCATGGATGGCTCGCGCGGCAACTTCCTTGCCGCTGCCCGTCTCACCGGTAATCAGAACCGTGGAGCGCCGGGGACCCACCAGGCGGATGATTTCAATCACCTGCCGCATGGCGCTACTGGAACCCACTAAGCTTCGCGACCAGTCGTCGTCTTCGCGGGCCGGAGAACTTACTTCGAGGTTTCGCGCACCGAGCGCCACTGACAGCCGTTCCAACAACTCGCCGGCCGGCATCGGCCCTGAAATGTACTCACATCCGCCCAAACCTAGTAGCTCATTCCCTCCATCCAGAGCGATGGTTGGTTCGTAAACTAGAATTGGAGTTTCGGGCAAACGAGCGCGTAAGTCTCTTACTAACTCATCTGCGCTCTGGCCGGCAACCGGAAGTAGTACAACGAGGGCATCCACGACAGTACTTCCTAGTACGTCGTTTGCACGTTGCAGGCTAGAAGCGTAAATGATTCTGAATTTAGTAAGTTGCGGGGAATCTGTCAGAAACTCGACGTTGGCAAGACACAGGACTGTGTTCACACGAATGCTCGACGGCATAATTGGCTGTAACTTTCAGTAACCTTTGACTCAAAGATCGTCTTGTCAGGGAGAAGACTTGAGGATTCACCCTAGTTTTTTTTGCGCCGACGCTTTACCCCCACATGCGGGGATAGAAAAACTGTCAAAGGCGGCCCAGACGCATCGATAAGAGTCCAGATGCCAGTGCCGAACCCACATCAGGAGTACGTGAAACAACGAGTGCAATCGGCCTCGCCCGTGGAGTTGATCCGGATTCTGTACGAGGCGGCCGTGCAGTCTGTCGACGAAGCTGTGCGAGCGTTGCAATCCGGTGACATTCTGAAACGCGGGCATGCCGTGACGAAGACCGTCGAAATCCTGTCGGAGCTTCGGATCGCTTTGCGCTACGATGTGCAGCAGGAATATTGCAGAACGTTGGCCGGATTGTATAGCTACATGCAGAGCCAGTTGATTCGCGCGCACTCCGAGCAGTCGGAAAACCTGTTGCTTGAAGTTTCCCGCTTGCTTCAGACGCTGCTGGAAGGATGGACGGGCGCCATGGAAAATCTCAGCGCCGCGGAGCAGCAACCCCCCGAAGCCGCGGTCAGCGTTGCCGCGTCAGCGTCGTCGGGTGGCCAGAATCCTTACTCGGCGGAACCTGCGGGCCCAGGGTCCCTGGGCCGGAGCTGGCAGCTTTAGCTTCATCGCGCCGGAGTTTCGCAGTCACCATTTTCGCGATTCCAAGCCCACCTTGTGGCGCCAAACCCTGAGCGAGTCCTTGCTCGGCCATTTCCATGGCCATATCGCTGGTTTTATCATCCCCGGTTCCGAGCCAACCCTTGTCCGAGGACTCTCGCGCGGCTTTCAACACCTGTCCGATGATGAGAGCTTCGAACTGCGTGGCTGCCTGCGAGATCTGATCGGGCTTCGCAGCTGCTTGGCTAAGCGCCTGGTGAAAGGTCTCACCGGCTGGTTGGTTTTGAGTGACCTGCTTCAGATTTAGGCCGGCGGCGGCCACCGCTGCTCCGGGCAGAAGATGAATGTCCATGGGATCTGAACCTAAATCACTTGAAGCTCCGCCTCCAGGGCGCCCGCGCTGCGGAGACTCTGTAGGATCGCGATAATGTCCCGCGGCGTGGAGCCGATGGAGGTAAGCGCACGCACCAGTTCCTCCACAGTCGCGCCTTCTTTGAGGACCACGTTGCGGGCCTTTTCCTCTTTGACGCCGACCGAGACCTGCGGTACGACCTGAGTAGTGCCGGAAGATAGCGCGTTTGGTTGCGAAACGCTGTAAGTGGTCTGGATCTCGACCGTCAGGTTTCCATGCATGATGGCGACCGGTGAAACGTGTACTTCCTTACCCATCACGATCGTTCCGGTTCTTTCGTTTATGACCACGCGCGCAGCCCGGTCCGGCTTTACCGTAACCGCTTCCAGCTCCGCAATGAATTCAGTGGCATGGGTCGAAAAGCTGGCAGGAATCGCGACACTTACTAAGCCGGAGTTATCGGCATGCGCGATTGGGTTCGCTTCTGCCGTGAAATGGCGATTCACCGCCTCCGCAATACGGGCCGCGGTAATAAAGTCCGCCTCATGCAGTTGCAGCTTCACCTGATGCGAAGGCGCCACGGACGGCGCCGGTTGCTCCACAATGGCGCCGCCAGGGATTCGCCCCACGGTCGGATGATTCACGGTCTGGGTGTTTCCAGCACCGCCCAGGATAAATCCGCCGGTTACGACTGGCCCCTGCGCGATTGAGTATACCTGGCCATTGATTCCTCGCAAACTGGTCATCAGCAGCAGCCCACCTTGCAAACTGGCGCAGTCGCCCATAGCCGCCACCGTAACATCAATCTGCATGCCGGGCTGCGCAAATGGGGGAAGCGTGGCCGTAACCATGGCCGCTGCCGTGTTCCGCACCAACATCGTTGACGAATTTACGGTCACGCCCATCTGTTGCAGCATATTGGCAAGACTCTGGGCGGTAAAAAGCGTTTGCTGCCGGTCGCCGGTGCCTTTCAGTCCCACCACGATACCGTAACCAATCAGTTGGTTGTCGCGGACCCCCTCGAGTGAGACCAGTTCCTTCAGCCGCGCGGCTGGTGGCTCGGCCGAAGCTGGAACCTGATTGAGAGATAAGGCAACTAAAATGAGCGCTGAAGTTCGGGCTAGCATAACTTAGAAAGGTAGTATCCCCAAGATCAGCCGATACAGGAAATTCGGACGGTGAATTGAGTCGTTCACCACTCCCTTACCATTCACCTGGATTTCCATTTGGGCAATTCGATTCGAGGCCACTGAGTTAGTCGGGTCTAGATCCACCGGCCGGATCACGCCTCGCACGGTGACAACCTGATTTTCTGAGCTCACTTGCACACGTTTTGTTCCTTCGATCACTAAATAACCGTTTGGCAAGACGTGCGTCACTCTCGCGCTTAAGTTCGCAGTCAACACGGCGCTACGGCTGGTCTCGCCTGTCCCCTGTAACTGGGTTTGCGAGTTAGCATTTGCGAGATTCGCCAATGCCCCTGTGGCTTTTTTTATTCCCGCCGCAGCCGTGATCCCACTCTGAACGGTGGACTGGCGCTGGGTTTTCACATCGCCCGTAGCCACCGCAGAAAATGTTTCGGCCACCACGATAGTTACTAAGTCGTCCACTCGGCTAGCCCTCAGGTCCAACCCCAGATCGGAGAAAATCGCATTCCGTGTCCATATGGACCCCGGTTGGGGTGCTGCCGAAGGCAAGGTGGCATCCCGATAAGCATCCGAAATATACTTGTCGAGTGGAGACGGCTCGGGGGGTGGCTTTTTCTTCTTGTCCTTGCTGGAGTCCGCGGCCGCAAGGACTAGCGGCAGCAGCATTAGAATTGCGATCCTGAGTTTCATTGGATACGGGTTGGCGTCACCAGTTGACCCACCACCACTAGTGCCTTGTCCTTTCCTTCAATTCTGGCCTGGAAAGTTCTTCCGCTGCGCTCGTTCTTGAGTGAGATGGTATCGCCCTGCCTGCCCGAGCTTTGGGCAACAGCCTCCATGCTGAGCTGCGCAGCGCCTGAGATTGCGGTGACTTGCACGATTTCGCCGCGCTGAACTTGATACGGTTCCATTAGATCGCTCCGGAACACAGGCAATTCGGCGCGGATGGCGCGCCGCGACACCCTGCCAATCACCTCGTCGAGACTTCGTGCGATGTCATTGCGGAGGGGAAAATCGTCGTACGTTTCTTGTCTCACCTGCTTGGCGGTAACAGCACTGCCCGGAAGAATCAGCTCGGTTGCCACCACGCGCGTCATGGTGGCAACCACTCTCACTCTGGCCCAGACGCCAAACCTGTGCGAGCTATGGTAGAGCACCTCGCCTTTCCAGGTCACCGGTGTGGATGGATCGATATTGGTGGATGCGGATAGCCCGGAGAGCGGAAAAACCAGCTTGCCCAGAGGGCCCTTCACTCTGCTCATGGCTAGAACTTCGACACGCGCTTCAGGATTTGCAAGCGATTCCCGAATCGCGGCACGAACGGCGCCCTCATTCAAGGTCTGCAGCGGCCACTCAAAACAGGCCTTCAAACCCTCCGGCGCGGCGATACCGTACTTCTTCGCGATTCCTTCAAGTTCAGGAAGCGCGAAGACGCGGCTCCCGCCTGGCGCCGGCGAATATGCGAGAACGGCGTCTCGAGGGAGCATCGAGAACATAGGCAGCGCCCGCGCCAGATCCGCTCCGGTAATCTGATCGCCGCTGATCATTTCACAGGGCCCGGAATGTGCCAGCATGTTCAAGAAAAGAAACCATACGTTCATTGTTTGAGATTATTGACCTGCTGATACATGTCGTCAGCCGCTTTCACTACCTTGGAGTTAGCTTCGTAGGCGCGCTGGCTGACAATGAGATTGACAAACTCCTGGACGATACTGACGTTGGACTGCTCGACGTACCCTTCCAGCAATGTACCCACTCCGTCCTGGCCGCCGGGCGTGCCCACCACTGGATCGCCCGAGGCGTCGGTCTGCTGGAAAAGACTATTGCCAATGCTGTTGAGACCGGAAGGATTCGCAAAAGTCGCAAGCTGGATCTGGCCGGCCTGTTGCGCCGAAGTTTGGCCCGGCAGAGTGTAGCTGACAGTTCCGTCGGCGCCGATCGACATGGTTAGCGCGTTGGTCGGGATCGTAATCGGAGGGCTCAGAAGGTTTCCGTTCGGGTCCACAACCTGACCGGTGTTGTTTAAATGAAAGTTTCCGGCTTTGGTGTAGGCCAGAGTGCCTGAGGTTTGTTGAATCTGAAAGAAGCCGTTTCCTTGGATCACCATGTCCAGAGGGTTATCGGTCTGTGAGAAATCGCCCTGGGTAAAAATCACCTCGTTCGAGACGGCCCTCGTGCCTAATCCCATCTGCAAGCCTGTCGGTACGATGGTTTGTTGGCTGGCGGCCGCGCCGGGTTGGATCATATTCTGATAGAGCAAGTCCTGAAACTGTGCTCGCCGCGACTTGAAGCCGGTGGTGTTGGCGTTCGCGATATTGTTCGCGATATTCTCGACATTCAATTGCTGCGCGTTCATTCCACTCGCCGCGCTAAAAAGTGCTCGAATCATCTCATCTCCTCAAACCTTAGACCTTGGCCACCTGTTCGATCGCCTCTTTGTTCATGTCATTGGCAATCGAAATCGCTTTCTGCATCATCTCGAACTGGCGTGTGACATTGACCAGACGAACTGCGCCGTGCGCCGCGCTCACGTTGGAAGCCTCAACTTTACCCTGGTAGATCTGGGCCTCGGTTGCATCCACCGGCTCCTGGCCGCTGGTGTTCTGGTAATAATTGTTTCCCTGCTTGGATAGCGCGCTCGATTCTTTGAAATCCACCAGATGCACTTGGGCGACGGGCTGCCCGTTCTGGCTGACGCTACCATCGGGGGCAACCTGCAGAGTCTGGCCCGGATCGGTGGCTTTCACGGGTTGTCCGTTTTGGCCGAGGAGTGGATAGCCGTCCGAAGTGGTCACTGTTCCGTCCGGCGACATCCGGAAATTCCCATTGCGCGTGTACAGAGGACCGTTGGGGCCTTTCACAACGAAGAAACCCTTCCCGGAAAGTCCAAAGTCCATCGGGTTGTTAGTGGGTTCCAGCAGTCCCTGAGTAAAGTCCGTCCAGCGGCGTTGAATCATCGGAAGAGTAACCGGCAGTTCGGTTGCATCTGCTTCGGCGGCCTCGGAAGTATAGACGGTATGAAACTCACTGTCGCCCTTGTACCCGCTGGTGGAAGCATTGGCCATGTTGTTCGCCAGTAAGTCGAGCGACTGCATGCTGGAGCGCATTGCGCTTGCAGCCAAGATACTAATCTGGTCCATAGATCCGCGAATCTCATCTGCAAGTGGCCAACCAAAAGTGGGATGCTAGAGAAATCTTTTATTTTGCTCTAACTTTTGCGATAAGTGAGAAGGGCGCCTCTAGCGCTTCGTCGAAGCTAAGTCGGATGTCGGCGAGTTCTCGACGCTCGCCGAAATCTAAGTTACTGAAAATTGACGTTTGTAACTTTGGCCGCGAATCTGCAATAAGTGGCACCGACATGGTTACTGCTGCGGCGCCCGCTCTTCCCGATTCGCATGCGCTCTCTCAAGCCGCCGTGGGAACAGCATGCAGTTCTGCCCGGCCGTTCACCAGCTTTCAGAGCGTCTATCAGAGTTCTCTTCTCCCAGGCGATTCCGTTCCTCAACTCGAAAACTCGAAGGTGGCGGCGAGTAAGAAAGTTTCATCTAAGAACACCAATGACACGCTGCCTGCACCCGTGAGTTTCACGGCCGCCACTTCTCCCTCAGAGCGTCCGTGGACGCCCGCGTTGCCATCATTTTCTGTGAAGGCCAATGCGAGCAACACAGAACCGGAACCAGCCACGCGAGAAGTACCCCAATCTTCGATGTCCGAGCAATCCCAGGCTACTCCCGGTCTAACGGAAAGGGCCAGTAACACCCAGGAATATTCGCTCTCCGCGTCGACGCAGGACCGGCCCTCCAACCTGATACAGTCCGCAGTGGCCAGCTCCCGCAATGCGAGCGCCATTAAACCGCAACCGGCCGCGCGTCAGACACCGCAATCTTCGATGTCCAAGCTGTCCCTGGAAACTCCCGATCTGGCAAAAAGGGCTGACAATGTCCCGGAATCTTCGCTCCCCATCTCGACGCAGGATCCGTCATCCAACCTGATACGGTCTGCCGTGACTACATCACACAATGCGAGCGCCACCGAACCGGAGCCAGCCGCGCGAGAAGTAGCTCAGTCGATGTCAGAGCAAGAAGCCGCGGCGCTTGACCGTCTTGCCACCCTGAAACATTCTGCTGTTGCGGACACTGTGGCGGACACCAGCAGTGTTTCCTCCTCCATCACTGCTGGCGCCGCCAACGCGACAGTTGCATCGACCCGGCAACTCGCGGCCAGCCGCGAGCCGGCGTTCAATCTGCAAGCTCCAACCAGCACGCCATCGTATTTATTGGGCGCACCTTCAGTGCCGCAGGTTTCACAAGTTGAGTCGTCGCTTGAATCACGGCAACCAGCGAATTCGTCTCGAACTTCCCAAACAAGCACCTCGCAGCAACCGAGTGTCGATCCCGCGCTATTCACTAAAGGACTGGCGGCCGCGCTCGCACCCCAGAATGGGAATCTGGCCTTTTCGCTGAAAATCATGGAGTCAACCCTCCAGGCACGCCACGCTCAGCAGGTAGCGCAACCCGAGCTGACGGATCGAAATCAAGCCGCCACCCAAATAAAAAGTGCGGAGCATAGTCCCGCAGCGCTACTCGCCCCCAACGCGACCCACGCAACCTCATCGCCGATGTCGCCAGCGGCTATACCGGGCGAAGTAGCGGCTGCGGCCGCGACTGTAAGTCCGGTGTGGAATGAGGCAGCAGCGGCTCCTCAGTTGGACGTGAGTCCGGACACGCAGTTGTCGGAGCCTCACCAGCCAGCCAACCTTAGCACGGTGGCTGCTCTACACGATGCTCAGCCGATTCTGCCTCAGTCGCCCCGGCCCAGTGCGATCAGTGAAATTCTGCTTCAATTGGGCGGCAAAGATCAGGCGGCCGCCATTCGCGTAACCGACCGCGCTGGAGCCGTAAACGTTTCGGTGCACGCCACCGACCCGGACCTGCGTTCCTCGCTTCGCTCGAATCTCGGCGATCTTGCGTCACAGCTCACGCATCAAGGATGGAAAACCGAGGTTGTAAAATCCGGAACGACTCTTACGCGCGGGGAAACGTCGCAAGATCCCCATCAGGATGGACAGCGTTCGCCCGGCCAGCAGCAGCCTTCGTCCCAGGGGGAACGGCAACCTCAGAGAGACCGGCGGGCCTCGAGCGGACAATGGCTCACAGCATTTGAAGAGCAGGCATCCGGCAATTCCGGCAATCCAGGAGGTACGAACTGATGAACATACTAGACACCACCGCGGCCACTCCTACTCGATCGCACTTAATCCACAGCGCGGCCACGCTAAAGGCGAACGCTACGGCGAGCACTCCATCGAGCAGCGGCACCAACGGTACTTCCAGCACGTCCTCGGGCTCAGTTGCCGGCCTTCCCGGTTCGCTCACTAGCGAGAGTACATTTCTGAATTTGCTGGTGGCGCAGATCAAGAATCAGGATCCGCTCAATCCCACCGACAGCATTCAGTTTGTCGGCCAGCTTGTACAGTTCAGCCAATTGGAGCAGTTGCTGAGTATCAACAAAGGCATCACCACTTTGGCGGCCGACGTCCAACCGCCCCCTGCCTCGAACAGTGGGAGTACTAACAAATCAAACTAAGGAGCACTTAATATGTCAGGATCATTCTCAATCGCACTGAGCGGACTAACCGCCGACACCGACGCGTTGGACATCGTTGGCAACAATCTAGCCAACCTGAACACCACCGGCTATAAGGACACTACGGCATCCTTTTACGATTTGTTGGCGCAAACCGCTGGAGGAGGCGCGATTCAAATTGGCGGCGGTGTTTCGGCCACCATCGGCCAGAGCCAGTTTACTCAAGGATCCATTCAGCTCACCGGAGGCGCCTTCGACGGAGCCATCCAAGGCAATGGATTCTTCGTTGTTCGGGACTCAGCCGGGGACACGTTGTATACGCGGGCCGGCAACTTCCAGCTCGACGCCAACGGGACTCTAGTCACCGCCACGGGGCAAAACGTGCAAGGCTGGATGGCCACCAACGGCGTGTTAAACACCAGCGGCGCGGTGGGGAACATTACGATTCCCGCCAATGCATTATCTACGCCCAGCGCCACCACACAGTTCTCCATGGATATGAACCTTCTTTCTGGCGCAACCGTCGGAACGAGCGCTGCAACCTTCTCCGCCCCCATTCAGGTAGTGGACTCGCTCGGCACCACCCAGACCCTCACTGCCACGTTCACCGAAACCGCGGCGAACACATGGAGTTATTCCATCACCATTCCGGGCCAAGACATCACCGGCGGCAAGGCGGGAACGCCCTCTCAGCTCGCCACGGGAACCCTCAACTTCGATTCCAACGGAAATCTGACGACGCCGGCGGCTCCCGGCGTGGTTCCGGTGGCTATAACGGGGCTTGCCGATGGCGCCAGCAACATGAACTTGAACTGGAATCTTTACAACCCTACAACGGGCGCATCCACCATCACTCAGTTTGCACAGACATCCGCGCTCTCCGGCACCACCCAGGACGGAATCCCCGCCACCGAAATCACGCAGGTTTCTCTTGCCGACGGAGGCTCCATCGTGGCGCATTACTCCGACGGTAGCCAGGCCGTGGTTGCCCAACTGGCGTTGGCCGCCATCAGCAACCCCCAGTCGCTCATTTCAACTGGACAAAATAACTTTGAGCTCGGAGCCAATACGGCCGCTCCCGCCGTTGGTTCTCCTGGAACCGGCAGCCGCGGGACCATCCAGGGCGGCGCGCTGGAATCATCCAATGTGGACATCGCAACCGAGTTTACCAACTTGATTGTGTATCAGCGCTCCTATGAAGCGAATTCCCGCGTGATCTCAACGCTCGATCAGTTGACTCAGGATCTGCTCAACCTGAAGCAATAACGATGGACAACTCGGATGTGTTGCAGCGCTTCGCGGAACTTCCGTTTCCCATCGAAGTGGAGCTCGGAAACCTAACGCTGACGATAGGAGAGATTTTCGATCTCAGCGAGGGCATGATCCTCAAAACCGATCACCCCGACGGTGCTCCGTTCACCTTGCGGGCCGGGGGAGCCGAGCTGGCATCGGTGGAAGTGGTGGTGGTTCGAGATTCTCTCTCCGTCCGGGTGCGGAACATGTTGCAAAAGGCAAACCCGGGTGTGGGCACGAATGGAACTAACTGAACAGATCGCGATGGTGTTGGTGGTGTTCGCGCTCCTCGGGGGGCTGCTGTTTCTCGCGAAGAAGCGCGGGCTGGCAGCGCTTCCACTGATGGGGAGGCGCGGCACCGGCGCTCGCCGCATGGAGATCCTGGAACGCGTTCCACTCACTCCGCAACATGCCATCCACCTGGTGCGTGTTTCCGGGAAGGTGGTGTTGATAGGAACCGCGCCTTCCTCTTGTACCATCCTGGACGCCGCTATACCTGAGTCGTTACCGGCTTCTCTACCCCAGAACATCCTGAGCACAGGACAATGATCAGAACGCTACTCATCCTGCTTTTGCTCCTCGCGGCCGTTTCACTCCAGGCAGCGCCGGCCGATCCATCCGTGCCGGTTTTCGGACCTGCCAACGCCAAGGGCTTGACGCTCAGCACGCCCATGCAAATCGTGATTCTGCTCACGCTGCTCACGCTGTTGCCCGCGGCCATCATGTCGGTCAGCCCGTTCTTAAGAATCGCCATCGTGCTGCATTTCCTCCGGCAGGCTTTGGGAACTCAATCGGCGCCGTCCAATCAGGTGCTGGTTGGCTTAGCGTTGTTTTTGGCCTTCCTTGTCATGCAACCGGTGGTCTACGATGTTTATCACCAAGGTTGGGAACCAGTGGAGAACGGCCAGCTCACCTGGCAGGAAGGATTTGAAAAAGGCTCCCAGCCGCTCAAGACTTTTCTTCTGAAATTCTCGCGCGAGAAAGATATCAAGACCTGCCTTGAAATCGCCAAATCCCCGCCTCCGCGGACACCAGCTGACTTGGATTTGAAGGTTCTGATTCCCGCCTACATCCTGTCGGAAATGAAGGCCGGTTTTCAAATCGGCGCGGTCTTGTTTTTACCCTTCTTGATCATCGACCTGGTGGTAGCCTCCGTCACGCTTTCCATCGGAATGGTTCAGTTGCCGCCGGTCATGATTTCGGCCCCGTTCAAAATCCTTCTGTTCGTTCTGGTGGACGGATGGAACCTGGTGATCGGCTCTCTATTGAAGAGCTTTTATTGAGGAGATCATGAGTCCGGAAGCGGTTATCCACATTATCAGTCAGGCGTTCTGGACCACGGTGCTTCTTTGCGCGCCGCTGTTGCTCATCGGTTTCGCGGTGGGCATCGTCGTGAACATCATCCAGATCGCGACCTCGTTGCAGGATTCGGCCTTTAGCACCATTCCGCGTCTGGCCGCATTTCTGTTCGGATTCTTGCTGCTGCTGCCATGGATGTTGAAGCAGATCTCGGCGTACTCTATCTCGATTTTCGCCGACTTGGGCCGCTATGCACGGTGATGCCGCTATCCACGCATCCCAACTTTACGGGTTCCTTCTGGTGTTGGCACGCATGGCCGGCGTCTTCATTTTCCTTCCCCTGCCCGGTTTCAAATCCGGTCCCGACGCCGCTAAAATCGGGCTCGCTCTGGCATTGACCTTTGCATTGTATTCGCGCTGGCCGGTTTCGCAGCCGGCTCCGGCCAGCATGGTGCAACTCACTGGATGGATGTTGGCCGAAGCCGGCATTGGATTGGCAACCGGATTGGCGGTGTCCTTTATCATCGAGTGGCTGGTGATGGCGGCGCAGGCCATCAGCACTCAGGCCGGTTTTGCCTACGCCTCCACGATCGACCCCAACACGGAAGCGGATGCCACGGTCCTGATTCTCATCGCGCAGATGGTCGCAGGCATGCTTTTCTTCGCCATGGGATTAGACCGGCAACTGCTGGGCATTCTCTCGCGCAGCCTTGAAACCAATCCGCCCGGCGCCTTTGCCGCGTCTCGGCCTAGCGTTGAGGGACTGGTGATGCTCGGCTCCGGCGTATTCTCCACGGGAATCCGTCTGGTGCTTCCGCTGATGACGTTGCTGTTCCTGATCGACTTATCCATGGGCTTGCTCGGACGTCTGAACTCGCAGCTTCAACTGATGGCGCTCGCGTTTCCGGCCAAGATGCTGGCTGCGATGACCGCCTTGAGCCTTCTTGTGTTTTTGATTCCCAAGCTCTATCAGCAGTCGGCCACTGCCGCTTTCGGAGCTCTTGGAAAATTCCTGGGTTTGTGATGCGCCTGGGGTAGTAATGAGCAAAGTGTTCTAACATGCAGCAAAGTGGTGAAAAAACCGAAAAAGCTACAGCGCATCGGCTGCTCAAGGCGCGGCGGGAAGGCAAGTTTGCGTCGTCCAAGGATTTCGTCAGCGGCCTGCAGTTCACCGTGTTCGTGATCCTGCTGGTGGAAAGCGGACAACAATTGCTTGGCAACCTGAAGAAGGCAACGCAAACCTTGTTCAGCCAGGCGTTTCGCCAGGACCTCAGCCCCGCGGTGCTGACCAACATCTTGCACAATTCTTTTGCGCAGACCATGTACCCGTTGGCGGCCACCAGCGGCGTTCTGGTGTTGACCGGCCTAGCGTTTCAGCTTACCTCCACCGGTTTCGGCATGAGCCTGCAAGGCCTGACGCCCAAGGCTTCGAACTTCAGTGTTATTTCCAAACTCAAATCCGCTCCGCAAAAAGGCTTCGCCTCAGCAATCCAGGCCGTGGCGCTACTGGCGATGTTCGGCGTGTCCATCTATTGGGTAACAGCGCGTGACCTTGGCCGGCTGTTGATGCTGCCACTCAGCAGTCTCCAAGTGGGCATGGCCGAAATGTGCTCCTTGTGCCTGACCGTGCTGTGGAAAGCGGCTGCGTTCTTTGTGTTGTTCGGAATGATCGATCTTGCCCGGCAGAGGCGCCGATTCTCCAAGCAGATGAAGATGAGCAAGCAGGATATTCGCGAGGAGCAGAAGCAGACTGAAGGCAATCCTCAGATCAAAATGCGCATCCGGCGCCTGCAGCGCGACACTCGCCGCCGCAGAATGATGGAAGACATAAAGACCGCAACGGCCTTGATCGTGAACCCCACCCATTACGCGGTGGCCATCCGCTATCACCACGAATCCATGGCGGCGCCGGTTGTGGTTGCGAAGGGCAAGAATTATCTGGCGGGGCGGATTCGCGCACGGGCGTTATCGCATAGCATCCCGTTGGTCGAAAACCCGCCTTTGGCGCAAGCCTTATATAAATCCGTGGAAGTGGGACAACAGATTCCACCGCATCTTTACCGTGCAGTGGCCGAAATCTTGGCTTACATTTTACGTCTGATGGGAACCAAAACACTATAGCGAGAACCAGGAGACACAAATATGATTCAGTTAAACACCACGTCAACTTCCGGGGCGCAGGATTCGTCCGCGAGCCTCCTCCCCCCTCCGCAGAGCCAAGCCGGCGACGGTTTTCAAACTGCTCTGTCGGCCGCGCTTTCCTCAACCTTGCAGAAGTTTGGAATTAATCCGAATAATGTCACGCTCTCTATTACGCCGGCCAAAGCCGCGGTCTCCGCAGTGACGCCTTTTTCGGCGGCCGCGAACGAGGGAAGTGCGGCGAGTACCACTCCCGTCGTGAGCGCAACGCCCGCCGCGAGCACTACGCCGGCCACGCCGACTTCCACCACAACGACGTCAACGGCCGGCAGCTCTTCGGGCGAATCCGAGCAGTCGTTCGATGACGCCTATTGGGCCGCGCAACCACCCGCCGTTCAGGCGCTTCGGAACGTGGACGACTACAATCAGCGCACGCAATTGGCCGCAAAACTCAGCGCGGAGGGCTACGATATCGACGTACCGATCATGGTATATGGCTGGGACCCGGCCAAGATCACTGCCGCACGGGAAAGTTACGGATATACGTGGGTGCCTTCCGCTCTGCAACAACCGATCGCGGAAGCGCCTGGAATCAGCACGCCCGGCGCTACGGCTTACAATGCCAAGAATCCGCCCGCCGGTTCCATCGCCGTCTAGCGCGTGTGACCGAACCGTGACCGTAAGGGAGTCGGTGCCTTTATCAGAAATACGGTCGGATAGCCTCGAGCTCATTCTCGTACTCACGCAGTACGCCGGCCAAATGCGCACCCAGACCGATAGATTCCAGCGAGCACTCAGTTCCGCGCGCGGTATCTTCCATCACGCAGAACGAAACTGTGGTCGCCCCGACATAAGCATTCGCGGCGTGGAGAATACGACTCAAGGCGATTCCGTCCGCCGAGGCTTCCGGATCGAGCTCGGGCCGCATATGGTAACGAACCGCGGCGCGGATCGTCGCGGGCAAGTTCCAAACCGCCAAGGCCTCCGCGGAAAGCTCGGCATGCGTTGTTCCCAGAACTTGAAACTCGTGCGTCGCCGATCCCTGCGGGTCCTTCTCGCATAGAACAGCGATTTGCTTGTACTCCGCGGGCAGGCCAATCGCGACCAGCAACAACCCGAGATCGTGGAAGAGTCCTGCCACGAAAGCGCCCACGGAGTCCCTTACCGGTAAATGCTGCGACAGCAGATCCGCCAGAATGGCGACGCTCACCGAGTGGCGATTAAAATCAGCCATCAACCAACCGGGCGGCGTTCTCAACGATCGCCACATCTGCGCAGCCGAAAGACCGAGCACCGCGTTGCGGAGCTTATTAACACCCAGAATCGAAACCGCATGGCGCACCGAACTTACTGTTCCGCGGACGCTGTACAGCGGAGAATTAACCAACTGCAGGATATTCCCAGCCAGCGCCATATCTTTCTCGATCAATTCAGCCACTTTTGCGAAGGAGACATCTTCGTGTGCCAGGCTCGCAATCACGCGATGAAGAACGGGCGACAGCGGCGGCAATGCTTTTAGCGCGAGCAGTGCCCGCGCCTTTACAGGCAATGAACTGGCCGAGGCTGACACGCGTGATTAATCGGCTGCACCCGAGGAAAGCTGGTCCCCCCAAACGAGGGGGCGCGATCTAAGACTACTAGACGATTCCGCACAAGAGTGACCCGCCAGGCTAGCGATCCGCCAGCTTCTTGCCGGCGTTCAAGCTGTCAAAATTCAGAATGGCGTTGAACACCAGAAAGTAGCTGCCTTTGGTTTCCGCGCGCCAGAAAGGATTGTTGGAGAACAGCACCACGTGTCCTTCGCCATACGGCGAATCGATGACTGCAGCGTGTTGCGCCAATTCAGAGCCGTTATCGAGGAGGCCAGAAACCAGCAGTTCATTGGCATTGGCGTAACGCAACACCACGCGCGGGCGCGCCGCCGGCGGGATTACGTTCACGGGATTGCGAAGCTGCTCATCGGTCAGCGGCAAAGCCTCCCAGGCTTCCGCATGCGGCTCTTCGGGGATCTCCACCGGCGAGCGGCCTTGCGGGACATCCGGATCGTCGGCTGTGCCGCGGCCCGTTGCGCGCTCCTTCTCGTTCGCACCGCCGGGACCATTCGCCCCGCCACGGCCACCACCTCCGCCCACCATATTCGTCAGGTTAAAAACCGGAGGATTCGAGGCGAAGATCGCGAGATTGTCCTTGTACCCATAAACAATCGGGCTGGCCGCGTCCACCATCTTCGATCGCAAAGCCGAACCGGTGACTTTGAGCCGTTGCGCCGCCGAGATGGAAACGCCGGGCGTAAGTCCGAACGCCACAGCAAAGTTGGCGCTGTCGTTCGCGGTGATCAACAGGCCGCCTTTCCGGACAAACTCCTGCAAATGTTCCAGGCCCGTCCAGCCGAGCCCTGGACGCATGTCATCGGTCTCGTCGGTCTTGCCGAGATTCGGAGTAAGCGCGGTAACCTTCCAGGGCAGCGGATTTCCGTACATCGGCATGCCATTGATCACCGTCTGCGGATTCCGAACGCCGGGAGGGAAAACAATCACGTCGTACTTCGAGCGCAAGTCGCCGGCATTCGAAGCAGTCTGCGTGCTGATGTAGTCGAAAGGAATCTTCAGGCGGTCAAATTCGACACGCCACCAGCCTTCGGCCTGCGTGCTGTACCAGGTGTGCATTATCGCGATGCGCGCAGCGCGAACCGCGTGAGTTTTTACGTTGGGCGCGGAGGATGCCGCGTAAATCTGCACACCGAGTTCTGCGCCGGCTTTGCCCAGTTCGGCAGACGTAACACTATGTACAATGAATGACCCGCGGTTGAACTTTCGCCCCGCGGCTTCAAACGGTTCCTCGGCGGCTTCGAACGACGCGCCAGGGAAGCGGTAGCGCAAGGTGATCAGACCGCTGTCAGCGTTGTGGTTGATCAGAAAAACATCGCCGGATCCTTCCACGCCGCCCGGCGCATCCACCGCTCCCTGAACGCGAGTCATGGATGCATCCAGCACTTTGATGTCAGTCACGCGCGATACTTGCACGTTGCCGAGTTCGCCGAAGGTCCAGCCGGTGTCGTCGTAAATGGCTTTCTGCGGATCGTTGGGCGCCCAATATTGATAATCCAGCAGCGTATCGGCAATGCGGCTGTAAGGCTGATCCATGCGCAAAACATAGCTTCCCGCGGGAAATGTCCGAGGCTCGGGCTTGGGCTTTTCCTTAGGTTTGTGGTCGCCGCCTTCGGCCGCGTTTTCACCCTCCGCGGCGGTATCGCCGCCACCGCTTCCACCACGGCCACCCTTCGGCGGAACTTTCTTAGCCGGCATCATCACGGTGAAGGGCGCACTCGCGCGAGAAATCTCGCAGCCTTGATCCTGCAGCATCCTTAATAGATCCGCTTGCGCGCCGGGCCGGGGATCGTCGGCGGGAAATACGTAGGCTGCTGGTCCTGCTGTGCGCGGCTTTTCGATAGAGCGCTTGGCTTTTAAATAAAAATTGCGCAGGAATAATTTATTGTTGGTGGCGAAGTATGCCAATCCGGTCAGAACACCGGTTTGCTCGTAATTATTGTTATTGCGCTGCGACCATTTGGCCTTGGGTAGCGGTGGATTCTGCCGGTACCAGGTGCGCGAGTACTCGTTGGGCCGTAGAGTGCGCTCCTCGGTGTCCGCGCCGCCGTTACCGAATGTTTCATAGAGCCGGCTGATCCCGTTGTGCATGGCGGCGATGAACATCAGATAGCTGGGCGACCAGGTGTCGAACGTGCCGTGCGTGAACACACCCGGCATGCCGAACTTAGTCATCTCCGAAACATTGTTCCAGCCCATCATCTGCCATTCGTCGGCGAGAATCGGATCGATCCAGGCATTGTAAGGACCGTCGCCGACGGTGTTGTCGTACAGATACGGAACGGATTCGTGCAGATCGTGTAGCACCTGCGCCTTCCAGCCGACGAAAGTCTTCAGAACATTTCGCGTCAGCTCCAATGTGAGACCCATCGCATCGCGATTATTGTCGTGCGCCACATAGTGGCCCCAATAAACCAGCGGCGGCCATTCCTTACCCGGATTTGCGAGGTGCCAGCGATAAATGTCCACCATGCGATCGCGCCCGTCCACTTCCACGATCGGTGTGATCAGCGTAATCACGTTTTCCCGGATGGCGCGGATATATGCGCTTTCATCCACGGCCAGCCGGTAAGCCATTTCCATGAGCGCCGTAGGCGCGCCGGTCTCGGGCGAATGTATGGTTCCTGTGATGTAGTAAACGGGCGTTGACGCGGCGATCAGCTTTTCGGCCTCGGCATCGTCGAGATTGATGGTCCGTGGATCGGCCAGCTTCGCCAACCGTGTGCGGTTCTCTTCGAGCGATGCGATCAACCGCTCGGATGCCACCGCCACTGCGATCATCTCGCGGCCTTCCTCGGTCTTGCCGATGCTGAACACCTTTACGCGCGGACTGGCTTTCTCCAACATCCGCATGTAGCGATAAACCTCGTGCGAGTAAGGCAGAATGCCAGGTGCGCCCGCGATGTCACCGAGAACGGCCTTGGGCGTAGGCACGGTCTTCGACGCCGGCAGATAGTCGGTAAGCGGCGAGTTGAAGAAGGGCTCGGTGGTATATTCAACGATCTTTTTTGTGTACTCGTCATCCACGGGTTGGCTGGCCTCGTGGCCTGGCTTCAGCAATATGTTTGCACTGGGCTGCGAGAAGAGCGGAAGCGTGACGAACGCTGCGATAAGACACCGGCGAAGCTGCATGGAGAGAATATACCGCAAGATGAGACTTCAAGACGTGCCGGTACAACGCGAGGGACTGAGCTTCGAAGCGCCGGCCCGGTTTCGACGCCACGATCACTGATCATGAAACGATCTGCCGGCATTTCGCACATATATAATGCATACTTTACTGCTTAAACGCTGTTAAGCGCCTTAATAATGCTTGCGTCCCCGATGTACTGGGTATATGATAGGGAGCCGAAAAGGTAATGGCCCACTCACACGCGGATCGAAATCCGACTTTTGCAGAGCCTCCTGCCTATTTTGAAGAGGCTCTGAAGGATGCCGAGCGACTGCTCAAGTATGCAGCCGAGCTGGGTATACCCATCGAAGACCATACACGTGATCATATCCTGCAGGCTAGGGCTGCCAGCGTCGCCGGATGGGACGAGGAGACGGCGGGGAAACTGCTCGCGGCGCTCGGGAAACTCGCCGCCCAGCTCAAGCCGGTTACGGCCGAGAGTCTCAAAGTGTGGAGCGGCAAGCCTAGGGTCAAAAAATACTGGATTGTCTCGATCTGCCTGGCCGCTTTTATCGTTCCATTTTCGGTGGCAAGCTTTGTTACATCCGCCATATCCACCACCATCAAGACGGACATCGCAGCCGCTAACGATCTCGCCGTGAAACTTCGTGCGGAACTCGGCCCTCCACCGGCTTCAGAGAGGAAGGAAGCGAACCTGCCCGCCGGAAGCAAGCTTTCCGATACCGCGGTGATCACCGAGCTCCAGCAGTTCGCGAGCGACATCCGGGAGATCGATGCGAGCGCCCGGCAATTGCGCGTACTCGTCTTCGGGCCGGGAATGGATCCTTTTCCTGATGTTCGCAACGATCCTGGGAAGATCCACGACAAGTTTCAACTTCCCGAGGGCTTGACGGACTTTGCTTGGGCCGCAGGTGATCGAACGCAGGTGTTTCAGTACGTGCGATATTTTGGCCAAAGCCTGGTGGACGATGTGGCAGTGGTGTATGGCGCGATCACCACCTGCATTCTCCCGGTTCTGTATGCGCTACTGGGAACATGCGCGTACCTGTTACGCACGTTTCAACAACAAATCTCCACCCGGACGTACACGCCGTCCGTCGCCGACGCACCTCGGTTCCTGATTGCGGCCATTGGGGGCGCTGTGGTGGGCCTGTTTAACAACCTCGCCATCGGGCAGGGCGCCTCTATCCCGCCACTCGCGATCGCGTTTCTGGTGGGATACGCCGTGGATGTTTTCTTCGCGTTCCTGGAGGGCATGCTCCAGAAATTCACTAGGACCAATCCAGTTTCGTCCACGCCGCCTGCTGCAGACAGCAGAAAAGCGTAGGAGCCTATCGAGCCACGGGACGGTTCTGGCGGATCAATCCCAGCACACTCACGGTGGCTAGCACCGGCAGGAACGAAACAAACAGAAACGCCGGCATGTATGAGAACTCGTCCACGATGTAGCCGACCGCCAACGTCACCGCCGTCCCCGCCATGCCCGCGCCGAATCCACTGAAACCCGTAACAGTGCCAACCACTCGCTGATCGAACAGATCGGAAGGAAACGTGAGACCCATCGTCGACCAGGCCGCATAGCCCCACAGCGCAATGCAAATCAGGAAGACGGCCCAAAACGGACTGTGCACCAGCACGGCTGGAATTCCGGCAAGCATCGGAACGCACGTGACCACGCAGATCCATTTTCTGGCGCGAATCACGGGCACGCCGCGCCGGATGAGCAAGCCCGACACCCAGCCTCCCGTGAAATTTCCGAGGTCGGCCGCGACGAACGGGATCCACGCGAAAGCCGCGATTTGTTTCAGGCTGAATCCGCGCGCGTCGCTCAAATATTGCGGCAGCCAGAACACGTAGAACCACCACATGGGATCCGTCAGCGAGCGGCCCAGCAGAATTCCCCACGCGTTCGGATTCTTCCACAGTTTCCGGAGCACTACCAGGAACGGCTCTTTTGGTATGCTCCGATCCACGCCGTCGTCGATAATGGCGGCTTCCTCGGCTGAGAGTTTGGGGTGCTGATCGCGCGGATGATAGTTCTTCCACCAGAATGCAAGCCACACCAGACCGAGAAGCCCCGAAACAGTGAAAGCACGGCGCCATCCCAGCGCCAGCGATATAAGTGGGATAGTCAGCGCGGCAATGGCTGCTCCGACACTGGAACCGCTGTCAAAAACCGCAACAGCCAGACCGCGTTCGCGCGCGGGAAACCATTCCGCCACCACTTTACTCGCGCCTGGCCAGTTGAAACCCTCTCCGATACCGAGTAGAAACCGGTAGAAGCTGAAGGACGCGACTGAGTTCGCGAAGCCCGTGAGAATACTCGCGGCAGACCACCAGACTACCGCGAGACTAAGTCCCCAGCGCGCACCGATCACATCCAAAAGCAGACCGCCGATGAGCCAGGTCCACGCGTAGGCGAGCTGAAAAGAACCGAAGATCCTGGAAAGATCCTCGTGGCTGAAATGCAGCTCACTGGAGATGACCGGGGCCAGGAGCGAGAGCGTTTGCCGGTTGATGTAATTGATCGCGGTGGAGAAAAACAGAATCCAGACAATCCGCCAACGAATGCCGTGGCCTGCTCGCATTCGCTAGGCTTTCGCCGGATGGTCCAAAATTTCTTCCGTCTTCGGATTCCAGTAAAGCTTCTTCCCTTCCCGCTGAGCTTGCGCGGCCATGATCACGCCCACCGCGGAGGCGAATCCATCATGCACAGTTGTGTTGGGTTGTTGCCGCGACCGGATGCATGAGAACCAATTGTCCTGGTGCGAAAGATCCTCATCGCCGATGAAGGTCGGACCAGGTTTGTCGCTGCCGGGCAGGGTGACATAACGCTGCGGCCGCTTGATGAATGGATTGCTCTCGTGATTTCCAACTTCCTCCACCAACAACCATCGCGGGCTGCCCTCGCCACCTTCGTTAATCAGCGTGGCCTTCTTTCCCATGATGCGCGAGAAGCTGTCGCAATCGTTTCCGAAGCTGGTGGAGTAGCTCAGTAGAAACCCTTTCGGATGTTCCAACAGCGCGTGGAAAGTATCGGGATTCTCGCGGCCATCGGGCCACGCATAGACCCCTCCGTGCGCCACCACCGAATGCGGAAACTTGTCCTCATGGAAGTAGTTCATCAGATCCAGCGCGTGCACCATCCACTGGCTGGCAATCCCGGCCGAAAAGTCCCGATACAGACGAAACTCGAAATACGCACGTGGATCAAACGGGCGAGGCTGTTTGTGCAGCAGCCAGCGCTTCCAGTCCGTGTCCTGTTCGCGAATCTGCTTCACCTCCGGGCGCCCGCGCCACCGGGGACCGTGAAAATTCCATACGATTTCGATTTTCGTGATCTCGCCCAAAGCGCCACTATCGATCACCTTCTTGGTCTCGCGGGAGTAGGCTTCGCTGCGGTGCTGTGATCCGATTTGAACAATCCGGTCGGTCTTCAAAAATGCATCGCGGGCAGCCTTCGCATCCGCAAGATCCGTCGCCATCGGCTTTTCGCAATACACGTCTTTGCCGGCTTCAAGAACGGTCTTCAGGTGCAGGGAGTGCTGGAAATCCGCGGTGGATATGAACACCGCATCCACGTCCGGCAATTCCAGCATCTTCTCCATGTATTGGAAAGTGCGTGGCCGGCGGCCGTAGTTTTTCTCTCCTCGATCGGCCGCGCGATCGCGATTAACGCTCCACAGATCGCACACCGCGGTCAGCTCGAAGTTGTATTTATCCTTGAGCCGCGCGGCCATGCCCGCGAGTTCGGCCCCGCGGTTGCCGATGCCGATGTGGCCGACGGAAATGCGATCGTTGGCCCCGAGGATGCGGCTGTAGGAAAGAGCTGTCGATTGGATGGCGGCCCCCAATCCCACTAGAGTGGAAGCTTGCTCAACAAAGTTGCGGCGCGTAGGCTGGTTCGAGTTCTTCATGATTCACCTCTTCAGTAATTATGGCTCAGCAACGATGCGGACTCCATATCCAAATAAACGGTAGCATTCGGATGCGTCCGCACAATCGACGATGGACACGTTGTCGCAATGGGACCCTCCAGCGCATTCCGAACCGCTTGAGCCTTGCGCAATTCCGGCACCGCGCAGATCCAGGCAGCAGCACGCATCAGAGCCGGACAAGTAACCGTCAGCGCCTCACGCGGCACCGACGCCGGACTATCAAAGTGCCCTTCGCCCGCCTGCTGTCTTCGGGACGCGTCATCCATCACCACGAGCTTGATCGTTACCGGATCGGCAAAATCCGCCACATGCGGATCATTGAAAGCAATATGACCGTTCTCCCCAAATCCGACGAATGCCAAGTCCAGCGGCGCCTGGTTGAGCAGCCTAGTGTAGCGCTCTATCTCGGCATCCAGATCCGGTGCATCGCCCTGCATATATTGAATCGTCCCGGGGTGGACTGTGTCTTCAATGCGCCGCTTGATCCAAAGCCGGAAGCTGGAACGATGCGTGTCCGGCATGCCGACATACTCGTCGAGATGGAAGACTTCGACGGATTTCCATGGCACGCCCGGGATTTCCACCAGCGCGTGAATCAGTTCCAGTTGCGAGTTGCCAGTGGCGACGATGATACGCGCGCGGCCACGTTCGCGCACCGCGTTTACGATCGTCCGGCTGGCATCGGCCGCCGCGGCAGCTCCGAGCGCTTGTCGTGAAGGATAGACGCGCACTCGAGCCGTTCCGAATTCGAGCGCCACTGGCTGTTCCGCGGTGGCCATCAATCAACTTACCAGTTCCGGCACCGCAAACGGTGCGCGATATTTCCGGCGGAACAGTGCGTTGGCTTCGGCATCGCCTTTGCAGGAGTATGTCTCGGGATCGAAATACAGCGTCCGGCCGACCCGATAAGAAATGTTCGCAAGATGCACCAGCATGGTGGAAATGGCGCCTTCGGTGATCGGCGCGTTCAGGTCCGACGGCTTGCGGCTCCGAACAGCGGAGATGAAGTTCGCCCAATTATTACCGGCGTCGTGGCCCGATGGACCAGGCTGCTGCTCTTTGCCCAGGTAGCTCGAATAGCGCGCGTTGTCCTCATCCCAGATGGCCACGTATCCTTTGGGACCGTATATGATCGTCCCAACTGTGTTCGGAGAGCTCCCGTTCTCACCCATGCCCGCTTCATGATTTGTCATCCAATGGCGAACTTCGAAAACCAAAATCCGTTTTCTGCCGCCTTCGTCAAACTCGAACGTGGCCGTCAACAAGTTCGGCGTCTCCTGGTCGTCGTCGAACATCATGTGGCCGCCGATCGCGCTCACCTTGGCCGGATATTTCACGCCCAGCGCCCAACGCGCGACGTCCATCTGATGGATACCTTGGTTGCCAATGTCACCGTTACCGTAATCCCAAAACCAATGCCAGTTGTAGTGGAAGCGGTTCTTGGTGAATTCGTGCTGTGGCGCGCCCCCTAGCCACAAGTCATAGTGGACTCCTGGCGGAACCGGCGACACCGGCTCGCGTCCGATGGTGTTTCGCCATTTGAAGCACAGCCCGCGCGCCATGTAGACATCGCCGATGAGACCCTCCTCAATCTTTTGAACTGCCTCGCGTGCGATGCCGGAGCGGCTGTTGGTGCCGTGCTGGACGATGCGTTGGTATTTCTCCACGACGGTCGAAATCTGCCGCGCCTCGAACATGTCGTGCGAGCAGGGCTTCTCCACGTATACGTCTTTTCCTGCCTGACAGGCCCAGATGGTTTGCAGCGTGTGGTGATGGTTCGGAGTGGCGATGGAAACCGCATCGATGCTCTTGTCCTCAAGCAGCTTGCGGAAATCGGTATATCCGGTGGGACGCTTCTGCCCCAGCTTTTCGATTTCGTCCAGCCGCGCGTTCAGGACGGACTCGTCGATATCACACACCGCGGCGATCTGAACATTGGGCATCTTGGCATAGCGGCGGATGTGCTCGTGGCCTTGCGCCCGTACACCGACGCACGCTACGCGAACTGTATCATTGGGACTGGCCAGAACCGTCCTGCTCGCGACAGCGGCCGCGGCGGAGCCAAGCAGGAAGTGTCTACGTTGCATAAATCTCCTTCTTACCAGATTAGCTTTAACGCAAACTGAAGCTGCCGGTTGGCGCCGGCGGTGCTGCTGATGGTGTTGAAGGAACCGATCTGTCCCAGCGTTACCGGCCCGGTGGGATGGCCGGTTGCGTCGTAATTCGGATAAGTGTCCTCATAGGGGTTCGGCATCGAGAATAGCGGATGGTTCAGCAGATTAAACGCCTCAAACCGGAATTGCAGCTTCAAACGCTCCACCAGAGTCATAGTCTTCTGCGCCGTGAAGTCCATGCTGACGAAATTGGGTCCGCGGAGAACGCCTCGGCCCCCTGTGCCGAATACTTGCGTAGCCGTGGGCGTTGCGAAAGCACCCAGGTTCCAGAAATCCAGAATTTGTTTCGGCCCATTATTCGGATTGGCGATGATATCGCAGTTGTCTTGTTCGAGATTGGCATTGTTCACTGCCGCATCGCTGGCATTCAAGCAGGACTGGGGAAATCCAGTGCGTGCCACGGCGATTCCGCCGATCTGCCAACCACCCAATAACAGATCCGTTGGCCGGTTCCAGTCCGAGCCCCAGTGGCGCCCCTTTCCGAATGGAAGTTCGTACAGAGCGCTGTTCACCCAGTTCAACTTCGCGTCAAATGCCGAAGGTCCATAGTCCAGCCTGTAATCGTAAACGTGCGGCGTGGATGGACCGTTGCCGCCATCCCGTGTGGCAGAAGCTGTATCCATCGATCTGCCCCAGGTAAAGGAACTCAGGAATGTAAATCCCGCTGAGAAGCGCTTCTCGAGTTTGGTCTGCATGGATTCGTAACTGGCCGACGTCACACTCTGGACCAGGTTGTAATACGAAGACAGAGAAGCGTACTGAGGTGCATTGTAAACCACCGGCTGCACCACCTGGTTGCCGTTCAGCACGGGTAATTGCTCGTTTTGATCCGTGAGGTGCGGCAAGTGCGTGGAAGCCGAACCGACGTAGGCCACTTCCAGTACGAGATTTGGCCTGAGCTCCTGCTGTACCCCGAAACTCCATTGCTGGATGCGCGGTGTCTTCAGGTGAGGATCAATCGTGAATTGGGACGGCGCGGCGATCACCTGTGCGGTGTTGTTGAAAATCTGATCGACAATCGAGTACGATCCCTTGCGGATAAATTTGGCCGAGATCGGCGCGCTACGCGCAAAATCGAACCACGGATCCGCGTTCATTGGCGAATAGAAAATCCCCGCCCCGCCTCTGAACACTGTCTTATTGTGGCCCCATCCCGGCGACCACGCAAAGCCCAACCTCGGCGACCAATTCGAGAAGTCCGTGAAGACCAGGCTTCGGCCCAGTATGTTGCTGCGAATGAACGGCAAGTACAACGGCGAAGTTGGATCGGAAACGAAACGCGCTGGCGGGAAGCCCGCGTACGGGTCACCTGTGCCCGGCCGTATGATGGTGGGCACGCCGTTGATAATATCCAGGTTGGTGATGTTGTTCCGGTTGTCGTACCAATAGGGGGAGATCTCATATCGCAGACCCAGGTTCAACGTGAAATTATGCGCAACCTTGAAGTCGTCCTGCACGT
Organism: Bryobacterales bacterium; assembly: GCA_003162425.1. GTDB lineage: Bacteria > Acidobacteriota > Terriglobia > Bryobacterales > Bryobacteraceae > Palsa-89. Next base: position 36,107 of record PMOK01000282.1, on the reverse strand, counting down.
AATATGCTTGCGTCCAGCGGAACAGATGATCGTGCGCGTCGCCCGTTGCCACCTCGGAATCGTTGCTGATGCCCAGGATGAAAGAAGCCAGTGAAAGTCCACCGCTCCCATCCAGGGCCGCTGTCGCCGCCACCGGAAAATTGAACGAACCTCGCGCCAGGTTGTGCGAAAGGATGTTCAAATACTCGTGACGAAAATCCACGCCGATCTTAATAACATGCCGTCCTTTGATCAGGGAAAAGTCGTCGCCGTACTCATAAGTGTTCTGAACCTTCTGCAAGGGAACACCGAAAGCGTTCTGCCCCAGCGAGAGGAAATTGTCGCCGGCCGCGCTGAATTGAGGTAATCCGTAGTCAATCGGAGCCCCCGACACGCCGGGAATTCCGAGAACGCTGCCGGCAACATTCTGCGAGCTTCCACTCAACGCTCCCAGGCTACTGGCATTGGCTCGAACATAGTTGGCTTTGATCTCGTTCACCATGTGCGCCCCGATTGTCCAGGAGTGATGCAAGCCCACCGTATCGGTTTTGACGCCATTGACGATATCGGTTGCAGGCAGCAAGCCGTTCTGGTTCACGTCCTCCCGTGACCATGAGTAACGGCCCCACAGGACCATGTTCTGCTTCATTAGATAATCCACGCGCCCGGCTACCTGATCCCAATTGGTAGGTATGCCCACCACGCCGGAGTAATTGTCGCGCAGCCCTGGGCGATTGGGCGCGGGAACATAATCGCTCCCCAGAAACTTGGCGATCGACGGATTCCAGCACTGTTGCGGAATCGTCATGTTCGGCCACGGCACATCGGTATTCGGATTCGAATTGTAGCAACCCGCCGGGAGAGCGTTACCGGCGCGGAACGTCGAAGAACCGTCGGGATTCGTGATATGCGGCATGTAAATCGGAATCCCGTAGTCGGAGAAGTTTCCGGTCTTCGCGTTGACCGTCGGTACCGTGGCAGTCTGAGCGCCATTGGTGCGGTCGCGAAGCCCCTCGTAGGTTCCAAAGAAAAACAGTTTGTCTTTGATTACCTTGCCGCCCGCGGTGCCGCCAAATTGGTTGCGCCGGAAAGGAGGCTTGGGAGCTCCGGGGTAGCTGTTGATGTCGTTGAAATAATCTTTGGCATCCAGTGCATCATTGCGCAGGAAATCATACGCCGTGCCGTGAAACTGATTTGTCCCGCCTTTGGTAACAGCATTGATCTGCGCCGCCCCTCGGCCGTACTCCGCAGTATACGAATTGGTCTGTACCTTGAACTCCTGGATCTCGTCAATGGAAGGGATAGCCGCGATGGTGTTGGAATCCGGCGATGTGTCTACCCCACCGTCCAAAAGGTAATTGACATCCTGAGAGCGAGAGCCGCCCAGCGAGTACTGATTGTCCGATCGTCTCCCGATGCTGCGCGCGTCCTGAAACCCGGTGTTGCCGTCCTTGGTAAACGTCACTCCTGGCCCAAGCGTCGCCAGATCCAGAAAATCGCGTCCGTTCAAGGGAAGCTCAACGATGCGCTTGTTGTCGATCACCTGGCCCACCGTGCTCGATTCAGTTTCGAGTATCGGCGCCGAGGCCGTGGCCTCCACCGTTTCCGTCACCTGACCCACTTCCAAAGTCACGTCCACGCGCGCCGTCTGATCCACTTCCAAAGTAAACGCGGGAACCGTCGAGACACGGAAGCTGGTATGCTTCACTCTTACCGCGTAGCGGCCTGGCTCGAGCGCAGTCACCGTATAGTCCCCGGACCTGTTTGTCGTGGTTATGTGCGGCGTGTTCCTCTCCACATTGGTGACCGTCACCTCCGCGTCCGGGACCACGGCACCCGACTTATCGTAAACGATGCCCGTAACGCTGCCGGTCCCGATTTGCGCGAACATGCTTCCGGCAAAAAGCGCCGCCACCCATCCGGCTCGTAAAACTCTCCTAGCAATTTTTTTAGTTTTGGACACACGTATCTCCCCGCCGTGCGTGTTACGCGGCACGCCTGATTGAAATCAGATTGAGTGTAGTATGCCCAACTAAGGAACCGCAGTCAAGAGAAACTTTTCGAAAGCTTTCGAAACCCCTTCGGTCGAAAACTAAGGCTAGGCTTGCATTCCCGCCAAAACTCCGCGCATGTAGGCGAAACTCTTGGCCATCCCCGGCATCGGATTGTTCTCGTCGATCTCGTATTCCAGCATTACGCCGCCACGGTAATTCGCCTTCTTCAATTCCCGAAAAATGGCTGGGATCGGCATGCGTCCTTCGCCCACCGGCACCTGTGCATCGGCGTTCGAGAGGTCACTCTCATCCTTGATGTGAACGTCGAACAGCCGTGCACCTGCCATGCGGATAGATTCCACCACATCCGCTCCCGCCTCGGCCGTGTGGCCGACGTCGATGCACAGCCCGCAGCGTGGATCCATACCGTCAATGGCCTTCAGCGCGTCTTGCGGCGTAGGGAAGTTCTTGTCGCTCTTGCCGTGATTGTGAAGCGCCATCCGGATATCGTATTCCTTCACCATTTTTTCCACTTTGGGCAGCGTCTTCGCTGTCGGCATACACGTGATCATCGGGAATCCGGCCAGCTTCGCATATTCGAACTTGTGCCGGATGTCAGCATCATCGTCCTTTGGAAATGAGATCACTCCGCCACTCAGGACGATAAGTCCGGCGTCCTCGAACTCTTTCCGGCCACGTGCAATCTCTTCCGGAGTGCTGCTGATGGGAAGGTGGAACTCCTTGACGGAGATGTAGGGAGTGTTCAACTGCTTCACCATCGCGATCGCCTGAGTCCGCGGAAATTTCCGGAGCGAGTAGCTGGCCACGCCCAGTTTGAAACCGGCGGAGTCATCGGACGCGGCGGATAGAATCTTCGTATTAGCAAGGAATCCCGCTCCCGCCAGAGCGCCGGCAAATCCCCGCCTGTTGATGTTATGCATGCTGCGTCTCATTCTACAGCTTGCCGGGCTCGCATGAAACTAAGAAATTTTCGAGCGTAGAGATCCAGGTTCTCCACCCCGCCGCCTCCGCGCAAAGGGGAACACATCTCATAAGCTACCGGCCCCTGGAAGCCGCCCTTTTCGAGTTGCGCGAGAAAAGACCGGTAATCGATAAAGCCTTCGTCGACCGGAACGGCCTGCACCGTGGGCAACAGCTTTTCGTAGTTCACCAGCGTAGGATGATATCGAAAACGGGGCCGCAGCGCGTAGTTCGCCGTCGTTGTATACACCGTGATCTCCGCCATCTTTGCGGCTGCGGCGCCAAGGTCCACACCCTGCAGCGCCGGAGCCCACGCGTCGAACATGGCGCGGCAGTTAGGCGCATTTACTTCTCGGATGAGCTCATATTGGCTCTCGAAATCGGAAGCGATGTCGTGGTGATTCTGAACTCCGATAGTCACACCCAGCCCCGCCGTTCGCTCGGCGCACTCCCGCAGCGATTCCACCACCATCTTAGATTGCGCATCAAGCGTAGCCGACGGGTGTTCATATCCAGTAAAAACCCTCACCAGGCCGCAGCCCAAATCCCGCGCCATTTCAGCGAGCTCCACCACGTGCCGGATCTGGAATTCGCGGTTTGGAATATCTCGATGCTCCAGATCGGCGGTGAAATTCGTGTATCCGGCAACGCAAGCCACTCGCAGCCCCAACTTCTCCGTGTGCGACCTCAGACGCACACGAGCCGCAGGGGGCCAATCCAGAACGGACAAGTGTGGACGCTTGCCCATCAGCATCACGCCATCGAAACCCAGATCCGCGGCTTTGCCCAGGAATTGTTCCACGGAAAGAAAGTGTTGCCCCCAAGAACCGGAGTAGCTTACCGAGTGCAGCACTAAATCGTGAGTCATAAATTAGGCCACTAATCACTCAAGGCTTCGCAGGCAAGTGGGGCAGGAGCTTCCGCCTGCCAACCTCAAACCTGCGCAGGCACCACGAAACCCTCACGATAATTTCTCGAAAGCAGCGCGTTAGCCTCGCTGTCCGATCCGAAATTCTCAGCCTCCGGATCGAACGACAAACTTCGCCCCAGCCGATACGAAGTATTGGCCAGATGGCACAGCGTGGCGGAAACGTGCCCTTCCAGAATGTCGCAATTCAAATCGCTGCGCTTGTGGCTGCGCACCGCCTTCAAAAAATTCTCAACATGCGGCAGCGTGCTCCAAGCCTCCGTTTCAATGTGCTTCACATACTGCGTTCGTTGCTTTTTCTCTCCCATGAATACCTGAAATCCGTTGCTGTCCACGGTTAGATAGCCTTCGCTGCCGAAAAATATCACGCCGATATAATGCTGCTCATCCTCCAGCGTCATGTTCCCTTCCGATCCCGTGATGAGCCCTCGCACTTCGAACACCTGCTCGCAATCGCCGTAATGAAAAGCCGCTAACTGCGTGTTGGGAGTTTCCTGATCGTCGTCGTAAACGAACTTACCGCCCATCGAAGTTACTTTCGTAGCCGGCGTGCTCTTTCCAAGCCCCCAACGTCCGATGTCCATCTCATGGACTCCCTGGTTCGCAATGTCTCCATCGCCTGTGTTCCAGAACCAGTGCCAGTTGTAGTGAAAGCGATTCGGATTGAACGGACGCATTGCCGCTGGCCCCACCCACAAATCGTAGTTCACGCCGGCAGGCACCGCGCCGTCGGGCTTCCGGCCGATGGACTTCCGTCTTTTGTAGCAGAGCCCTTTCGCCATGTAAACCTTGCCGATTCCGCCCTGCCGCACCAACCGGATGGCCTGCTGGTAATGCTCCAAACTGCGCGCCTGCATTCCGCACTGCACAATGCGGTCGTATTTGCGCGCCGCCTCCACCGCGCGGCGTCCTTCCCAGATATTGTGGCTCGCAGGTTTCTCCACATACACGTCTTTGCCGGCTTGACACGCCCACACCGTAGCCAGAACATGCCAATGGTTCGGCGTCGCGATGGAAACCGCGTCGATGTCCTTGTTGTCGAACACGCGCCGTAGATCGCCGTAGACCTCGGGCGCAGGGCTGTTGAGCTTCTCTAACAATTTCCGTCCGCGGCCGATCTGCTCCTCATCGATATCGCAAATCGCCGCGACGCGGCACCCGCTGGCTTTCGTAAACGTCTCCATGTGGTCTCGCCCACGTCCGCGCAGTCCAATCACTGCGACGTTGATCCGATCGTTTGCGCCAAGCACGCTCGCGCCCGCGACCGCCGCCATCGAAGCTTTGATAAAAGTACGCCGGTTATGTTCTGACATTGCTCCTGCCTTCCCACGCTCTACTGTACTCCGGCCGTGCGATCCTAAATCTGCATGGCCGTCCGTCTCCTCCACGAACAGGATATCTCCATCGCTGCCGAGCTTTCGGCCGAAGCAGGATGGAATCAAACCGCGGACGACTGGCGGATGCTGTTGCGACTGAATCCGGAAAATTGTTTTGGCATTGATGCCGAGGGGCGCTTAGTGTCAACTGCGACGCTTTCCTGTTACGGCAGGAAGCTCGCATGGATTGGGATGGTCTTGACCACTCGCGCCTACCAACGCCGCGGGTTTGCTCGGACCTTGCTGCTGCACGCGATCGCGCGGGCGGACCAGCTCGGGATTGAGTCCTTGAAATTGGATGCAACGGATCAAGGACAGCCACTCTATGAAAGCTTGGGATTCCGCGTAGAACAACCAGTCGAACGCTGGTGGCGCCCCCCGCAGGCTGGTGGGGCAGGCCTTCAGCCTGCCAACCTCTTAGACCACGATATGGAAGCATACAAAGCGGATCGTTCAGAACTACTACGCGCCCTAACGCAACACAGTAAAGTTCAAGCGAACGCAGATGGATTCTGCCTCTCTCGACCGGGCAGGCGCGCCAACTACATCGGCCCTTGCGTCTCGCAAAGCACAGAGTTCGTCCGCACCGCCATTCAAGCCTGCGCGCATGAAGAATCTTATTGGGATCTCCTTCCGCAAAACCAGTCAGCTCTCGCCCTCGCCACAGAGCTAGGATTCAAACCACAACGAAAATTGATCAGAATGGTGCGAGGCCGGGATTTACGCGGCCGCGAAGATTGGATCTACGCCATCGCCGGCTTCGAACTTGGTTAATATGCAGATGATCCACAACGAAACAGAACTCGAAGAGCGTTTATCACGACCCACGGAACAGGACATCGCCGCGTTAGCGGCCCTGGATGGCGATCTACTGATCCTGGGCGCCGGCGGTAAAATGGGCCCGAGTTTGGCGAAGCTCGCTCGCCGAGCCGCGGACGCAAAACCGAACCGCGACCGTAAGGGAGTCGGTGATTCAAGAAAACGAATCATCGCGGTGGCGCGTTTCTCGGACGCGAATACCGCCGCCGAACTTCGCGCATCCGGTATCGAGACCATCCCGAGCGACCTCTTGGAGCCGGGCGCGCTCGCCCAACTCCCCGACGCGCCCAACATCATTTTCATGGCCGCGCGCAAATTTGGCACCAGTGGCTCAGAGTATTTGACGTGGGCCATGAATACATATCTGCCGGGATTGGTGGCCGAAAGATATCGAACGTCACGGATTGTCGCGTTTTCCTCCGGAAATGTGTACGGTTTAGAACCAATATCAAGTGACGGATGCACCGAGTCGTCTCCCGTGGCGCCGGCGGGCGAGTACGCGCAGTCGGTCCTCGGACGGGAGCGTATGTTCGAATACGCGTCCAGCCGCTGGCAGACTAAAGTCGCGCTGCTGCGGCTCAACTACGCCGTGGATCTTCGCTACGGCGTATTGGTGGACATTGCGCTGGCCGTTTTCGAAGAGCGCCCCATTGATTTGAGAATGGGGATGGTGAATGTTATCTGGCAGGGTGATGCTAATTCCATGTGCCTCCGATCGTTCGCTCATTGCCAGACACCTCCGCGAGTGCTAAATATCACGGGTCCGGAAAAGTTGTCCGTGCGAGAAATCGCACGCGAGTTCGGTCAACGATTCGGGAAAACTCCGATTTTTTTAGGAGAAGAGAGCCCAACTGCGCTGCTAAGCAATGCGGCCGATTCTCATAAACTCTTCGGCCTTCCCACCGTCACCGTGAGTCAAATGAGGGACTGGGTTGCACACTGGATCACAAGCGGCGGGCGGTTACTGAATAGACCAACGCATTTCGAAGCGCGAGACGGTAAATATTGATGGATATCCACCAGCATCTTAAAAAAGGTCACGTAATCCCGGCTCATCCGCTGGCTTTGAATGCGGAACGCAAACTGGACGAGCGCAGGCAACGCGCCCTGACGCGATATTATCTGGCTGCTGGAGCCGGTGGGATCGCCGTTGGCGTCCACACCACCCAGTTCGCCATCCGCGAGCCGCGCTTCGGATTATTCCGTCCCGTTCTCGAATTGGCGATGGAAGAAATGCGCCAGCGCACCGTCGCCAAGATAGCAGGTGTGTGCGGGCAAACCGTGCAAGCCACACAGGAAGCGGAATTGGCGGCGGCGCTCGGCTATGACGCTGCGCTGCTCAGCCTGGGTGCTCTACGCGACGCAACAGTTCCTCAGTTGATCCAGCACGCACGGACCGTTGCAAAAGTGATTCCGATTATCGGGTTCTACTTGCAACCGAGCGTGGGCGGACGCCTGCTGCCATACAGTTTCTGGCGCGAATTCGCGGAGATTGACGCTGTAGTTGCCATCAAAATCGCGCCGTTCGATCGCTATCAGACTCTTGATGTTGTACGCGCAGTGGTGGAGTCCGGACGCGCTGACGATATCGCGCTCTACACCGGCAACGACGACAACATTATTATTGATCTTCTCACGCAGTTCGATTTCGGCGGCCGAAAAGTTCGCATCGTGGGCGGATTACTAGGCCACTGGGCAGTCTGGACTCGCACCGCTGTGACGCAGCTTAGCGCAGTCCACACAAACCGAGACCCCATACCCGCTTCCCTTTTGACACTCGCGCAACAAGTGACGGACGCGAATGCAGCTTTTTTTGATCCAGCGAACCAGTTTCGCGGCTGCATCGCGGGCCTCCACGAAATTCTCCGCCGTCAGGGACTGCTCGAAGGAACTTGGTGCCTCGATCCTAACGAAGCGCTTTCGCCGGGCCAGAGCGAAGAGATCGATCGGGTTTGCCGTGCTTATCCTCATCTCACCGATGACCAGTTTGTTCAAGATCACCTTGATGAATGGTTGCGCTAATAGTCCCCTTGCTGACGCGCGGGGCTGCAATTCCAAGCCCTGGTAGCCCCGCGCGTCAGCAAGGGGACAAATCAAGCGGTTAGAGACCTAGTTCGCGGACGGGCCGCCTGTGCCACAATGAACATCGGAGGCGTATCATCGTCAAAGTTTGTGTGCTCGCCAGCAGCAGTTCGGGTAACTCGGCCTTCATCCGAACCGAGCGTACGCGCATTCTGGTGGACGCCGGCCTGAGCAAGCGCGATCTTTTCGCGCGCCTCGCTGCAATTGATGAACAGTGCGACAGCGTGGATGCCATCCTGGTCACACATGAACACTCCGATCATGTGAGCGGCCTGGTTTCTCTGGCCAGGCAACTGAACGCGCCCATTTTTATCACGCGTTTGACGGCTCCTGCAATTCCATGGGGCGAGTACACGCCCAAGCTCGATTGCTTTCAGGCCGGGACTACGTTCACGATTGGCGATATTGAGATCGACAGCTTTACCATCCCGCACGATGCCATCGATCCGGTGGGATTCTGCTTTCGCACTCACGGAATCAAGATCGGTATTGTTACGGATCTTGGCTACCTACCGGATTCCATCAAGTTCCATTTGCGCGGCACGGACTTGCTAGTGTTGGAATCCAACCACGATCTCGAAATGCTCAAGGTTGGACCGTACCCGTGGTCAGTGAAGCAGCGGGTGATGGGCCGCAAAGGTCACCTTTCGAACGACGTCGTCTCGGATTTCATCCGCATCGATCTGGATTCATCCATCAGTACGCTCGTGCTGGGACACTTGAGCGAGCACAATAATCATCCGGAAATCGTGCGGAACGTCGCTGCCCGGGCGCTCGACAGGGCTGGCCGCGCGCTCTTCACGCGACTGGTGGTGGCGGAGCCGAAACAGCAAACCGAGGTTTTCACTTACTGAATGATCGAGCGCTACACACTGCCCGAAATGGGCCGCATCTGGAACGATGAAAGCAAGTATCGCGCGTGGCTTGAAGTAGAGCTGGCTACTGCGGAAGCTCTAGCAGAAACGGGTGAGGTACCCGCCGAAGCTGCCCAACTCCTGCGGCAGCACGCCACCTTTCAGGTAGCCCGAATCCAGGAGATTGAACGCGAGGTCCGGCACGACGTGATCGCGTTCACTACGGCTGTATCAGAAAGCATGGCGGCCGCGGGCCATCCGGAAGCTTCGCGGTGGCTGCACTACGGCCTGACCTCGAATGATGTCGTGGATACAGCGCAAGCTCTGTTGATCCGTAGCGCATCTGAAATTATTTCGAGAGGCGTAAGTAAGTTAGCGAATTCCCTTAAGACCCGCGCTTTCGAATTCAAGCACACCGTACAGATCGGACGAACGCACGGCATCCAGGCTGAGCCGATCACGTTCGGCTTGAAGCTGGCTCTCTGGTACGACGAGGTTCAACGGAACCTCGGCCGCTTTTCTGCTGCCGCGGAAGATATGCGAGTAGGGAAGATTTCAGGAGCGGTGGGGACGTTCGGCCACATCGGTCCGGAGGCTGAAGAGCGAATCTGCAAACGGCTGGGATTACGTCCGGCGCCGATCGCATCGCAGGTAATTTCACGAGACCGGCATGCCAACT
>PMOK01000282.1:0-26397 GCA_003162425.1 Bryobacterales bacterium | reverse complement strand
GAGGAGCCGTTCGCCGCCGGGCAAAAAGGATCGTCCGCCATGCCGCACAAGCGCAATCCGGTAACTTGCGAACAGATCGCCGGTCTGGCTCGCGTGGTTCGCGCGAATGTGCAAGCGGCTTTCGAGAATGTGGCGCTGTGGCACGAGCGCGACATCTCCCATTCCTCGGTGGAGCGGATCATTTTGCCGGATTCCACAATCCTGGTTGATTACATGCTTGCCAAGACCGATTGGCTCATCTCGGGTCTCAGGGTTTATCCCGATAGGATGCTGAAAAACCTAGAGATAACCCGAGGGCTTGTCTTCTCAGGCCAGCTTCTCTTGGACTTGGCGGCGGCGGGCATGCTCCGTGAGGACGCTTACAAACTGGTTCAGGGTCACGCCATGAAAGCCTGGGAGTACGATCAGGACTTCCGGGCCGCGATCGAATCCGATCCTGAGGTGACCAAGAGGTTAGACAAGGGCCAGATTACGAAGAGCTTCTCTGTTTCCAGACAGTTAGCGAACATAGACCAGATCTTCGATCGGGTATTTCCAAACTCATAGGCCTCTTCTACAGTTGTAGTTCACAATTAGCCTCAAATCTCCGCTTCCATTTCGGAACTGTTCGTTTACACTATACCTAGGAGACGGGCTGTATCGAATGCGGAACTTTACTGATTCAGACCGGTGTTTGGATGTCGAAATGGCCAGGGTACTCCTGGTAGATGACGACCCAACCTCGCGTTTAACCTTACAAACGGTACTCCAAGCTGGTGGATACCATGTAGATGCGGCGGCTTCGGCCGCTGAAGCCGTTGGCAAGCTCGAGGAGTTTGAATATCAGCTAGTTCTAAGTGATCTTCAGTTGGAATCTCCCGAGGCGGGCCTCAAAGTGCTCGCCCACGCCAAAATGATGGATTACAAGCCGGCTACCGCGATTGTAACCACCTATCAGAATTCAAAGCCGCTGCCTCCGAAGCAGGCCCACATGCTGATCAAGCCGGAAGACATCCCGGAGTTGCTAGGCAAAGTTGCTAATCTGATCAGCGACCGCGCAGCCCGAAAAATGCGGCGCGAGATGCGTCACGCGACAACTTCTGGATAGTCGAATCTGATTCAGCTCGATAGAATTGAGGCGGCCAGCCGCTCCATCGATCCGGTTTTCCTCAACACACCTCAATTTGAAAGCGAAGCCCTGGGCGTGGTTCTCAAGGTGGAAACCGTAAACCCCATCCGATCTTTCAAAGGGCGCGGCACCGATTTCCTGGTTTCCAGTCTTCCGGCAGAATCGCCTGCATTGGTGTGCGCCTCAGCAGGGAACTTCGGCCAAGGAATGGCCTATGCAGCACGGAAGCGGAGCTTGCCGTTGGTGGTGTTCGCTGCTGAAACAGCCAATCGCTTGAAACTGGACCGAATGCGGGAACTGGGCGCGGACGTGCGGCTGGCCGGCCGCGATTTCGATGAGGCAAAACAGCACGCCCGTGCGTTTGCGAATGATACAGGCGCGCGCTTTATTGAAGATGGACGCGACCCGGCCATCGCGGAAGGCGCAGGAACGATTGCGGTGGAGCTGGCCCGCTGGCCGCACCCTTTCGATTTCGCGCTGATCCCTCTGGGCAACGGCGCGCTGCTGGCAGGAATCGGAACATGGATGAAGGCAAATTCGCCCGCTACGCGACGAATCGGAGTTTGTGCGGCCGGCGCTCCATCCATGGCGCTTTCGCTGCAGCATGGCGCGCCGCGGTCGACCGAATCCGTCGCGACCATTGCCGACGGAATCGCCGTGCGCGTTCCGGTGCCCGAAGCTTTGGCCGATCTCGTGGACGTTGTGGACGAAGTCCTGCTGGTAGACGACCAGTCCCTCATTGCAGCAATGCAGTTGGTTTTTCGCCAGCACGGTTTAGTAGTCGAACCGGCCGGCGTGGCTGGTCTCGCCGCGGCCATCACTTTCCGCGATCAATTTCGAGGCGCCTCGGTGGTGACGCCGTTGTGCGGAGGAAACCTGACAGCGGAGCAAGTGCGGGATTGGCTGCTAGGGTGAGCGGTCAGGGATCAAGGCGGGACGATGACACGATTGCGGCTGGGAGCTTCGTAGCTGTGCACAACCTGATAATCTGAAAGCGTATCCTTCCGCTCTGGAGGTTAGCAATGCGGCGCTTGCTTGCGGCGTTCGCGCTCTGCATATCGCTCCTTTGTCCAGGCGCTCTCGCGGTTCGTGCTCAACAGGCCTCGTCCCAGCGGGACAAACAAAGTCAAACAGTATACATCACGCGCTCTGGCAAGAAATATCATCTTGACGGATGCCGGTATCTCACAGCGAACAAAACTGCGATCAGTTTGAAGGATGCGCAGAAGCAGGGGTACACGCCATGCAAAGTGTGTCACCCGCCCGAGTGAGAACACACAGCCTCGGCCCTCCGAGGATGGCGCCTCGATGGTGAGTCAGTTGTGCGGAGGGCTGTTAGCTTAGCGCTTCTCCGACCCGATACACTGCTTCTTCAAACTCATCCAGCGCACCGGCGAAAAAGTGGTCGCGGGCTTCTACCCAGATCAGTTCTTTCGGCCCTTCGAGAGCGGCGAAATAGGATTCCATGGCATCTCGCGGCCCGAACTCGTCGTTTGTGCTTTGGATAAAAACGCGGGGGATTTCACATGCGCCCAGCGCTCGGCTCGCCGGATCGCCAGCCGGAAAACCGACTGCGATCAAGCGCTTCGCGCCAGGAATTTCACAACCAAGCTTCAGGATAATTCGCGATCCGAACGAAAATCCTGCCAGAGAAAACGGTAAATCGGGATATCGGGCCCGCAGAAATTCGAGCGCGGCGCGGGCATCTTCCAATTCGCCGATGCCGTTGTCGTACGTTCCTTCGCTCATATTGACGCCGCGGTAGTTGAAGCGCATCGCCACGGCGCCCGCGCGGCGCATGCCTCGCGCCATGCGGTATACCACTTTGTTGTGCATCGTTCCGCCGAATTGCGGATGCGGATGACAGATCAGCACCGCTTCCCTAGGCGCTTGATCCTCCGGTTCTTCGATTACCGTTTCCAGCCGTCCGGCCGGCCCTGGCAAGAAAAGCGTTTCGATGCGCCGCGCCATCAGTTGGTGCGATAGTTGGTGAACTGCATGTCGATGCCGAAATCCTGGCCTCGGAGCAGGGCAATCACTTCCTGCAACGAATCGCGGTCGCGTCCGGAAATGCGCACGAAGTCACCCGAGATGGAGGCCTGCACCTTCTTCTTGCTGTCCTTGATGGTCTTCACAATCTCGCGGGCTTTTTCGATGGGAATGCCCTGCTGCAGCGTGATCTCCTGCCGCACCGTCGATCCGGCCGCCGAAGCGATCGGGCCGAACACCAGCCCCTTGATCGGGACCTTCCGCTTCACCAGCTTCTGCTCGAAGACATCCGTTACGGCCTTCAGCTTGAACTCGTCCTCGCTGGTCAGCACGATCTTATGGTCCTTCTCATTGAGTTGAATGTCGGACTTGGAGTTCTTCAGATCGTAGCGCTGCAGAATCTCCTTCATGGCTTGCTGGATGGCGTTGTTCACTTCCGCCAGGTCGATTTTGGAAACGATATCGAATGTATTGTCAGGCATGGGTCAATGTCCCAATGCTATCAAGACGCGCTCGGTAATTTCATGGATCATGGCGGGGAGCGCGGCGTCCAGCGCCAGGGTGATGGCGGCGCGAACGCGCTCAGGATCGATCTCGTGGGAAACGGGCGCCGGCGCGCTCGCGGAAGCAGTGGCGGCCGCTGATGCAAGCACTTCAGCAAAAAGACCACGCGCCAGTTGCGCCTCCTTCACCAGCGGATGGATGGTCTCCATCACCTTGGACGCTTCAAACGGTTTCTTGAGAATCGCGTCACAGCCGGCGCGCACCGCTTCTTCCTCGTCGAAGGGTTCCAGCAGTCCAGCAGTCAACACGACGCGGATGTGCCGTTGGCTGGGATCGTTCTTAACGTGACGGCACAGATCGAGCCCCGATTTTCCAGGCAGGAAAACGTCCGCCAGGATGAGATCGGGATCCACGTCGGCGAGACGCAGCAAAGCCACGTCGCCATCGGTCAGGCTGACGACTTCAAAACCTTCTTCGCGTAAAATACGCTCGCCCATACGCTGAGCGTGCGGGCTGTCATCCGCCAGCAGGATACGACTCATCAGGGCTGGCCGGGTGGATTCGGCTGGCCTGAAGGCGGCTGACTGGGTGTGGGCGGCGTAGTGGGTGTTGTGGCGGCTGGCGTAGTCGAGGCAGGCGGATTTGTGGCCGGCTGCGGCTTCACCTTCTTATCCTTCTTTTTCTTCTTAGCCTTCGGATCCGTGGTCTGTGCCTGTTGCGGACTAGTCGCGCTGGCATTGGCGTCAGCGGGTTTCGCAGCGGCCGCGTTGGGATCCGCCGGCTTTGCGTCTTCCGGTTTCGCGCCCGCAGGCTGGCCTTCTGCTCCGGCGGCCGGCGGATTGGTCCGCGCATCCGGCAGCTTGTCGAGCGCCGAGGCATCTCCTCCCACCGTGGTCGCGGTCACGTCGCCCGTGAACCCTGGCGTTCCACGCGTCAACGGAACACTTACCGGAACAGTGCCGCGCAACGTGGTCATGGCCGGCTGGCCCGATTTGGCCGCGCCGCTCACATCAGGACCGCGTTTCAGTAAGCTCATGGGCTTCGAGAGCATACTGATCTTCGTTCGATTTTCCGCCTCCCACTTCATACGGTTGTAGGCCACAGGATCGGCCTGCGGAATGGGCATCTCGAGCTCCGTCAGTTTCTTCTTGGCCGCATCGGCATAACCGCTCAGTGGATAATCCCGCACAATCCGTGCGTAGGCATCGCCGGCAGCAGTGCGGAAACGCGTTCCCATTCTGTTGTAGGAATCACCCAGCTCCCAAAGCGCCAGGTCGGCTTTGCTGTAAAGCGGAAACTGGTCCACCAAGCGGCTGAACCGGTTGGCGGCGGACGGATTCGATCCTCGCCTATAGTAGAAATCCCCGACCAAATACTCGCCCTCCGCCAGACCCTCCTGAATGTTTCTCAGCAGTTGCTGGGCTTCAGGTACGAACTGGCTGTTTGGGAATTGGACAATCAACTGCCGGCATTCGTCCTCGGCTCGCAGCGCTTGGACCGAGTCGCGATCTGCCTTCTCCATCTGTTTATAGTGGATCTGGCAGATCTTTTCCTGGGACTCCCCGGCTTCGGCCATCGTGGGATAGAACAGGATGAAGTCCTTATATTCGGCTTCGGCTTGCGCAAAACCCTGAGTACCGCCCTCGCGGAACCAACTGTCCGCGATAGCCAGCTTAGCTTTCGCCATGAACTCGCTTTGGTCGTACGTATTAATAAGGGTGTTGAGAGTGATGCGGGCGACTTCGTAGCGGCTGTGCTCGATGTCGTTGATCGCCCGGTCGTAGAGGACCTTATCCGGCTGTTTGGTGTCCTTGGTGATCGGATTGTCGTATTTCTTGCGTTTGAAGCCACAGCTAGAGGTCACCAGACCCCCGACCATTATTGCGACGAAAATGTATCGAGACATAATATTCAACCCTACAAGTTTAACCTAAGCCCTTGCGAGCGTCGCCTCACGCGCCGTTCGTTCGAGTTCCAGGAAGGCGCCCGCGGCGTCGTGAGTGTGAAAAATCGACGTCCCTGCTACCAACCAGTCACACCCGGCGCGGGCGATTTCAGCGGCGTTATCCAGCGCCACGCCACCATCAATTTCAATGGCGAAATTCAGACCTAACTCCTTGCGCTTCCATGCCAAAGCCTGAATCTTGCGAAGGGCGTTTGGGATGAAATGCTGCCCTCCAAAACCCGGATTCACGCTCATGACTAGCACGTGATCCACCAAATCCAGGACCTCGCTCAGAGTTGAGACCGGCGTGGATGGATTCAGGACCACACCCGCCAACGCACCCTCGTTCCGGATCATTCGAAGCGTGCGGTCCAGATGGACGCAAGCTTCCTGATGCACCAGGACGTGGTCGGCGCCGGCTTTGATGAAATCTGGCGCGTAGCGGTCGGGATCGCTGATCATGAGATGCACGTCCAGCTTCAACCGGGTCACTTTCCGGATTGACTCCAGCACCGGAATTCCGATGGCGAAGTTAGGTACGAAATGCCCATCCATGACATCCACATGCAGCATGGACGCTCCGGCACGTTCGACCTTGGCAATCTCCTCGCCCAAATGCGCAAAATCCGCCGCGAGAAGGGATGGAAGGATTTCAACCATTGCGGACTAGCTAAGATGTTAACACAGCCACGAAAAAACCATCCCCAGGGTCGATGCCAGGAAGCCGCTCGGTCAATTGCCAGTGGCCGGGGACGGCCTGGATTACCAGCCGGTTCTCCTCCTCTTCGAGCGAACAAGTGGCGTAGACCAGCCGGCCGCCGGGGCGCAGATATTGGAGAGCGTTACGCAGCAAGGCTACCTGTTTGCGATGCAACTGCAGCAAGTCGGAGGGTTCGAGGCGCCATTTGATCTCGGGGTTGCGGCCCAGGGTTCCGGTCCCTGAGCAGGGAGCGTCTACTAGAATGCGGTCGAACTGCGTATTGAAGGGCAGCGGTTCGGTCGCATCCAGCACCACTAGCGGGCAACCCAGTTCGTGAAGATCTTTCAAACGATGCCAGTGGATATCGCAAGCGATGGCTCGGACACCGTGCTGCAAAGCTTGCGCGGTTTTGTTGCCGGGAGCGGCGCAAAGATCGAGAAACGTCATTCCCGGATGCAGGTCAAGATGCGGCACTACGGACTGCGCTGATATGTCCTGGATGCGTCCTGTACTGGCCGTGTAGGTCTCGACAGGTTGGAGGAATGTAGTGGCGATCTGCTCCGCAGTTTCGGGACCGAACTGACGCGTCCATTTTTCGATCAGCCAGGCTGGCGTGGACAACTCAGTGGCCTGGTCCGGCCAAGCGACGGGCTTTCTGTCAACCTTTCGCAGTACGGCATTCACCAGACCGGAGGCCGATTGCTTTCGCGCACGCTTGGCCAGCTCCACACTCTCGCTCACAACGGCGTGGGCGGGGATGCGGTCCAAATAGCGGAGTTGATAGATGCCCATCCGCAATATCATGCGGATCTCGGGATCGAGAGGCCCCGGGACGAAGCAACTAATCAGATGGTCAAGCTGCGCCTGATAGCGGAGACATCCGAAGACAATTTCTGAAGCCAGGCCAGCATCGCGGGGATCGAGCGCGGCGGTGTGCTTGAGCAGCAGATCGGATGCATAGCCGCCGTGCGAGACTTTGTGGAGGACGTCGAAAGCGACTTGGCGCGCGAGAGATACCAAATACCATCGTAATCGTAATCGTAGGACAAGCCTCCGGCTTGTCCCATGGGCAAGTCGGAGACTTGCCCTACGGAATCACGGGACCGATACTAGAACAATGTCCAAACTACCCCCCTGTTGACAGCCTAAAGGAAGCTGGTATACTCTCCTGTAGTCAGCCGAAAGGTAATTCCTGATGACTAAGGACAAAACCGACATCCTCCACGGATCGCTGGCCTTGATGGTCCTGCGTACCTTGGACACACTCGGCCCTCAACACGGCTGGGGCATTGCTCGCCGCATCGAGCAGATCAGCGGCGACGCGTTGGAGTTGAACCAGGGATCGCTCTACCCTGCCCTCCTGCGCCTGCAGCAAATGGGCTGGATCACGTCGAAGTGGGGCGCATCCGACAACAACCGGCGCGCCAGGTTTTACGCCATCACGCGGGCCGGCAAGAAGCAGCTCGCCGCCGAAGCCGCGAACTGGGAGCGAATTGCCGGAATCTTGTCACGCTTCGCAAATCCGGCGAGGGAATCATCATGACAAAAATACGCGTACTTTTGTCCCGGCTCGCCGGCCTTCTTCGCAAGGGAAATCTGGAACCCGATATCGATGAAGAACTCGATTTTCATCTGCAAATGGAGATCGCCGAAAACCTGCGCCAGGGAATGCCACCGGATGAGGCACGCTCGGCAGCCCTAAGACGCTTCGGCGGCGTGGCGCGAGTCAAGGAGACCTACCGCGAGACCCACTCGTTACCGGTGTTCCAAGTGCTGTGGCAAGATCTGCGCTACGGTTTGCGAATGCTGCGGCGCAGTCCGGGCTTTTCCCTTTTGGCGATCCTCTGCCTGACCCTGGGAATCGGCTCCAATGCCGCTGTCTTCAGTTGGATCGAAGGAATCCTGCTGCGGCCGTTCCCGATGGTCGCGCACCAGGACCGGATGATGGCCATCGCCGGATGGAACCGCGACGTCCCCGGAGACCCCGATGTCTCCTGGCCCGACTTTCAGGACTTCGAGAAAAATTGCACCCTCTTCGACGCATTTATAGTCGACCGCATCACCGGCGTCACGCTCGCCATTGGCGACCGGAGCGAGGTCGCAAGATCCAGCATTGTGTCGGCCAACTATTTCGACGCGCTCGGAGTCCGCCCGATCCTGGGGCGCGGGTTCGAACCGTCGGAAAACATCGGCCGCAACGCTCACCCCCTGACCGTGATCAGCTATCAATTGTGGCAATCGCGCTACAAAAGCGATCCGAACATCATCGGCAAAACGCAAATGCTCAACGGCATGCCGCACACGATAATCGGCGTTGCGCCAGAAGGTTTTTATGGGACCTTCGTGGGCTGGGCCATGGAGTTCTGGGTTCCCTTGTCGATGCAGGAAAAATTCGATCCCAGTGGATACAAACTTGAAGATCGCGGCGAGCGCTGGATTGAAGGCTTCGTGCGTCTCAAGCCCGGTGTCACACTCGAACAGGCGCAGGCGGAGATTTCGGCTGTGGCGAAGCGGCTGGAAGCCGCTTATCCTAAGACGAACCGCGGCTGCGGGGTCAATTTATTCCCGCTGTGGCGTACCCCTTTCAACAATGCTCGCACTCTGTTCCCAACGCTTGGGATCGCGCTGGCTGTAGTGGTTTCTGTGCTGCTGATAGCGTGCGCGAACGTCGGCAATCTGCTGCTGGTCCGCGCCTTCGGGCGCCGGCACGAAATGACTATCCGCCTCGCGGTGGGCGCGGGGCGCAGCCGGCTATTGAAGCAGCTTCTCACCGAAGGCATGATCCTCGCGACGATCGCCGCGGCCGGCGGATTCCTGATGGCGTACTGGTGCCGCAACTTGTTCGTGCTGTTGCTGCCGGCGCGAGACGGTCAGAGGATGAATCTGCCGGGGGAAATCGATTGGCGCGTGCTGGCGCTGAGCACCGGCGTTTGCGTGATCGCAACATTGCTATTCGGACTGGTTCCTGCCGTTCAGACCAGCAAGATCGATCTCACTTCGGCGCTCAAGGCTGAAGCCGGTGGCGTGGTGGGTGGTGGACGCCGGCGTGGCCTGGTGCGATCGGGATTGGTCCTGGTGCAAGTAGCGCTCAGTTTCGTTCTGTTGGTTGGAGCGGGACTTTTGCTGCAGAGCCTGCGCGGAATTCAGAATATCAGTCCGGGCTTTTCCACCATGACGCTGACCACCAATGTCGATGTGAAAGTGGCAGGATACGATCGGCAGCGCTCTAACAATTTTCAAGATGCACTCATCGACCGGCTGCAGGCGCTCGGCGGCGTGGAATCGGCTGCGATTCAGCGAACCACGCCGTTCGGCTATCGCAGCTATTCTTCTGCTCCCATCGCGGTGGAGGGCTATGAGACTGCACCGGATCAGCAGCTCATCGTGGACTACAACGAAGTTGGTCCCGCCTATCTCGCCACTATGGGCATTCCACTGGTTTCCGGGCGCGAGTTCACGCGCGCGGACAATGAAACCGCTCAGCCCGTCGCGGTAGTGAATGACGTAATGGCAGCGCTATACTGGCGCGGGCGCGATCCCGTTGGCAGCCGTCTTCAAGTGAAGGGAAAGTGGCTGCAGGTGGTGGGTGTCGCCAGAGTGTCGAAGTACGAGCGTTTGATGGAGACGCCCAAGCCGTTCTTTTTCGTGCCGGTTCGCCAAAACTCCGTGGGGTTGGGATTGGTTATCCGCACCTCGCTCCCGCCGGCTGTCATGGCCAAGGCATTGGCGCGCGAAGTAAAAGCCCTGGATGAGAATCTGGCGCCGGGTGAAGTGATCACGATGCAAGAGCAGGTAGACCGTACCACTGCGGTGCAGCGGACAGCGGTGATGATGCTCGCCGTTTTTGGCGGATTGGCGTTGGTGCTGGCGGCCATCGGACTCTACGGGGTCATGTCATACACGGTGTCGCAAAGCACGCGCGAACTGGGTTTGCGCATGGCGTTGGGCGCTGACGCAGGAAATCTGGTGCGCCTGATAATGTCGAATGGACTCGCCTTGACCGTGGCCGGCGTTGTAGCAGGCACGGCAGCAGCGCTGGGATTGACGCGGTTGATGGGGACACTGCTATATAAGGTCAGCCCACGGGACCCCGCGGTGTTCGGCTCGGCATGCCTGGTAATGATCATCGCCGCATCGGCGGCTTGCTTTCTGCCGGCGTGGCGTGCGACACGAACGGATCCAGTGCGAGCCTTGCGGGAGTAGGACAAGCCTCCGGCTTGTCCAGGCCAAGTCGGAGACTTGCCCTACGGGGACGGAGACGGAATCACAGGCAGCACCAACGCCGACGGATGCTTCGCGTCGTGATAAATCTTCTGGCTGGCCTTCACCATGCGCGTCGCGCCCAGAATCAGCTCGCCGGTATTCAGATTCCGATTGAATCGCGGAAAATTGCTGCTCGAAATGTACAGCCGGATGCGATGTCCCGCCTTGAACACGTTGCTCGAGGCCCACATGTCGATGTTGTAGCGATAAATTTCGCCGGGAACGATCGGCTCGGCCTTCTCAGTGGAGTTGCGATAGCGCGCGCGGACAATGCCGTCGGTGAGGAACCGCGCGTATCCGGAAGGTTCCACATCGGCCAACAGTGCCGTGAAATCGGTATCTACGGCTGAACTCGCGGCGTCGATTTCGGCGTGTATCCAGCCGGTTATTTCCACATCGCGATCCAGCGGCGGCGTGGAAAAAATCAGCACGTCGGGACGGCCTTCATTGGGGCGCTGATCCGCGGGACCGGGCGGAATTTGATTGCCGCAACACAGCCGTCCGCCGATAGTTGGAACCGGGTTGGCCGGATCGTATTCGTAAGCGTCAGGGCCGTCTTGGCCGGGAGCGGATGTATTGAGCTCGTGCGAAGAATGCAGGAAATACTTGGTATATTTCGTGCGCACCAGCGGAAACTCGCGCTCCTCGCGCCACTTGTTCTCGCCCATAACGAAGATGCGTACAGGCGCGCCGGTCGCGTACTCATTCTGGACGCCTTTCAGTGCATAGTCGAACCAGCGCAGCGCGGTTCCGGTCATATCCAGCACGGCATCCTTTCCGAAAACCACGTCGCCCACTTTTCCTTCGGGCGACGTAGCAGCGTGCGCCCACGGACCCAACAGCAATCTTTGATCCTCGCGAGCGAGCGAGACCTTGTGCATACCTTCGTAGTTACGAATGGAGCCGCCCAGAAAGATATCGTGCCAGCCGCCAGCGTGCAGCGCTTTCACTTTCATCTCCGAATAATGATCGGAGATTTTCCAGGGGCGCCAGTATTCATCGTTGCGCTCGTGCGCCACCCAATCCTGAAAATAGGGAGCGAGTCCGGAGACTGGCGGAAGGTCAGTCATACGATATGCTTCCACCGGAAGTGTCGCGGTCCATTCCTTGGGTTGGAGCCTCGAATTCGCCTGCCGCGTGAGCGTATCGATGGTCAGGCCAGACGACCACGAGCTGGCGAACCATTGCATCAGGCTGCCGCCCTGGTAGGTCCAGCCCTCGTAATATTCGGCGGCTGTGACATAGGGAAAGATCGCTTCGAGATGTGGAGGTTTCGCGATAGCGGCGAGCATCTGCGTCGCGCCCACGTACGATCCACCGAACATGCCGACGCGCCCGTTCGAGTTGGGCAAGGCAGCGGCCCACTCTACAGAGTCGTAGCCATCCGCGCTCTCATAACGGAACGGATAAAATTCGCCTTCGGAAGCAAAGCGCCCGCGCGTGTCTTGAATAATGACTACATAGCCTTGGGAGGCAAGCTGGGACGCCATGCCAGTGTCGCCGGCACGATTGTACGGCGTGCGCTCCAGCAGCACCGGAAATTTGCCGGCATCGTCCGGCCGGAAAACATCGGCGCGCAACGTGACGCCATCGCGCATCTTGACCGGTACGCCGGTCTGGATCACGACGCGGTAGGGTTGCGCGAAGAGGGGGATTGCAAGGAAGAGGAGGAGGGGTCGCATAAAGCCAACTCAGGGCCGTCACCCTGACGCGGAGCCGCGCGGCTAGCTACTTCGTTCGGACTGTCTGGATAACAGTGGTATCTCGGACATCCTTACCGTCAGCCCCACCAATATACGGCCGCTGGACTTTCATCCAGTATTTGGAACTCGACAAGTCCTTTCCTCCGTCGATGATGAAAAAGGTCATTTTGATTTGCCCAGAGGACCGCGCGCCCCGGCCGGGCATCGTGTACTCTTTGTACAGCCCCTTGTAGAACGCACATACCTTGTCATAGGCATCATCGGTCGTGTAGACCTCCGACTGCTTGCCTGGAGCCGCTGCCGACGCCTCGCGACTGGCCTTTTCATCCAGTTTGGAGCCTGCATAAGGCTTAAAGTCTTGGGCCAGACATGGGACACTGACAGAAGCAAGAAGCATGCCGACGACAACCAAAAACAACGCCAATCTTCGCATCTCAAGGCCGTCCTTTCGCCATCCAACTTTATCATGAACGGCGCGCTGCGATTCCGGCGGCGGTCGCAAGGAACCCAGTCTAATGTACGATGTGAAACGCGATGGTTCATGAGCTCCAACTGTCACGAGCTCCAACACCCGTGAGCCGAGGCCGCGCCTTAGAATGGGATCGAGAGTTCCGACCAGAGCCAGACAGTGTATTTGTCATCACGGCTTATGAGCCAACGGGAAGCCTCTCGCGACGTTTCGAAGGCGCAGAAGGAAGAAGCAAACAATGAGCGATAACAAGTTCCCACCCGATTGGGATGAACAGAAAGTACGACGAGCACTCGCCCATTACGAGCAGCAGACTGAGGAGGATGCTCTGGCGGAGGATGAGGCTGGCATTCAGCCCTCCGACACGGTTATGAATATTCCGCACGAACTCGTACCCAAGGTCCGGGAACTGATCGCGAAGCGGCAACGCTAGTAGGGTGCGCGCCGAAGTCTTCACCGACGGATTCCGAGTACTTTCATCAAGTCGTGGATCACGCAGTAGAGTAGGTCAAAGGTCATGGCCATACGAATGGACTTGAGAATGTCTGGAGCCTGCTGACACGTACTGTTCAGTTGTTCGGCGAGCCGCTTCTGCGTAGAGTTGGTTGCTGGGTGAAACTCCGGCAAACTCGCAAAGACTGCGATCGATGAGCGTTCGCTTACCGGCTGCGGCGCGACCGATGTTTCTGGATGATTCCCGCCAGAGCGCGCAGAGCCTCGTTGGCCTCTCCTGAACTCGGGAATGCGGCAGCTCCATCGGGTTCAAGCACAACCACAGCACTTCCCGCAGCGTATCGCGAGGCATACTTGTTGCGTGAAGCCTGGCTGAAATCATACTCCGGAAGAATCTCGTCGATGTCAATCCGGCCGGTCCCTCGTTTTGTGCGCGTTTTCTTCATAGTTCCTCTGCTCGCGGCGTGTGGTCCGGCGGGGCTGATGATGCGAATAGCTTCGCCCCGGTCAGTGTACATGACGGCGAGCACAAGCCGGCTCTGCGACAGCCCCAATAACACGAACCGTCCTTCTTGCAACGAATGACGCGGGTCGGCCACAATCCAACCCAATGGATCCCGAAGACCGTCGCCGCATCCTCGAACGAGACTTTGTGTTTGGCGCACATTTGCCGCGGCTTTGGTCGCGTCCCACTCGAACTCCAATCTTTATTATACGTTCCTCACGAATAAATCCCCGGCGCCTCATGCCCCAAATTCCGCACGTACTCGACATACGATCCTGGATACACCACCGGGTCGCGCTCTATGCCGCTTTCGCCTCCCAGCTCCAGGACGCGAGAGCCGAGGCCGCGCAGGAACATGCGGTCGTGCGACACGAAAATCATCGTGCCTTCGAAATCCTTCAGCGCTTCCACCAGCATTTCTTTGGTGGCCAGGTCCAGGTGATTGGTCGGCTCGTCCAGCACCAGGAAGTTCGGCGGATTGTAAAGCATCCGCGCCATCGCAAGCCGTGATTTTTCGCCGCCGGACAGCGCCCGGATCTTCTTATCCACATCGTCGCCGGAAAACTGGAACGCACCCGCCAGCGAACGCAGCGAGCCGATACCGTCCTGAGGGAAATCCCTTTGGAGCTGCTCAAAAATAGTCAGCTCCGGATCCAGCACCTCGAGCGATTGCTGCGCAAAGTATCCCATGTTGAGGCTTGCGCCCAACCGCACGCTGCCCGAATCGGGCTCGCTCACGCCGGCAATCATTTTGAGCAGCGTGGTCTTCCCCGCTCCGTTCCTTCCCATCACGGCCCAACGTTCTCCACGGCGGATGGTGAGACTGAACCCGTCGTAGATCACGCGCGCGCCATAACTCTTGTGCAGATCCTCGATCACCGCGACTTGGTCGCCCGAGCGCGGCGGTATGCGGAATTCGAATTTCACCACGTGGCGTTGCTTCGGCAGCTCGATCTTTTCGATTTTGTCTAGCGCTTTGATGCGGCTTTGCACTTGCGCTGCCTTGGCCGCGTGCGTCCGGAAGCGATCGATAAAGCGCTGCTCCTTGGCCAGCATGGATTGCTGCCGCGCGAATGCGGCTTGTTGATTGGTCTCGCGGATGGCGCGCTCCCGCTCATAAAAATCGTAATTGCCCGAGTAGGTGATGATCTCACCGGCATCGATTTCGGCGATTTTCGAGACGATGCGGTTCATAAACTCGCGGTCGTGCGATGTCATCAGAAGCGCGCCCTGGAATGTCTTGAGAAACTGCTCCAGCCAGATGATCGATTCGATATCAAGATGATTGGTCGGTTCATCCATCAACAGCACGTCCGGCCGGCCGAGCAGCACCCGCGCCAGAGCGACGCGCATTTTCCAACCGCCGGACAGAGCTCCAATGTCGCCATCAATCTGGTCATCTTTGAAGCCCAGCCCGTGCAGCACCTCGCGCGCTTGCGCTTCGAGTGAATAACCGCCGAGATGCTCGTATTCCTCCTGGACTTCGCCGAAGCGCGCGAGAATGCGGTCCATATCGTGGGCGCGTTCGGGATCTTCCATGGCTCGGTGCAGTGCTTCGAGCTCATGATGCAGATCGCCGGCGCGCCCACTGCCGGCGATGGCTTCGTCCAGCACGGACCGGCCCTGCATCTCCTCTTCGTCCTGGCGGAAATATCCGATCGTCAGTCGTTTCGGGACCGAGACATCGCCCTCGTCGGGAGCTTCCTCGCCCACCACCATGCGGAACAGCGTGGTCTTGCCAGCACCGTTAGGACCGACCAATCCGACCTTTTCGCCAGGATTCAATTGAAAGGAAGCATCGACGAAGATTAACTGTTTGCCGTACTGCTTGTTGATATTCGAGAAGGAGATCATCCGGAACTTGTACGGTAGCAGAGTGTGGCGATCTGCTCCTTTTGCGATAATTACGTGCGTGATTCGTTCGTCCCTCTTAGTCGCCCTGAGCGTGGCCGCCCTCCAGGCCCAGCCCGCCGACCTCGTGATACGCAACGGCAAGATCGTCACCATGGAATCGAGTGTGCCCGAAGTGCAGGCGCTGGCGGCGCGTGGCGGCAAGATTGTCGCGGTGGGAACGAATCAGCAGGTGCTAGCCTACATCGGATCTTCCACCAAGGTCATCGACCTCTCAGGACGCCTGGCCGTTCCCGGATTCATCGAAGGACACGGGCATTTCACCAGCCTTGGCGCTTCGAAGATGTCGCTCAATCTGCGCGACGTGAAGAATTGGGATCAGATTGTTGCCATGGTGGCCGCAGCCGCGCGCGAAGCCAAGCCCGGAACCTGGATTATCGGACGCGGCTGGCATCAAGCCAAATGGGATCCGCCGCCTTCTCCCAACGTGCAGGGATTCCCTCTGCATGAGGCGCTCAGCAAAGTTTCTCCCAACAATCCGGTTTGGCTGACCCACGCCAGCGGTCACGCAGGATTTGCGAACGCGGAAGCGATGCGGCTGGCGGGCGTCGACAAGAACACCCCCAATCCATCCGGCGGCGAGATTTTGAAGGACCCGCAAGGCAACCCCACCGGATTGTTCAACGAGCAGGCACAGGGTCTCATCGGGCGCGCGCTGACGTCCTATCGGGAGCACCTGCCGCTCGCTGAACTCGCCGCGGAAGCGCGTCAACAGGTGGATCTAGCCGCGCGCGAATGCCTTTCGAAAGGCATCACCACTTTTCAGGATGCCGGCTCTCCGCTTCCCACCGTGGATTTGTTGAAGAGCTTGGCGGAGGAGCACAAGCTGGGCCTGCGCCTCTGGGTGATGCTTCGAACCAGCAACGCTATCCTCGCTCCGAATCTCAGCAAGTATTACACCATCGGCGCAGGCGACGATCACTTCACCGTTCGGGCCATCAAGCGCATGATGGATGGCGCGCTTGGGTCGCGCGGCGCGTGGATGCTGGAGCCTTACTCCGATCTTCCGCCTGGAACGCCGAACAGCTCGGGACTCGCCACGGAAGATCCGGCCGATATCCGGAAGACAGCGGAGCTAGCCATTGCCAACGGCTATCAGCTCTGTGTCCACGCCATCGGCGATCGCGCAAACCGCGAAGTTCTGAACATTTACCAAGCGGTCTTCAAGGAACATCCGGATAAGAAAGCCTTGCGATGGCGCATCGAGCATGCGCAACATATCGATCCAGCCGACATTCCGCGCTTCGCGGAGTTGGGTGTGATCGCGTCCATGCAAGGCATCCACTGCACGTCCGATGCGCCATTCGTCATTTTGCGGTTGGGGCCCAAGCGCGCCGAAGAAGGAGCCTATGTTTGGCAGAGCCTCATGAAGTCGGGCGCGCTGGTGACTAATGGAACCGACACGCCGGTGGAAGATGTGGACCCGATCGCCTGCTTCTACGCCTCGGTGAGCCGGAAGTTAAAGGACGGATCAGTGTTTTTCCCGGATCAGCGGATGAGCCGGGAGGAGGCGCTGCGGTCGTACACGGTGAACAATGCTTACTCGGCGTTTGAGGAATCGAGCAAGGGTTCGCTCGCGCCCGGTAAACTGGCGGACGTCACGGTGCTATCAAAAGATATCCTGACGATTCCGGAAGACGAGATTCCCAAAGCGCAGGTGGACTATACGATTGTCGGCGGTAAGGTCATGTACCAGCGCGCTCCGTAGGGCAAGCCTCCGGCTTGCCCAGCTGACAAGCCGGAGGCTTGTCCTGCGCTGCTTAGTAAACCGGACCCCAATCGCTCCGCAGCTCCCGCCGCATTTCGCGCAGAGCCTCGCGTTCGGCGCGAACCGATTCGCGAATGGCGTCGCGGAGCTCACGGGATGCCTCACGCGCGCTCTCGCGTGCAGTGCGGGCGGCTTCGCGCTGGACGTCGCGGCTGGCGCGCGAAAGCTCGCGGGCTTCCCGCGCCTGTTCTCGTGCCTGGTCCCGCGCTTGCCTGGCGATTTCACGGGCATGCTCGCGAGCTTCGCGGGCAATTTCGCGGGCTTCGGAGCGGTCCCGCCAGTCGCAATCCTCATTCACGTACGCAAAGGCGCAGCCCGCCGCAAGCATCGCAACCAGCAACACGCCACCTATCTTAGCCGTCATACGGCCCCCTTCTTCAAGGTACAGACGAACAGGTCTTCATTTTGTTCCGAAAATTTCCGCTAATTTTGTGAGGTCGATGTTCCCGCCCGACACGATGCAGACAATCTTGGATTTCGCATGCCCCAGAACACAGGCGACAGGCGTTGCGCCTGCCCCTTCGGCGATGATCCGGTTGCGCTCGGCCATCAGGCAGAGCGCGGAGGCGACTTGTTCCACCTCGGCCACCAATACGCCGTCCAGCAGTCGCCGTGCGCGCTCAAACATCTGTGGAAACACTGATTTACCGCCTATGCCATCCACGAACGATCGTTGCGGTTCGATGATCTGCGGCGACCCAGCCTGCCACGATGCTGTGAGCGGCGCGGCGGTGGCTACTTCAGCCGCGAAGATCTTGGTAGCCGGCTTCAACTCGCGGATAGCCGACGCGATTCCGCAGGCCAAGCCCCCACCACCCCATGGAATCACGACCATTTCCACTTCGGCCAAGTCTTCCAAAATCTCAAGCCCTATGGTTCCGTTTCCGGCCATGACATTCGGATCGTCGAAGGCGTGGATGAAGGCGCCCTCGACGCCGGGATAGCATCGTTCCTCGAAGGCGCGCCACCAGGCATCGTAGGGGACTTTGAGGATTCGCGCGCCCAGCCGTTCGATGGCGCGAATCTTGGTTTCGGGCGCAGATTCCGGCGCGATCACGGTGCATGGAATGTTGAGCTCGCGCGCCCGCCAAGCCACTCCTTGCGCCATGTTCCCCGCCGATGCCGTGACGACGCCCTTTCGAAGATCGTCCGCGGACATGTGCGCCATGGCATTCGCCGCGCCACGGATTTTGAACGAGCCGATGGGTTGCAGGTTCTCGAGCTTGAGGTGGATTTCGGCTTGGATTTCCGGTGCATTGAGGCGCACCAGCGGCGTGCGGATGGCCGACCCCGCGATGGCTTGACGCGCTTCGCGAATGGCGCGGAGATCCGGACACCCAACAGGCATGAAGCCTTGATTCTACCTGGCGGTCCGGTCCCCTTGCTTACGCGCGGGGCTACATCCCCGCACGTTCGTCCTGATCCATTGGCCGGATTGTAGCCCCGACCGTGAGGGAGGGGACCAGACGATCAGCTCCGCGCTAACACTTGGGGCTCCGTCACGGGAGCGCGCCAAACGTTGCTTTCTTTGAGCGCGGCGCTGGCGAGTGTTCCGCGCCTGCCGTTAGGATCGAACTCTACCGCCCGACGAAAATGCTCCTTCGCTTCCGATACGTTGCCCAGCGCTTGCATCGCCATGCCGGCGCGGTAATGAGTGGTCGCGAGGTCCGGCAGGCATTTCGGACTGGTGGCCTTCAGCGCGTTCTCAATCGCGGCCGCGACTTCAGACGACCGGCCGATGCTGGCCAGCGCCCAGGCCTTGAGCGCCCAATAATCGTCTTGTGGCCGGCCGTTGTTCTTAATCTGTAGCCGGGATAGTCCGGCGAAATCAATGATGCTCTCGACATATTGCAGCGCCTTTTGAGGGTCCTTGCCTTGACGCAGCAACATCTCAGCCATGCCACGGTAAGGGCGGCGCAGCCAGGTGAACGTGTGCAGAGCGGCTTCGAAACTGCGTTGCGCTTCATCGTAGCGGCCCTGTTCCATTAGAGAATCGCCGAGATATTCCAGAGCCATGCCGTAGGTTGCCGCGGCATGCGAACTGGTGAATGAACGCCGTAGCGCATCCTCGGCCTCGCGATAGCGCCCAGCACCCAACAGGATATGACCGGACATTCGCATCGCTTCCGAACCCGACGGATTGTAGAAATGGAACCAACGATTGATTTTGAGCGCGCCATCGTAATCAGCCCGCCGTATGGCCTGATTCATCAGGCGCAACGCCAGCGATTTGTACCCAATCACAACAGCCAGGGCAGCCCAAAACATATAGCCACGCAGGTACCTCAACGCCGGGAAACGGTCTGCATTGAGAATGAGAATGAAGAAGACAGCGCCACCGGCGGATTTCAGCGTCTTCCCCCAGTCGTATTGAGACGGCGCGCCGGGACCGATCGGGTCCCATGCTTGGGGCTTCCGCTTCACCAGCGATTGTTGGAACGTAATGACCAAGTGGAACGCGATGATCAAAACCGGGATCATCCAATACGGCGCCTGGGGCCATATCTTGCGGAGGAAATAAAATGCCGCACTGCCTCCGAAAATATAGATGGCCCAGATCCAACCTGAACTGGCCAGTTGGCGTTGTCCTATCTCGAGTTCGACAGGGACCTCACCGGTGGCATGCTGCACGGCCTGCGCGACGCGCTGGTGATCTTGAAGCTGCCGGCGGCGAGCGCGCTGAAGGAGCCAAAGCCAGCCTCCCAATATCCCGAGCCCCGGCAGAAACGCGAGATAGGACAGATAGCGGTTTCGAAATGAACCACCGGGAGTCATGCCAATCGCCCACAGTGTTCCATCTGGCGCGGCGGCGATGGCTTGTATGCCCGGTACGCGCTCGCTGGGACGCGGAATTTGCCGCCAGTGCGCACCGTCGAATTCCACCAGGCCTGTCCCGGTTGCAAACCAAGTGAGCCGTCCGTCAGAGGCGACGTCGTAAAGCGCCCCGTCGTCTGGAATTCCGGTCTCGGTCGCAGTATACGATTGGCTGCTTCCGTCGACGGAGACCGCACGGATCCCGGAGGTCTCCGACAGCCACAGTCGATTGCCCGCGGCGCCGAGCAAAGTCACATTGTCGAGAAGCTTGCCATCCGAGATCACGGGTATCCTGAAATCGCCAGACAGCCGCCAGACTCTCTGCGATACCAACCACACCGTGCCGTCAGCAGTGCGGGCGAGCTGAGGCCCTTGGTCTTCCGGGCTCTGTTGGGCAGCCATTCCAGGCAGTACCAGCTTCTGGCTGGCCCATTTGCCATTTACGAAATGGAAAAGTTTTCCGCTGCGGTCCACCATCCAAACCTGGCCGTCACCGGCAACCGTGGATGCGCCCTGACCCGGGATCACCTCGCTGTAGGTATTCCAGTGCTGGCCGTCCCAGTGCAGAACGCCCTGTCCCGTCGGCGCCCAAACCTGCTCGCCATCCAAAGCGAAATTGCCGTCGATGGAACTGCTCTTCGTGTCCGTCACTTTGACGGATCGCCATCTGGATCCATCCCAATAGCGTAGCCTCGTCCCGCTCCACGTGAGTACCCAGACCGTCCCTTTAGCGGACACGCGAAGCTTTTCGGGAAAACCGGCGGGCGGGGGCAGTTGCTGCCAGCCGTTTTTGGTCTGGTGAAAGACCGGACTGGTGGATCGTGTCCGATAGCCCATCCATATTAGTCCTGCAACGGTCGCAACGAACATGAGCGCTAGCAGGATTAAGGGCGCCTTGAGTGATGCTCTTTGCGGCAGCTGCTGACTCAGCGGGGACAGGTTGGTCGACATGCAGGAAGAGACCTTTCGTCTACATATCGGACAGAGTACTCAGCCCCTTTAGGCGCGAAGATCGCCCTTACGGCGTTGCGGCTTTCATCGCGGCAAGCCGCTTTTGCGCCAGTGCATACGAACTGCCGCCGACGCCGAATTTTGGCCGCGTCAGCTTTTCATAATTCTCACGCGCAACATCCGGTAGACCCAGTTGCTCAGTGATCAGGCCTAGTAGCATCCTGCCAGCGTCATTCAAGGTCCCGCTCAGATCTATATATTGATAAAGCGCCTTGCGCGCGCCGGCGGTGTCTCCTTGTAGAGCTTTCACGCAGCCGAGCGTATGCAGGTCAGCGGCATTCCGGCCCTGGGTTAGCCGATTGGCCGTGCTCGCCGCCTCCAGCACAGCCGTTCCGGTGTCGTTCGCAAATAGGCTGACCCATGCGAGATTATTCCAGTCGGTGGCCGTAACCTTTGCCGTGTGGGTCACCTTTCGCATCGCGTCCACGGCGCTCTCGTAATCCTCCTGCCGCTGCGACAACCCGTATTGCGCACGGAGATTGGCCGCGGACATAGGGTCTTTCGATAGCCGGTCTTCGACAAATTTCCGGGCGCCGCTAAGGTCGCCGGAGTTCATCAGCGCGCCCAATAGCGTGTCGACACCCACCTCGGAGTCGGGGAAATCTTCCAGCAGTTGCTTCGCTTCGGAACGAGCGTTGCCCCACTGCTGGTGGATGTTGTAGCCATGGATGATCGCCAGATCGATCGCATCTTGGTATGCGCCGGCTGTCGAATTCTTTTCGGCATCGAGTAGAACCGGAAGTGCGGTTTCGAAGTACTTACCTCGAACTACCAGGCTGGCGGCAGCGTTGATCATTTCGGCGGCGCCGGCCTTGAGAACCGGCCAAAGTTTTAGGAAAGCCCACCCGGCCAGCGGGTCCGTCCCGGTAGGAACGGTTTGTTCCTCGCGCAACCAGTCCAGCCATTGCTTGGCGGACTTGAGATCTCCCTTTTGCGCGGCTTTAAGCGCTTCTCCGCCAGCCGGAGAACGGCTGACGCCGAGTCCGAGCACCTGATAACCCTGCTCTCGCTTGACGATCCAGGCGACGGTCTTCATTGCGCCATTATTGGTTGCATCAGGAATGCGCACGCGGTAGCCGGTTTCATCCGACCCCTCGCTGACAAATTGTGCATTGCTCACTGCCAGGTCGGCCGTCGTCACCCATCCCACAGAAGCTCTCCCTACGACCCGCCAGGCGCGCAGCACGTTCAAAATGTCATTGCGTTCGGTGCGGACTACCAGGTCCCGCCACTCCGGAACAAACAACTGCTTCCAACTCTCTTCGTCATCCGGATCGAGCAGGGCATAAATCAAGTGTTGCGCCAGCGCTATAGGCGGTTCTTTCGAGAATTGGGCATCCTCGCGCCGCCGAGTCTTCTGAAGCATGGCGATCTCCGCGCGTGCGCTTTCATTCTCATCCTGCATTGCGGCGCGGAGTAATTGCCCGGCCGCGGAATACTCATGCAGGAAGATCAAATACTGTGCCGCGGAAGTGAATTGGGATTGACGCGATGCATCCACGCCGGCCGCGTCAAATACTTTCTGGGCGGCTTCCGCGCCATCTGTAACAGCCAGCGCCGCCAACCGATAGCTCAGCGGCGCGTCATTCGTCTCGTCTTCATAGAACTTCTTTACATCTGAATATTGACGGTCATAGAGCAATGCCTCAGGCAATGCTGCCACCGACTTTAACTTCGGCAGGTCGGCCTCGATTTTGCGAAACGCGGCGATCGCTTCCGCGAGATTCGCCTGTTTCGAAAAGCGCACACCCTTGGCATCATACTCGTACACGTTAGCCAGTTTCAACTTCAGCTTGGCGTCCTTTGGATCCAGCTCAATGGCATGCTGAAGCGCTTCGATCCCATCGTAGTACCGCATACCCAGATGAAATGGCCGGCCGACTTCATCCCTGGTATAGAGATCCGCAAGCTCGGCGAATGCGGCGGCGGACTTCGGATCCAGCGTAGTGGCTTTGCGGCAGGTTTCGATCGCTAGAAGATTCGCGCCTACTGCGGAAAGCGTAGCGGCCAGACGTACCAGCGCGCCCGCGCTCTCGGGTTCCGCAGTCACGCGTTCACGGGCCAACCGAAGCGCTTCTTTCTCTTTCCCGCTCGCGAGCAGTTCGTGGACCTGGTCAACGAACTCAAGATGCAGGGACGGCAGAGCATTGAGCTTCTTCATTCCGGCTGAGATCTGCGCGGCTTCCGCCACCGAATAGCGGCGGCGATCGCTCGATAGCGTGTACTTCACAATCACCGCATTGTCGGGACGCACGGAGGTTGTAAAACTCAGCTTAACTGGGCCAAAATCGATCTTTGCGAGCTCCGGCGGGTGCTTTAATCGAAACCCGGCGGGAGGCAGAACCACGTACCGGCCTTCCCCATCGAATGCCGCAGGAAGGTAATAGTCTTCAGTGCGCGCGACCTTCCTCTCCGTCTTGTCCTTAGCGGCATCCATGGCCGGCAATAGATTCAGCGTGCCGAATAATTCCCGATCCAGAGGCAGGTAAACATCAGCAGTCTCCACTTGCGTGGTTCCAAGTTCCCAGCCGTGGCCGGAGTATTTGATCTGGAATGACTGGCCTACTTCGGCGGCCGGGCTGGAATCCAAACCGGCCACACTCTCGAAGCGAAGTTTGCTCTTTAGCTGCTCTTCGAGCTTGTTCTTCAAGTCGGGGGAAGCAAATATCGAGCCAAAGATGGTTCTCGCAAATTCCTCCGTACATCCGGCGTATGTCTCGACGGTATCTACGTCCGCCTTTCCTTGCGGTTGGATCTTAACGGTGATTTCTTCGTCTAGCCGGTTCTCTGATGCTGCGTTTTCCGGTGTTCGAACCAAAGCGGTGGAAACCGGATCGACGATGAGCGCGTTCCGCCCCTGGTCGCCCAGAGGAAGCCGAGTAGCCGGGCTATACTGCGACGTTGGATCAATCCACAGCGGCCGCTTTCCCGGAACGTAGACGATTACGTGATTAAAAGCTTCCAATCCGGGCAATTCCGAGACAACCTCCGGCGACGGATACGGTGTTAACAGCGCCAGCTTGGCCGGTATCCCTTCTTTCCGCAATCGGCTGACCAGGAGTGCGGCTTTGTCTTTGCAGTCGCCATAACCACGCTTCCAGGTTTCCTCCGGCGAGTGGGGCACGAAGGCGGAAAGACCGAGTTCCAAGCCCGTGTACCGGACGTTTTTCTGGACATCCGCCAGAATGGCGGCAATCCTCTGAATGCGCTCCGGCTGGGTTGATTCGTCCGTGGATGGATCTGCTCCCAGAAGGGGCTCGGTGACCTCGTGGTACCAGCGCGCCACATCCTGCCAGGACACCGCAGTGGAGAAAATGATCTCCGGCGCGGCGGGAAACTCCGGTGGCAGCAATTCCTGGTGTTCTGCCCGCTTGATGTCCCAGGCCTCAAAGCGAACCGACTGCGTCTCCCCTTCGCGCGATTCTTTGCGATCGATCTTTTCAAAACCACGAGGGATCGCACTCAGTTTCTTGGTGGCGTCCAACTGAACCGCAAGATGGTGCAGGGCGCCCGGTATTAAAAGAGCCACGCGGTCGAATCGTTGGCCGGGAATTACGATCTCCCGATCGCCACTCACAACTTCGAATTCCACTACGGAATTCGCACCGATGGCCGGAAGCGGAGCCTGCAACACTTGAACATCGCTATATACTTCGTTAACTCCAGGCAGTCCGGCAACCGTTACCGTAGTTGGATCCAGGCGATGTGCTTGTTTGTCCGATGTAATGACGCGAAGTTGAAGAACGGGCTTTTGCTCCCGCCAGGTTGGCCATGGCTCGAACCAGTTGGCGAGCTGTTTAGCGCCAACGTCAGTAAGTACCCGCCAGACTCCACGCCTGGTTCGCGAAACTCGACCTTGGTCATCGATATGAACCGTAATGTTCAGGTCGATCAGATATAGTTCTGCATCCGATGGCGCTTTGAACTTCTGCGCCTCATCGTACACTTCGGCAGGGCCGGTCGAAAACAAAGGAAGCGTCCAGGCATCGGACGCAAGCACCGGACTCGCCAAAATCGATGCAATCAGTGCAAGATTAGCCAGCAACCAAGAGCGGTGCGACTCCATGGGTTCTAACAGTGTGTCATAAAAGCAGGAATGGCACAGCGTTTCGGAAAAACAACTACTCTCCGTTAGACAAATCCACAAAAGCGCCGTTCAGATTAACCTTTGAAAAACCTGCCGGCGCTTCGCCCTGAGTGGCGTACCGATACAAGGCCACTGCGAAGATTCCTTTCACTGCGCTCATTAAAGCGCCCAGCATCAGGAAATAAAGCAGTGCGAGCGCGAGCGCCACCGGCTGATGACGTGCTCCCAGAATTAATAGGATGCCTGGAATGGCGAGCACCAGGAAAGGCAGGCCAAAACCGATGTTGGCGCCAATCTGCTCGCCCCAGGTCTTGCGCAGAAGCTGGCAGGACCGTTTGATGGAGCCGAAGACTCCCGCTTCCTCGAAGACCAGCACGGGAACCATGAGGTAGGTTGTGACCGCCCAGGCCACGCCGACCAGGGAGGCGAAGATCTTGCCGGCCGCTTTCGAGCGGTCTTCAATGATGCGGATGATCAGACCCACAGTACTCGCCACTACCGCCCACATCATAATGGCAGGGAGTTTCGCTGCCGCTTGACTCATCCCCGCTCCGAGCGTTGGCGCTCCACCAGAGAAACGGATCTGCGCGCAAGCCGCCAGTGCGCAGCTAAAGAAAACGATGACGAAGTAGTTGGTGCAATACCAAAGAAACATCCAGGCGTAGGTGCTGGGGTCGACATGATGCTGTGCCTTGTACTGC
Organism: Bryobacterales bacterium; assembly: GCA_003162425.1. GTDB lineage: Bacteria > Acidobacteriota > Terriglobia > Bryobacterales > Bryobacteraceae > Palsa-89. Next base: position 466 of record PMOK01000282.1, on the reverse strand, counting down.
TGTACGATGCCAAGTTGGAAAAGAGGAATGAAGTAGAGCGCCGCAACCGCCAACACCGAGAGACCACTCAGGATGGGGAAAACGATGAGTTTTTTATCTTTGCGAATGACATGAAAGCTTTCCCAAATCAAATCCCAGGATCGGGAGAAGGTACCCATGGGAGACTCCTTTTAAGGCTATGAGGCTCAATTGGTAGATCGGCGGAACGGCGTGAAAACTTGAGGGCGATTTTGGCGCCGAAAGCCAATCAACATGTCGGCTCAGACGCGAGAGAGAGGAGGCGGCAAAGACGCCGGCCCCAACTTGGTAAGCGGTTGTTCGATCTCCCGTGGCGCACGCACCGTCGAAAACACACTTCGTTCTCGGATGGACGAATGCAAAGTGGGGCGGACCCCCTGGTCCGCGGCCGACGCCCACGTCGGTTTGCTGCTGGTATTTGTCAGTGCTTGAGGCAGCGGGTCCAGGG
>PMOK01000201.1 GCA_003162425.1 Bryobacterales bacterium | reverse complement strand
CGCCACGCGCGTAGCGCACGCACGGCGCTAGTAAAGATTCAGAGCAGACAGCCCACTAGGGAGCAATCGCTCAGCACTTCAGGGTATTCAAGTGTCACTTCGAGACTGCGTTTCGACAGCTTGGAAACGATATCGCGCGCGCCGAGCGCTTCACAAACGGTTTCACTTCAATCGCATAACGCCAGAATCCAGGTTGGCGGACAAGTCTTGGAAGAAGTAGCAACCGGTGTCGAGGTTGTCACGAGAGCCGCGAGAATCGACATGAAGCTCGAGGCGCTGGCGAAGCAGTTCTACGCAAACCTTGGGTGGAGGCTCGATGCCGACTTCCCCTTCGATAACGGCTTCCGCGTCGTCCAGTTCACGCCTCCGGGCTCGGGTTGCTCGGTTCAATTCGGCACAAACATCACATCAGCCGCGCCCGGCTCTGCCCAGGGCCTTTACCTCATCGTGTCCGACATCGAGGCGGCGCGCGGCGAACTCGTCGCTCGCGGCGTCAATATCAGCGAGGTGTTTCACGCCGGAACGCCGGGCGGGCAGTTCCAGCCAGACGGCACGAGTGGCCGGCTCAGCGGGCCCGCGCCGGAGCATGTCAGCTACGGCTCCTATGCTACGTTTAGCGACCCGGACGGCAACAAGTGGCTGTTGCAGGAGGTCACAACCCGCCTCGCTGGGCGTATCGATTCCGGCGAGACTTCGTTCGCTTCGGCGAACGATCTGGCGAGCGCGCTCCGGCGTGCGGAGGCGGCCCACGGCGAGCACTAGAAGCGCACCGGGCAGCGCGACGAGAACTGGCCCGAGTGGTATGCCGCGTACATGGTGGCGGAGCAGGCCGGCAAAGAGCTGCCGCAATGAAACAGGTATGACGTGATGATTCACGCCATAAGTAACGCAGTGAGCATAGGTTCAACAGAGGAGATTAGGCATGAAGCGCAGAAGTATCGGGGTGGTCGTATTTGTTGGAGTATTTCTCTCAGTTCTGGCGGCGCTGGCGATGGCTGCCCAGGATAAGTACGCCGTGAAAGTGCCGAACGGGCTCGCGTTCTCTGAGTTCAGAGGATACGAGGCCTGGCAGGTTGTCTCCATCAGTCAGGACGGGAGCCTTATTGCTGCGATCCTTGCTAATCCTGTGATGATCAAGGCCTACTTGGCCGGCGTTCCCGGCAACGGCAAGCCTTTCCCCGACGGCGCCAAGCTGGCGAAGATCCATTGGAGCCCGAAAAAGATGGAGACGTTTCCCCGCGGCGACGGTGCCAGGTACCCAGCATGACATGGACTTCATGGTGAAGGACAGCAAGAGGTTCGCGGACAGCGGCGGGTGGGGATACGGCGTGTTCGACTATGACGCTGCATCCGATACGTTCACGCCCGGCACCTTGGCCGGTAAGCCGCCGCAGGGGAACGACGCCAAGTGTCGGGTTCGCGTGCCACACGAGCGTGAAGACGAGAGATTACGTCTTCACGGATTACGGGCATAGGTGAGCACTGAACAAGCAACTCGAATCTCGAGCTGGGATGGCCGATGTGAAATTCGATGTCGTCGTCCATCCGGTGTCCGACGTCGTCAATCATGCCAAGCGTTTCTACCTAACATGGAATGGCGGACTAGACGCCGATTTAGCTGGGTGCCGCGTGGCCGGCCCGCCTGCAATCGATGGGATGGATTAAGACCGATAAACGCGTAGGGACCTATCAAAATCTCGCGTCGAGCGCCGCCCATCACATGGCCCTAGCCGACTTTTCGGTACTGATGGAACCAGTGGTGATGCCGCGCCTCCAGATCATCGTAGAACGCGGCCAAGACCGGCCAGGCATTTACGGTCGATTTCCCAGGCTGTACGTGGCAGCTTGGAATCCGGTCTTCCGCTCATTTGTCACTCTCGTGCAGCCATGATCTAGGCTGTTACCGCTGTTCCTTCAGCTTCCGGCGGAGTTCCACATTGATTCTGACCTCGGCATCGCCGCGCTTAACCGCCACTACCACGGAATCGCCCCAGCTCTTGGTGGCCATCAGGCGGTTCCAGGTTTCGCGGTCCGGCGCCGCGATGCCGTCGAGCGAAAGTACCTGGTCATTCACCTGGAACCCGCTCTGGGCGGCAATCGAATCCTTCTCAATCGCGATGATCTTTCGCGGCCCGGCGGTTTCGGTTGTGGAGAAACCAAGCGACGGATAGAGCGAGTCGCGCTCATACGGAATGCCCCAGACGAAATTCGCGTAAGAGGCTTTGACGCTCGCCACCGGCTTGTCCTCGGAGTCCTGTACGGGCACCGGGATCAGCGTGGTTATCTTGCCGTCGAACCACTGCCTGGCCTGATGCTCGATCCCCACGCCATAAGCCACGTGCCCGCTGCCCACGAGCACCACCAGAATTGAATCGGGAGGGGCACCTTTCAGAACCTTCACGCTGTTGTAGCCCATGCTGGCGTCCCAAGTGGCTTGTGCAGCCTGCATGCTCTTTAACATGGATTCGGGCATGTGGCCGTGCATCGAGTCGTCTTCGTCAAAGGAGGCCTGGAAAAACACCAGGTGATCCGCGCTGTCGACATCGATCTGGGGCGGCACGTGCTGTCTTTCGCTGTCCGAGAGGTTGTCGATTCCCTTCTGACGAACAGCCGTCACCACGTTGCGCGGCGTATTCACGCCGTACATCGGAATTCGATTATCACGAGCGTAGAGAAAAATGTCGCGATAGTAGTCCCAGCGATAACCCCAGAATTCGTACCAGCGCGCCAGCGTGAGGAAGCCCGTTTCGGTCAGCAACCCGTCCCGCCAGTTGTCGAGCGACCTCTGCTCTGTGTACGGAAACATTTCGAGACCGATCATCACCTTCCGCCCAGCTTCATGAAGAGCTCGGATCACGCGTAGTTGCACTCGATGAAAGTCCGCCGTCGTGTGCGATTCACCGACCAGCAGCAGCCGCGTGTCGTGCAGGCGGGCGGCAAGCTGGTTGACGGAGAACACTTCGTCCTTGTCCGAGTCCGTGATCCCGTCCAGCAGCACGCGGGCGTCGCGCGTGCGCCGTTCCGGATCTCCGATCGCCAAGTGGAAGATCTTCTGTTTGGATTGGGCGAACGAGGAAAGCGAAACCATCAGTGCTACCGCCACCGCTGAGAAACATCGCTTCATAAGGTAATGACTCCGAACGTGCATGCTATCACGGGGCGCAGGACTGCGGCGAGCAGACGGGTACGTGGGCCCAGCTCATTCCCGTCCCGAAGCCGACTTCCCAGTAGCTCGCCAAACTCTCCCCCAGCCCCATGTTCGACGACGAAAATGCCGCATCGCCGTGCTAACGGCTTTCCACTGTGTACACCAGGCTCACCCTGGCGTTGGCTGGGACAGGGAGACGGAACTCCATCATACGGGCACCCAGCTTTTGGTGTGGATGCGTGCTTTCAATAACGGTCCACTCGCGGCCATAAGTTTCCACCGCCTCGCGAACAAGCGCGGTGACGGCTCTGGCGCCGTGGTTGGTAATGACTGTCTCCACTTGAGTCACCAGTTTGTTTCCGTTTGGAGCGGACGGGTCCGGGACCGTTTTGCGGTCGACAACGCGACGGGTCCCTTGGAGCAAGTTGGAGCGGCCTTGAGTGAGGCTGAAATCTCCGGCAACTGGCGTCAGCGGGATCTCATCCTGGCCGACGACTTGCGGGATCCCATCATCCTGCGAATAGATTGTGACCACGCCGCCAGGCAGGGGTGACTTGAACCGATTACGGGCGACGAGCCGGACTTCGAGACTACGCGGCGCCAACATGAAGCCCCCTCGGCCTAGCGTCTGCGCGGCGGCCTGGTTCTCGAAAATGTTAAGCTCTTCGACTGGAAGCTTGAGGTGCTGGAAGAGAGGAAAGCGGCCGATAACCGCGTTCGCAGCCATGGAGATGTTGCGACCGAGTTGGACGCGGCTGAACACACTCATACTGGCGACTTGGGCTAAAGCGTCCGCGTCGACGGCGCCAACGGCATTGGCAGTGTAGACCTGGGAGTTGGCGGTGAACGAGCGCGGCGTCCCCGCACCAGGGAAGAGCAGTTGCACTTCGCCGGCTACCAGATCGACAGCGGCCGCGCAGATATCGGCCCCGGTGTCGTTCTGAACAGTGAGCCATCCGTCGAGTCGCATTTCCCCGGGTGCTCCGTTTGCGCCGGGCGAGTCCAGCAGCAAAGCGTAGTCGGCTTTCCAACTCAACCCTGGGGCCAGATAGTCGATCTGCACTTTGCGCGGACCAGGGCCTGCGGTGTTCTGAGGAACGAGGTGGAGTACGGGCGATTTCTGGGTGCGCACCTCGGGGCCTTCGTAAGTGATGTCTTGGCGGATAACGCTGATCCCGTCCCCTGCTGTGACACGGATCGTGCGAATAAGAGTCTGGGGCATGAGGCTGCGCCAATCGACGGAATTGGGTCCGCTTTGCAGATCGATAGTGCGCTCCTCAAGAAACTCGGCAAGATTAGCGTCGAAGATTGTCAGATGCGTTGTATTACAGGGAGACTGCGCGGATAGGACAAGTTGGGCCGCCATGAGAGTGGCCAGTTGCAGGCTATATCGCATCATAAGTTGCACCTCAAAAGGGAATGTCGCGACTAAGGACTTCCTTTCGGGCAGAACTTGGCTGCACCCGTCACGGTTCGGCTCGCGTTCCAAGGGGTGTCGTACTCATTCGAGATCCAGATCGGGTAGCGATCCTCATCGCTCGGGAGAGAAGGGGAGTAAATCATAACAGCTATGGGCGAACCGGATGGAACGGGTCTGTCGGTTGTAGGAAGTCCCCGAGGGAATCGATACCGAGGAACGCGCCAGGGTCCGGCGATCAACATGAGCGTGTAGTCGGCTTCCGTTGATGTGCCGCATGGGGGTACGCATGTCTACGTTCCTCATGCTTTGCCCCACCAGAACCCGAAATTCCTGCTCAGTCGGACCGACGATTTCTATTTGCCCATCCCGCGCGCGAAATTAAGGAACGGCCCCTGGCGGTTCTACCGCTCCACGAGAAACGCCAAGAAGGACGGCGTTCCCACAGGCGTGTACTGGCCCGTATGGATGAGCGCACCAGTCTTGCGGTTTACCCGGAACGACACGATCGCATCCGCGCGCTGGTTGCAGGAGTACACGAAACGCCCGTAAGGATCGAAGGTGAAAAAGCGTGGATAGTCGCCCCCCGTGGGCGCTTCCCCGACGAATCGCAGCGTTCCGTCGGCTGCGATGGAAAACCAGGCAATCGTATCGTGCAACCGGTTTGCGGCATAGACGAAGCGCGCATCTGGAGAGATCGCGACTTCGGAGGTGTAGTTGCTGCCGGCAAAGCCTGGCGGAAGCGAAGAAACCGTCTGCTTTGCCTTCAGATGTCCGGTAGCAGCGTCGTAATCGAACGTCACCAGCGTAGAACCTTCCTCCTGGAGCGAGTAGAGCACTCGACCGTTCGGATGAAAGGCGAAGTGCCGTGGACCATCGCCCGGTGCCACCGCGATTGACGGGGGATCGTTGGGGATGAGCTTCCCGGCGGCGGCATCAAACTTCCAGATCAGGATCCGGTCGAGCCCCAGATCTGCGGCCAGCACGAAGCGGCCCGAGGGATCGGGTAGGATCATGTGCGAGTGCGAGCGGTCGTGACCGCTCCAGGCAAAGCTACCCGGCGGCGCGCTGGCGGCGCGACCAGGGCCGATGACGCCGTCGTGGCGCTGCACATCGCTCGCCGTGCGGAGTTCGCCGTTCGCGCCGATCGGCAATACTGCCGAAGTCCCCCCGTGGTAATTCGCTACGAACAACCACTTGCCGGATTGGTGCAGGCTCAAGTGGCATGGGCCCGCGCCTTCCGACGCTACCGTGTTGATCAGCTTTAACCGTCCGCCGGGACGCTCGATCTCGTACGCGCTTACTGAGCCACTGGGGCCGCCCTTGTAAGTCGCGGTCTCGTTAGCCGCATAGAGTCGCGTCCCGGAGATGTTCAGCGCCAGGCACGACGGGTTGTCCGGGTTGGGGAACACCGCGCGCTCCACCAGTGCGCCGGTCGCGCGGTTCATCTCGAACAGGTATATGCCTTGGCCCCGGCCAGGAGCGCCCTCGGCTCCCACTGGAGCACTGTAGGTGCCAGCGTAGGCCAGCACCCGCCCGGGCTCGACGGCCATCGCAGTCGCCGCCGCTACTGTAGCCGCACTCGCAAGAAACTCGCGGCGGGAGCTCCGCACTAGCATTTCCGGTATTCTCTCCTTACCCGATTCTGGCAGGTTGCGCGTTCTTGTGATGAGCGGAGCTCGATTGGGAACGAGAAACGCACTAGGGACCTATCAAAATTTCGCGTGGAGCGCCGCCCATCACATGGCCCTAACCGACTTCCCGGTACCTATCCAGCCGACCAAACCCGAACCTGTCGCGACCAAGCCTCTCAACGAGAACGACGATGGAATGCGCGGTCCGGCCGCAGATCGCCTTTTACGGACGAATTTGGCCTTCCATGGTCAGTTGGCTCTTGTGCTGACCAAAGGGTCGTCTTTAAAATCTATTTGATGCGATTTACCTGGTCGACTGCATCGAGATTGCCGTGATGTTCTCTGGCAAGCGAGCGGCATTGACTCCTCTCGGACAGTGCGATGGCGGCGCCCGACAGACCGCAGAACCGGCAGGAGCCTCTCGACACAGCCTGGTAGAAGTCGGCGCTTCAACAAAGCGCTGAAGGAATCGAACAGAGACTGCCTCATCTCCGGATGCGAGGTGCACTTTGCGTTCCCCGAGCCTAATGATCTTGCTCAAGCGACTGCGGTGCTTTTTGCTTCAACGATTGCCGGTTCGGGGCGGACTTGTCGTGGCGTTCCGCTCCGGCCAGGCCTGGCGGATAAGGCTTGTTCCCCATCATGCCCTTCCAGAGAATGCGGTTGAACTCCACGGGATCGACCAGATCCGCGTCCGAGAAGTCCATACCCTTCATCACCCGCGCCCAGTACTTCGCGTTGTGAGTTGGCTTGGGCACGATCATGCCAACCGGCGCAGGAGGCAGCAGCAGTCGCGTGTTATACAGATACGCCGAAGGTGCGGCCGTAAAGCTCCACGGGCTGGGCGTCGTGTTAAAAATGTCGGCCATGGGCGCCGCAATTGCGTCGTTCAGGTTCATCGGCGACAGCCCCAGAACCTCTTCCATCGTTCGGATGAAGTTAATGGTGTTGTACGACGTGTGGACAATGGCTCCCCGTTTTACGTAGGCGCCCGCCACTAACGCGACCGTGCGGTGGGCATCGTAATGATCGCCGCCATCCTGCGCGTCGTCTTCCACAATGAAGATCAAAGTGTTGTTGGCGTATATACTCTGAGAGATCTTCTGAATCAGCTTGCCCACCGCGTAATCGTTGTCGGCGACCATCAGTTCCGGCGTACTCACACCATCGATCGACGCCGGCGGAAAGCCCCCTGGTCCTGCCGTCCAGTTTCCGGTGTGATCGTGCATGAAACGAACCAGGGTTAATGCGGGCAGGCCTCCGCTGGCGTAAGTGCTGTCGAATTCCCGCTCCCACTCCGCGTAACGATAGAAATCGGAATATGCGTTATCGAAGCCGCGGAAGTACAGATCTGTGTACGGAGTGAGGGCGGCATTGGTGGGGTAAGCCTGTATAGTCCCGGTGGCGAACGGATTGCGGGCCACGGGGATGCCGTTGATCGGTGTGTTATAGCGAACGATGTCGATGAAAAACCCATAGTTGCGAACCGTGAGACCCGCGCGCAGCGCGTTGTTCCACAAATAGCCGGTATTGATCTGGTTGTCCGGACCATCCGGCGCAAACACATCGGTCGTGCCCGGTAACAGATCCGGATCCGACGGAGTGAAGATATTAGCTCTCTGGCGGCCGAGCAGGGTTGGAATACCGACGTTCACATTGCGATTCGCACCCTCGGAGTCGAAGCTGAAGCCGCGGGACGCGTAACCCACCGGCCACACCTTTTGGACCAGGTCTGGGACTTGAGCCGAAGTGGACCACCCCCAGCCGTCTACGCTAACTTCGGCGCTGGCCAGGAAGCGATCTAACGTAACGAAATTGCGCGCCAGGTTATGTTCATTGGGCGTGATAGCCGCTCCGAACTCAGTCAGCGAAGGATCGCCATCGGCGCCGTTGGTCAAGTCACCCAGAATCTGATCGTAGGTCCGATTCTCTTTGAGGATGTAGATCACATGCTGGACGCCTTGATGGACGGCGGCCATAACCGCCGCATCGCTAGCACTCTCGGTGTTGGTCAGCCCGTCGTTTGCGATTACCTGCGCGGTTAGCGTCACAAGCTGCATCGAGCCTGGCATCGGAAAGGTCTCTAAAGTCGCCTTGGTCAATTGCGGAGTATACTCGTTCGACGTCATGCAATTCGGCGCGGGCGGCCCAGGCCCGTTCGCTCCATAGCACCAGTCGGCATTCGGACCCGTGGGTGACTTCCCGTTCACCACGTACATGTTGACCGTGTTACTGGCACCATAGGTGGCTGTATTGGGGTACCAGTTCAGGCTGACCGAGTTCGGGTACCAACCGGTAGGAATCAGACCAACCACCTGGTCGTTGGTATTGGCGCCACCCAGCGCAATCACCGCGACGCAGTTCAGATTGCCATCCGTCACGTAAAGCTGCGTCTCATCCGGCGAAAGCGTCACGCTGTTGGGATTCGCGCCCTTGTACTTGAACTGCGCCAGCGTGGGAGGCAGCCCGATTACGGGGATGCTTTCCACTACCACATTCTTGGTGGTGTCGATTACGTCCACGGTATCCGCTTGGTCGTCGGCGATATACAAGAACGACTGAGCCTTATTCAGCGTCATTTTATTGGGCTGGCCCTTCACCGGGATGCGGGCCAGAACCGCGGGCATTGTTCCCAGGCTCACTACGTCGATTTCACGATCGCGAATGCTGGAAACATACGCGGTGGCACTTAGCCCGGTACCCTTTATAGCCACCCAAAATGGATATTCGCCCCCCGGCACGCCTGACTGTGCGGCGTTACTCTTACCGGGGCGCAGGTCGAGTTCCGATACCTTTGACCAGCGGGTGAAGCCTCCAAAGCCACCATTAAACACCGTAATCGAGTCGTTGCCGTAATTCGCCACCACCAGCGTCCTGCCATCCGCGGATATGGCCAGCCCGGCGGCGCAAGGAAGCACGTTAATGCCCAGACCCAAGCCGCCATGGCCAAGCGCAATGGGTGAACCAGCGGGTTCGCCCCAAAGTCCGGTGCTCGCACTCAGAGTAAAGATGTGGATGTTGTCGCTTGCGCCCCCGGCCACATAAAAAGCTAGTCCGGATGGATCGAAGACAATGCCGTTGTACGTGTTTGCCACCGCCAGCACCTGCTTCAGGTTCGGTGTAGTGGTTGTCAGGTCGTAGACGAACACGTGTTCGGTGGAATCGACAGGGGTGAACGCCGCCGACATCACTTGCCCAATCAGTGGGTTGTCAAACACCCGGTTGTATCCGCTGGTCAGAACCAGCAGGACGTTGCCAAGCGGACTGACCACGCTCGATACCGCATGGTCGGCCGTCCACTGTGGATTCTGCGTCAGACCGGGGTTCAGCGAGACGAGCGTGCCTAGCGGCGTAAGGTTTTGGCCCATGTTGGGAAGCGCCGGAGCAGTCTGCGCACGGCCCCGTCCAACTGAGACGATCAACACGAAGCTTAGGCTAACCGCTGAAAGCAGCGAATACCCACGAATTCTCCTGGTCATTTCTTGAGGCTCCTTTAAGTACACGAGATCCCAGCCGCGGCGGAAGGTAATGCGGCTTTGGGGGAGCGGCCGAGGACTTCGGCGCTCACGAATCGTGCGACTCCGGACGGAGCTAGCTTCATCTTACGCCTATTTGACGACGGCATGCAAAATATTTCGAGCGCGCCGCAAGTCCCCTGCGGTTCAGTTCACCAGATCCGCGGAATGCGGGTCGATCAGTCCGGTCGCAATCCGCACGAATTTGCCGAGCGGGCAGTCGAATGTAGAAAATCAAGATGGTTGCGCCGGTCGGGCCCGATTAGTAACGGGAAACGCGCCAGCACGCTGTGCGGGAACGCTGTGCGGGAACTCGATGCTGCCCGGCTCTTCGGCTACGATACATGGAAGCGGACCAAACGAGTTGGTCGAACAAAACGGCAATCTTGCTGTATGAGTTGACTGCGAGAGCTGTGAAAACGGCTTTCGATCGCTCAGTGATAGCAGAGACTGATCTCTGGGGAGGGGACAAGCAATTGTGGGACAAGATATCCCAATCCCGAGACCCGGCGGTCGCCGCGAGCGTGAAACTCATTTTGCGGTATCGCGATTTCTTGCTTGTCGAATCAAAACCAGATGAATCGAAACCAACCGTCCGGTTGCAACCAAAGATTCGCACCATCGATCCGGATGTTGTCACTGAAGGCGGAATGCTTCCGCTATCTGCATTGGATGCCGACTTCCGGGCCTATCGGGACGACTATCTGAAAACGCGGGCGTCCCCGATTTCACTTCGTTTGGCCGATTGAGCTAGCGAGACGCCCGATTCGCGCTTTCTGTTGCGAGCCGCTACTTTAGCAGTTCCCGCGAGGTTTCAGCGAGAACGCGGCAGGCCGTGGAACGGATGAGACATGGCGCAGCTCAGGGGTCATGCGTTGCGTCAAGTTGACAGCCTACGGGAAGCTGCGAAGCCTAGCCGACTTATCGTTACTGATCTGACCTCAGGCGGCGTCTGCACTTCGCTTCAAATTGGACGTGGCTCGTTTTCGGGTATGGACTCTGTTCGTTGCGTCAGAATCCGAACGGCCACAATAGCAGCAGCAAACCCCGATGCGGCGCCCACTCCAAGCGCCCAGCGCGGGCCGAAGTGATTGGCTACCCAGCCGACGATGGGTGCGCCGATCGGGGTACCGCCGAGTGCAACAGCCAGACGAAGTGCCATGACTCGCCCGCGCATTGCAGGTTCGGCAGAGAGCTGCATCATGCTGTTAGTCGTGTTTGTGAGCGTCAAAGCGGCGACACCAATCAACACCAAAGAGCCGGCAAACCACCAATAGCCGGGAGACAGCGCAGCGAGTGTGCATCCAATACCGAAAACAGCAGCGCCGATGAATAAGGAACCGAATTGGGGTTTGTCCCGACCAGCGGCGAGCAAAGCTCCCGAAATAGTACCAACCGCCATGATGGAGGAAAGTAGCCCAAATCCTTTCGCGTCAGAGTGAAATACCTTAACGGCCATCGTTGAGATGAAGATCGGGAAGTTCAATCCGAACGTGCCGATGAGAAACAACATGATCATGATGGCTCTGAGGTCTCGGCGCCCCCAAACATAGCGGAAGCCTTCCATGAATCCACCCGCGGTCCGGCGGGCCCGGACATTCGGGTGTAGCTCTGAGACACGGAATAGAGACATGGAAATCAGCACGCCGGCGAACGATATTCCGTTGATCAGGAACGCCCAACCAGTACCGACCTTCGCGATAAGCAGACCGGCTAGCGCGGGGCCAATCATCCGAGCGGCATTGAAGGATGTGGAGTTGAGCGCTACTGCATTCGGAAGATGCTCGTCACCTACGAGCTCCGCTACAAAGGTCTGTCGTACCGGGGCATCGAGCGCCGCAGCAGAACCAAACAGAAATGCAAACACGTACACGTGCCAGAGCCGGGTGACGCCTTCGATCGTGAGCACTCCCAGGATCAGCGCAAGTACGCCCATCGTCGCCTGCGTAAGCATCAGGAGTTTGCGCTGGTTGAAGCGATCGGCCGCGAGGCCTGTCCACGGCAACAGAAGCAGCTGCGGAGCAAACTGCAAGCCCATGACAATACCAACAGCCGAGGCATCGCGGTTCGTTAGCTCGGTGAGCACGAGCCAATCCTGGGCGATGCGCTGCATCCATGTCCCGATGTTGGACACCAGGGCGCCCGCTGCCCACACCCTATAGTTGAACCTACTCAAGGAACGGAAAGCGCCCGTCACAGAATTCTTCATCAACCCTCAGGCGTATTGCCTCCATGAAACTGGCCGAAGTGCCGGGCAGATTGAAGGCTGATAAGCAGTGCACCCACCGCAAGCACGAGGACATTGCTTGTCGATCGCACGTCAAAGTGTCCGATACGCAGCACGAGCATGTAGCCGATGACCGCGTTGAAAAATCCCCATAGAACGTTGACGGTTGATGAGGAGAGCCCTTGTCCTGGCGGCCTTGCGAAGGGACTCTGGAAGGGCTGTCCCATCGTGGCGCTGACAAAATGCGGAACGGCGTTGGCCAGAAAGATGCCACCGAAGAAGTATGAAACGAGATGAAGCCAGTTCATTTGTTAGAGCTCCTTTTCGCTAGCAGATCGATAATTTCTTGGGTCGTACCGGTTTCTCGGAGACGAGGGAAAACATGAGAAAGACTATACGCGTGCGACTCAGGACGCGTATCCGTCATGGCGTCGACGGCAAGCGTGACGTTGAAGCCATGCTCATACGCCTGACGTGCGGTGGCTTCCACGCCGGTTCCGGTAGCCACGCCAGCAAGGACAACCTGCGTGACGCCTTTGGCTTTCAGTTGGCTTTCAAGATCCGTGCTCGGAAATGCGCCCCATGTCTCGTTGGTCACCACGATGTCGCCAGGCTGCTTGTTCAGTTCCGGGAGTAAGTCGGTGAATCCCTCGGGCAACGTCCGATGACGTCGTGGCTGCTCCGTGCGCCCGGGAGCACCACCTGCCACATTGACGAGCACAACTGGGAGACCATGCTGCCGGAAGGCATCGATCAACGCGCGGGAGCGCTCGATGACACCGGAGATCGGGTGGATAGAAGGCAAGTTGACGATGCCCTTCTGAAGGTCGACGACGATCAGTGCTGTTTTAGTGTCGATTGTTGTGACTGGCATTCGGTTCTTCTCCTTGGAAGCGGTTCAGCAATGGGCATGGCCTCACGAAAGGGGTCCATCTTCGGTAAGCCGGCTGAGCAGCTCGAGAGTTGTAGAGAGCTGCTGCTGCTCCTGAGCGGAGAGCTTTTCGACGATGATCGCGGTCAGCCAATCCTGCCTCGCGGCACGGACCTCCTGAAGCCGCTTCTCGCATTTCTTGCTGAGTGACATCAGAGTTTTCCTGCCATCGTTCGGGTCAGGAATCCCGCTCACCAGACCAGCATCTTGGAGCGACGTGACAATGGAACTCATCGATTGAGGACGCATCCCCTCTGCGCGAGCCAGGCCCGACACCGTGGCAGCACCATCCTTTTCAAGACGAAGGAGGACGGAGACCTGAGATGGCGTCAGATCTCCTCGCCCTCCCTGCTCACGCAGCCGACGCTTCAGCCTGCTCAGGATGGTCCGAAGTTGTGCAGCGAGATCCGCCGCGGTTTCGGACTCGGGTACGGGTGATCTCTTGCTCATGACGTGAGCATACCATGTATGCAGTCTACCTGTACAGTTTAACTGTGCAGATAGATGTAAATTGCCTGGTCAAACTTCACGGGCTCACACAAGTAATGAGAAACGCTATGACTCTATCTGGAGTGATTCGGCGCATGAGTGCTGGGGAGCGGCCTGATCGGGAGCGCCGGATCACTTCGGATAGAGACGTTTGAAGGAAGCCGCTCGCGTTTAGGGCAGACGCGGGCCATTATTGGAATTTGAATCGATATTCCACTGGACGTAACCAACTACTGGGCTCTATTTTGAGCATCCAAATGTGGAGCATCGTCCAAAGAGATTACCCCTTCTACATCGCGAACGCAAGCGGGTCGAAGAGAAAGCGTCGACCAACGAGCACGCGTAGCGTCTGCCGTGCGAGCGGCTTCGTTCTAACGCGCTTGCGTTCAGCAACGCGCAAAAATAGTAGCCGGGCGTTTCTCTTATCCTTCGCCAGACAAAGTCCGGGAGATCAGCCAGCTCGCGCGATCGGGTCAATGGGCGCCGTCGTAGAAGAACTGCTCGCGCGTGATCTTATCGTTCTTGACGGTATAAACACCGACTTCTTCGAGGGTGATGCGTTGACCGGTGGCTTTGGGCGTGATGTCCAGGGTAAAGAAGACGACGAACTGGTCCGGGTTCGCGCCATTGAAAAACGGCCCGGCCACAGTCTCCCCGTTGAAGGTCTTGTCGGAGACCCAGTCCTCAGATTTCTTGATCACCGGATCTTGGCCGGCGGTCTCTTTGCCGTCGCCTTCAACCGAAACAATGTCAGGCGCGTACATAGTGCGCATGACGTCGAAGTTCTTACCCTGCCTGCACAACTCCACAAACTTGCTGGCAACCGTTCTAACGCTCATGGTGGACTCCAATCGTAGGTGTCATGGCGCGCACAGTGGGTATACGACAACGCATATGCCCGCCCTCTCGTCTCTGATTTTCGCACACCAGGCTGGATCAGTCCCGAGAAACGCGCTAGGGACCTATCAAAATTTCGCGTGGAGCACCGCCCATCACATGGCCTAGCCGACTTGAGAGTTGTAGTGAGTGGGCGGCGACAATCGCCATCGTAAATCTCGAAGCTCGATGGTCACGGCTCGGTCCTACCTTGCTGTATGAGCTGCCAAAGACGACGTCTGGTTTCGAAATAGCGGGGCCGGTCGAGATCGGGAATCAGTCCGGGCTGCGTAGGCTGCCACCCCAGAAGTTCCCGAGTTCACTGACTCGAGCCTATCGCAGGTTGATATACGCGGTTGGCCAACGGTGCGGGACTCCTGCGCTACACGAGGCAGCGGATACAGTTTTGGTATCCGTTCCCGGAGGGTTTACGACCTTTTTCCTATTTGTGTGGCGGCAGCGCGCCTAAGGAAGCGCCATAAAAAGATCGGTTGGCAGGCGAAAGCGCCCAATGTCACTTAGTTTTTGATGCCACAAACATTTTAAAGGACTTATGTTGTTTGAGGAACCGCCCGATGTTTCGCCGTAGCCCCCGGCCAACGGGCAAACCAGGCGTCGGCACGAGTGCCGACGCGGCACGCAGGAGTGCGTGCGCCACAATGAATTCAACACTTTGTCGGGGTGTCACAAAAACTAAGTGGCATTGGGCGCAGGGTGCAAAGATTTTCGGTCAGCATGCTCCTTCCATCTCGCGCGCCAGCCAGGCTCGCGCCAGTTTCCAGTCGCGCAGCACGCTCTGTGCGGAGATCTTGAGCTCCGCGGCAGTTTCCTCGACGCTAAGGCCGGCGAAGAAACGCAGTTCCACTACATCCGCTTTGCGCGCGTCGAACTTCGCCAGGGCGTCGAGGGCGTCATCGAGCCGTACCATTTGATCGCTATCGAGCGGAGCGCCATCCAGTGACTCGTTGATCTCGACACGAATGGCGCCGCCGCCCCGTTTCCCGGCTATCCTGGTGCGGGCCGCGTCCACCAGTATCCTTCGCATGAGCCGCGCGGAAATGGCAAAGAAATGGGTGCGATCCTGCCATTGAGCAACCCGAGCATCCACCAGCTTCAGATATGCCTCGTGCACAAGCGCGGTGGCCTGCAGGCTGTTTTCCGAACCTTCACGGCGCACATAACCGCGCGCCATACGCCGCAACTCCTCGTATACGACGGGGGTGAGGCGGCGAAGGGCCTCGGAGTCCCCCTTTCCCCAGGCCCGTAACAATTGCGTAATTTCAACCTGCGACGCTTCGGCCAAAAAATCTCCTGAACGCCATTATAGTTTTGCCTGAAGTTTTCCGCTTACCGGGTGACCCCGAAATTCTGAAGGAGAAACTTATGCTCAAGACGTTTTCGATGACTCTTCCCGGCCTGCTGTTTCTGGCCTCCACCGCGGTGAGCCAAACGGTACCCGATCCGACCGCTCTCGATCCAGTAAAAGTTCAGCAAGGGATGGCGATTGCACCGGTCCCGCTGAACATGAAGGGCCTGGACCCCAATTTGGTAGGCTACGGCAGCTACCTGGTAAACGCGGGGGCCGACTGCAATGGTTGCCACAGCGACGGTACCACAACCCAATACGCAAAAGGCGGAAATCCGTACTTTGGCCAGCATGCAATTGTAAACCCGGCCACGTACCTCGGAGGCGGAAGAGATTTCGGAGCTTTTCCGAATTCAACCGGCAACTTCCCACACATCATCAGCCGCAACTTGACACCGGACTCTACGGGCCTTCCTGTCGGTGGCGACACCTTCGACCAGTTCCTTCTCATCATCAGGACCGGCATCGACATGGATCATGTCCACCCCACCTGCACCGGTGCGCCTAATGGGACATGCATCCCGGCGCCGTTCGACGGCAACCTGCTCCAGGTTATGTCCTGGCCCACATTCAAAAACATGACCGATCAAGATTTGATGGCCATCTACACATACCTCAGCGCGATTCCGTGTTTGGAAGGCGGTCCTGGCGAGCCTGCCAATCGTTGCGGGCCGGCCGTAAAGACCAAGGCTGTCGCCGATCCGAAGAATGCCACCGTTGTGTCGGGCGAGATTCAGTTGGATGGATCAACGTCTACCTCGGCCGATGGAAAGCCGTTGACGTACCAGTGGACGATTCCACAAGGGAGTCCATCAGCGGCCATCCTGCATGGCAACCTGGCTATTCCGACGGTACAGTTTTCGCAGGGCCGGGGACTTTACACTTTCCTGCTCACGGTGACGGATTCGACGGGCACGTCGTCGACGGACGTGGCTACTGTGAATTTCGTGGGCAACTGAGTCGCGGCTGGGCCGGTGCATAGCGGGAAGCTCCGGCCCCTTCCGCTGCTACGGGCGTGCCGCATCATCGCATCGAGTTTTTGTGTAGGAAGCGCACAATCCCTTCCTGGTAATCGATGGTCAGCGCCATTTGCCGAAGCACCGGCATCCCGATAATGCCTCCGAACGCAACACTCATGGAATCGCTCATGCTTTCGAGACTGATGGCCACCAGACTGGGATTCTCCTGCCTAAACCCGGCGAAGACCAGCGACACGTGATCTGCCCGGGACGTTTGCTTAACCGCGCCTTGGATGCCACTGACCCTGGTGAGGTCGTCGCGATATACTTTCGAGGATTCGCGCGCAATGGCGTCATCGATCAAATTGGAAGACGTACCGGAATCGATCAGGAACAAAGTGGATCTTCCGTTGTTGATGGACGCCGGCACAGCCAGATGATCGCCGAATCGAAAAACGCGCTGGAAACCGGAAGGCAGGGCGGTAGCGGCATCCATGGGTCCATCGGATTCAGAAGGGGTAACGGCCGGCCGCGGTTCCAGGGCGAGCTCCACCTCGGGAAAATCGACGGTGACGATGAACCGCCTGAAGACATCGGCGCCGATCAAGCCATCAAAGTCGGAGGACTTCGCCGACCGGAAGACGGAAATTGGGTAGTCGGCGAACACAACTTCGCCGATGCGGACTTCCGAGGCGATGTACCGATGGGAGGGCTGAGCTTGCTTGTCACCAATACCCTTCGCGTCGGAACTTTGATCCCCGAGTATTTCCAAGCCGGCGCGCTCGGCGAGCTTGGGAGACACGCTAATCCCAGACGCTCCTGTATCCAGCAACAGCCGCGCAGTTTCAGGTTGGTCGAATTGCACGCGCACGCCGAGGCCTCGCGGGTTGAGGGGGCCGTCCAGGATCAGAAATAGCTTAATCCTGGTCTTCTCATAGGGGCTGATCAGCCGGCTTAATTTACGGTCGCCTGCAGCGAGATCGTCGGCGATATGGGCACGCAAACGACGCGCTTCCTCTGAATCAGAGTCGAGGACCGCGAGCGCCTCCCGGAGAGCGGCTATGTGATCCGCGCCTTTCGAGATGTCGGCGTGCACGAGCATTAATTGTGGATCACCGGGCGATCTACGATAGGCCTCCATCAATAGATTCCTGGCGGTCTTGAACTTTGAGATTGTTTTGTAGATGGAAGCCAGCCCTTGACGCGCCGCAGCATCGTCGGGGGCGAGCCGGAGAGCCGAGCGGAAATGCTCCTCAGCCTTGGCAATGTCCCCTTTCCGATATGCGGCTAAGCCTGCGGCTGACTGAACGCAGGCGGTCTGGGGAAATTGTTGTAGGGCTTCGGCAGCCTTCGAGTAGGCTTCCTGGCTGCGATGATCCTCTATCAATGAGCGGATGAGTCCGTAATAGGCGGTGGGGTCCGCTGGATCATTGGCGAGAACCTTGGCGTACAATTCGGCGGCGTGCTTGTACCTGGCCGCGAAAAGCTCCTTTTCTGCGTTCTGGAGAGAGACCGCCTGCGCGCTACATGCTGCCGCGCACAACAATGTGAGCCATATCGGATCTCGCTTGAATAGCATCACTCGCTAAATACTATCATTCAGTACCGTGGCGGAAGCTGAGCCGTGTGGTGATTGCCATTGGGCATCGGCAGGCCGGAGGCTTGCTCTACGGGGAACTGCGCACTGAGTTATAGTTGGGAACCTAGGGTTTCCAGCGATGACTTCGGAGCGATGGCGCCAGATTGAGCTGGTGTATCACGCGGCGCTCGAACGCGAGCCGCAGGTGCGTGCGGAGTATGTCGCTGAAGCTTGCGGCGGTGATGAGGACCTCAGAAAAGAAGTCGAGTCGCTGCTGGCGAAGGACCCTTCCTCTCCGGACTTCGTGTTCAACCGCACGCAAATCCCGGCGCGGCTCGGACCTTACGAAATCGAGAGCCAGCTTGGCGCCGGGGGCATGGCCGAGGTATGGAAAGCGCGCGACACGCGGCTGGGCCGGCTGGTTGCTCTCAAGGTCTCGAGAACCGAGTTCAGCCGGCGGTTCGAGCTCGAAGCCCGCGCCGTCGCCGCTCTAAATCATCCGCACATTTGCACTCTCTACGACGTGGGACCGAACTATCTGGTCATGGAGTGCGTCAACGGCAAACCGCTTCAGGAGTTGATTCCCCGAAAAGGAATGCCGCTCTCGGAAGCCTTGAACTACGCCGGGCAGATCGCCGATGCCCTGGCCGCGGCACATGCGGCAGGGATCGTGCATCGCGATCTGAAGCCGAGCAACATCATGGTGACGGCGGAGGGCAGCGTCAAGGTGGTGGACTTCGGCCTGGCCCGCGTGGTGGCGCCCGAGTTTGAGAAACCGGGTGATCCTGATCCGCTCACGGCCAAGGGCGAGATAGTGGGTACCGTCAGCTACATGTCCCCCGAACAGGCGGAAGGCCAAAATGTGGATGCGCGTTCGGACGTTTTTTCGTTCGGGTCGGTGCTCTACGAAATGCTGACGGGCGAGCGCGCCTTTCGCGGTAACTCGCCGGCGTCCACACTGGGAAACATCATTCACAAGGATCCGCGCCCGGTCCACGAAATCACCGGGCCAATACCCCACGACTTGGAAACACTCTTGGGACGCTGTCTGCGCAAAGATCCGGCGCGACGCTGGCAGAGTATGGCTGACGTAAGGGTGGCGCTGCTCGATTTGAAGGAAGATTCCGCCGCGCGCGAGCTGGTGGCGGGCTCGTCACCTGGAGGGCGGGGTTTGGGCCGTTTCATCAGATCGAGCATACTGGCCTGGACGATGGCGGCCGCCGGAATTGTCGCCGCTGCCGCTCTAGCTGTCGTCCATTTCCGTGAACAAACGCGGCAGCGTGAGGTGCTCCGTTATACTTTGCCATTCCCGGATAGGACCTCCGAGGTCCGTGAATTCGTCATCTCGCCCGATGGACACTATCTCGCGATGGATGCCGGAGACGAGGGCTCCCCGCGGCGGCTATGGGTGCGGGCGCTGGATTCGCTGGATGCCCAACCGCTCGCGGGAACCGAGGATGCGAGCTACCCTTTCTGGTCGCCGGACAGCCGCTGGATTGCCTTTTTCTCACGCGACAAGCTGAAGAAGATTGCGGTTAGCGGTGGCCCGGTGCTGACTCTGTGCGACGCTCCCACGGGCCGCGGAGGAACTTGGGGGCGCAGCGGAGTGATCGTGTTCGCCGCCGACAACGGCAATAACGGGCTCAGCCGTGTCGGGGAGACGGGCGGCGCGCCGGCGCTTTTGACCAGGGTCGAATTGGGCACGCACCGCTGGCCTTGGTTCCTGCCGGACGGCCGCCATTTCTTGTACCTGTCAGCCCGCGGCAAGAGCAACGGAATCCATCTGGCATCGCTTGATTCCGAGGAGGATAAGCGGCTGGTTGCCGACGAATCCAACCCCGGCTACCGACCGCCCTCCGCCGGGGACCACTTCGGCTTTCTGCTTTTTGTTCGGGAGCGGACGCTAATGGCTCAGCCAGTGGATCCGAACAGCCTCGAAGCGCACGGCGAGCTTTTTCCGGTGGCGGAGCAGGTATCGCGAGGCTACGACTATGGCAGCAGGTTGTACTCGGTTTCTGAGAATGGCGTTTTGGTCTACCAAAAGGGTCGTGCCGTTGAGGGCCGCCAGCACACTTGGTTTGACCGAACCGGAAAGGAAGTGGGCCACGCGGGCGGAACGATGCGAAGCCTGAATTCTTTTTCAGTCTCGCCGGATGGCAAGCGCCTGGCGACCGAGCATCCATCTGATTCTGGTTCTGGTACGGATTTGTGGCTCGCGGATCTGGAGCATGGCAACGAGTCGCGTTTCACCTTCGATGCGTCGTTAAACAGCAGCCCGGTGTGGTCTGGGGACGCCGCGAGGATCGCATTCGAGTCCAATCGCGGCGATGGAAACGCCTGGCTGTATCTGCGCCGCTCGAACAACACGGGGCCGGACGAGCTTCTGTTCGAATCGAAGTTTGGCGTGACACCGCAGGACTGGTCGCGCGATGGGAAATATATAATTTTCCGCCCGGTCCGAGGACCGATCGATCTGTGGGCACTGCCGCTCGCGGGCGAAAGGAAACCCATTCGGCTGGTGGAGACGCCCGGGGTTGCGGAAACGGACACCATGGGCCAACTCTCGCCCGACGGACGATGGTTGGCTTACGCGACCAATGCATCGGGCCTGTTCCAGGTGATGGTGCAGCCGTTCGCCCCGGCGTTTGCGACACCACTGGCAGCGAAGTGGCAGATCTCGACAGCCGGCGGCGCGCAACCACGCTGGCGCGGCGACGGCAAAGAGTTGTACTACATGGCGCCGGACGGAAAGCTGATGGCTGTGGAGGTGAAAGCGATGAGGGAAAGCTTCGAGCAGGGCACACCGCATGCGCTGTTTCGATCACGGGCCGACGCTCCAACGGGCGCCGTATCCTGGAGCTACGTGCCGAGCCCCGACGGCAACCGCTTTCTCATCCGTACACCCGCAGGTGCAGCGGCCGAATCGCCGGTGCTCACCGTAGTGGTGAACTGGCCTTCAGGTGCGAAGAAATAAATCCCGTGATAGTCTCCGAGCTACTTTTCTTGCTTGTCGTACGGGGTGCCGGTGCCCGAGGATCCCACGAACAGTTTCTAGCCGTTCGGGAGCGTGCTGTCGCGGCCGTTGGCGCGATCTGATCCGTCCTTGGACTGATAACCATCCACGGTCACCTTGATACGCACGGGAATCGCTGGGCCATGGAAGAATTGACGGCAGCGATCCGTTGCGAGGTCCCACGGGCTTAGAAGAGCCTCATATAATGGAGAGGTGGGACAGGTGGCCAAACCCGAGCTGCTCGAATGTGGAGAGCGTCCTGACACGAGGCGACCACTCGTGTTTCTGGACACAAACGTGATCATCGGATACCTCTCAGGTGATCCGTCGACGGCACAGTTGTTTTCTGCCGAAGCAACCGGTCGAATTCGCTTAGCCGTCAACCCGATTGTGCTTCAGGAACTCCTTCTAGCCGCTGACGCCGCCGATCGGCCTGAATTCGAACAAATTAGAGATCATTTGCGAGTGCTTCCGGTGGACTTCGCCAAGGCTGAAGCTCTGCTGCCGCGAATAAGATCTCTGAGGAACCGCATGGCGCACTCGAATGACATTCTCATCCTCAGCAGTGCAGATCAATGTGACTTCCTTGTCACAAGCGATGTAGACTTCAAGAACTTGGTGACAGCCGAGAAACCCCAGGTAGTGACTCCTGAAGAACTGGTCGCCCATCTCCGTGCTGCATAGTGCGCGTCTACTTTGATACTGGCGTATTCATCGACTACCTCAGCACGCGGGGAAACACTAACGCAATTCTGAGATCCTCAGGGCGACGAGGGCGGACACCGGCAAGCATGGCGGTTGATGCCGAACGGTTGTTTGAAAGAGTCAGCCGGGCCCATGCCGGCGCGACCTCCTGTCTGACGTATTACGAGGTTGAAGAAGCGCTCTATCGGCTTCTTGCGCAATCTGCCAAGGGTGTTTCTAATGCCAGCACGTTGTTGATTCCAGCTGCGCGATCAATAACCACCCAGGTTCAAATCGTTATCGAATTATTCAACATCTCAGTGCTCGACCTGACGTCTGAAACAGTCCGCCTTCAGCTTCAACAACTCGATTTACAGACGCGTGGTATTCGAGCCGCCGATTCACTTCACGCGGCGTCCGCAATTGCATTCGACGCCGACCTTATTGTCTCGACGGACGATGCACTTTTGCACCTGGATGGAATCCTTACGAATACCCGCGGTTCGAAAATACTTTGTCGCGATACCGATTTGTCACTTCAACTTTTATAGAGAGCCGGCCCGACTGGGCGCTTTCCGGCCTTGCAGTCTAGCTCGGTCTCCTGTCGAATTAGCGACATTCCCTAAATCACATGGTGTTCTTGCGACACGCTGGCGGGAACGATCCTTCGCTCTGCCACCTGGCCGTCTGACAGCCAAAGTGCCATTCTTGGAACTGCCAAATGGTGCAGGAGTTAGGCAACGCGCCCGTTTAAGTTAGCCTCCCGTTACGGGCCTCCCACACGGATTGTCAAAAGCTAGGGGTGACAGGAGACGAGCTACTTCTCTTGCTTGTCGTACGGAGCGCCTGTGCCCGAGGATCCCAGGAACAGTTTCTGGCCGTTCGGGAGCGTAATATCGCGGCCGTTGGCGCGATCCGATCCGTCCTTGGACTGATAGCCATCCACGATCACCTTGGTGCCTACCGGGATGGTGTTTTTGTTGAAGCCGCGCCTCAGCAAAACATTGGGGCTGCCGGCTTCGACCATCCAAGTTGTCACCTTGCCGTCCGGCCCCGTGACGTTGACGTGAATCCATGAATGCGGATTGATCAACTCCACCTTCGTGAGAGTCCCTTCTAAGTGGACCGGCCTTTTCGCATCGAATTCCGCCGCGAACGCGTGATGCGCCCAGGCCGGCGCGGCAATCGAGGCCAGTGCGGCAGTTCCAATTCCAACCATGAGCGTGATTTTCATATCGTTCTCCTTAATCGATTACTTGCTGGGTTTCTTGCTGAACTGGCCGTACATCAGATCTTCCACGAACTCTACACATTTGAAGTCTAACAGCTGCGCGTCCTTCTCAACGTGCCGATACAGCGGCATATTGATTTTCCACTGGCGCGAGAAGACTTTTGGGTCCTCGATGGTCGCTTCATACCAAAGGATGTCGGGGCTGCGGGGCGTGTAGCGTTCGATAACGTGAAGGGCGTCGCTATGATAGTTTCCAGACCGGTCGAACCAGGTGCGTTCGTCGAGGCCGGTGACATCCACTACCAGCGTATCGCCTTCCCAACGCCCCGCCGACTGGCCCATCCACGAATCCACGGGAGCGGGACCGGGGTCCTTTAAGAAGATGTTGCGAAACGCACCGTCATACTCGTACGTGATCGCGATCGCCTTCGCGCTTTGCAGAATCTGAAACGGGTAGGGCATGTAGGTGGCGCGCGGTACGCCCGGAAGATAGCATTTGATCTCCGGATCGGAGGTGAGGCGATTGGCGAAATTCTCTTTTCTCTTGGCTACGGCTGCGGGAAGATATGGAATTTTGCCGCCTTCGACTACGCTCAGTCCACCGGGCTCGGCTCCGGCCGCGCCGAGGGCGACCACCAAACTCTGTTGTGCGACGTGATCCTCCAGGTTCCAGTTGGCCGTGTTCATGGCCTGCCAGATGCCGTTGAGGTTAGGATGGCCGTCGGGGCCGTGAGGGGGTTTATACGCTGTCTGCGCGGACGCCTGGAGGATGACGGCCGCGGCGATAGTGGAAAATTTGGATAGCCGCTTCATTGGATGAACCTTTTGTGCTGGAATATCATTTTGTCACAGATTGTTGGCAGGCGGAAGCGCCTGCCCCACAAGTTACTATCAGGAGTCGAAGGCGATCAGGCGGCCCGAGAAAACTATGCCTGCCCATAGGAGCAACGACAGGAAACCTGCGAGTTTGGCGCGCATCGGGTCCGGCGCTGCTGTGCTTCCGTAGACTGAACGATGGAAGATGAGCGCGTGAACTCCCACCAACGCCAGCAGCGTCATTTTGATCCAGAAACTCCGGCTGTGATACAGCTTGATGGGCTCGCACCAGGCTAGAAGCAACCCGGTGACCACCACCACTACGCCGCCGATCCATTTCCACACTCGAAGCTGGCCGATCAGATCGGTGATAGACTCGCGGCGCATTCCCAAGCCCAGCATCCGCACATCGGACGCCAGCACCATACCGCCGAACAGCGCGATGGCCAGCAGATGGATGCCGCCGATGATGGGGTAGAGCAGCGCGCCCTCGCGGATGGCAACGCTCACATCGGTTTCCTGAAGCCACTGGCAAAATGAGAGCAGGGACATAGGTTCACACGAACGCGATCATCCGGCCGGCGCCCAACACGCTCGACCACAACAACAGCGAGACGCAGGCCGCGAGTATTCCGGCGACGCCAGGCTTTTCCGATCGCGCCGCCATGCGGTGCAGCGTGAAGTTATAGAGGATGGCAATGACGAGGCACGTTATCTTGATGCGGAACGAGGGATTCACGTAATACCGAGTGGCGTCGGCTGAAAACATGAGCGGGCCGGTGGTCAGCATGATGGCAAGGCCGGCCCAGGTCCACGGGCGAAGGTCCGCCTCAAGCTGAGCCGCCGGTTGGCGCCGCATGCCGAGGCCGAGAAGGCGCAAGTCGACGATGGCGATGGTCCCGATCAAAAACGCGAATCCGATGAAGTGCAGGGATTCGACTACCGGAAACGCCCACTCAGGACCGTTCATCGCACTCGCCGCCGGGCTTGCCTCAAGCCACTGCATGATTTGCAGAATGGTCATTTGATCTGCGAAAAATCGGTGGCGTCCATATAGGTCGAATCGATCTTTTCGACAATTTTGCCGTCGGCCTCGGATGCTTTGGACACCTGCTGCCACTCCGGATCGGCGACAAATTCCGCCCAGTTCTTTTTCGCTGCGTCGCGGCTGGGGTGCGAAATGATATAGATCAGCGTGTTGTCTTTTTGGGGCGAATCCTGCGGAACCCAGTATCCGATGCTGGTGATGTGATGCTTGTTGAAGATGGTGATGGTGTGATCGCGGAAGCGCGCTTGGAGCGCCGGGAGACGGCCGGGGGATGTATGGTACACGCGCAGTTCGAAGACTCGCGAGTCTTGTGCGTGTACGGTGAATTGTCTGGTGAAGAGCGCTCCGGCGGCGAATGAAAGCGCGGTAAATGCGCAAGCACGAAATAGGCTGAGTGTCATAGGTCTCCGGAAATCATACCACTGATACGTAGGACAAACCTCCGGCTTGTCAATTGGACAAGTCGGAGACTTGTCCTACGCGGTAGACTAGTCCCTATGCTTCGTACAAAATTGTTTGCCGGACTGCTGGTTTGTGTTGCAGCGTTTGCGCAGCCGCTTCCGATAGCCAATCGCCCGGAGGATGCCGGGTTCTCCTCGAAACGCCTGGACAAGACCAGGCAGGCGATCAAGGCCAATGTCGAAAACAATCAGGTACCCGGCGCCGTGCTGCTGCTGGTTCGCAATGGCAAGATCGTTACCTATGACGCCATCGGGTATCAGGATCGCGCCGAGAAGACGGCCATGAAGAAGGACTCGATCTTTCGTGTCGCGTCTATGTCGAAGCCCATCACTACGGTGGCTGCGATGATCCTGGCTGAAGAGAACAAGCTCGATGTTGGCGCGCCCGTGGCGCAGTATCTTCCCGAGTTCAAGGACGTCAAAGTTGGCCTGGAGGGGCTCGCCCTAAAACGTCCCATGACGGTGCAGGATCTTATGCGGCACACCTCGGGTCTGACCTACGGGTTGTTCGGCAACTCGGAGGTGGATCAGCTATACCGGAAGGCAAACATCTTCGGCGCCAAATCTCTCGCAGACATGGTGAAGACCATCGCCAGCCTGCCGCTGCTCCACCAGCCGGGCGAAGTCTGGGAATATAGCGTCTCGAGCGATGTCCTCGGCCGGGTGGTGGAGGTGGCGAGCGGGATGGACCTGGACAGTTTTGTTCAGGAGCGCATCACCGGTCCGCTGAAGATGAACGACACGGGGTTCTGGGTGAAACCGTCCGCCATTTCGCGTCTTGCCAAACCCGATGCCAAGTCGAACCTGCCCTTCTCCGACGCGACGCAAAAACCGGCGATATTATCCGGCGGTGGGGGAATGTTCTCTAGCGCGGGGGACTACGCGCGCTTCGCACAGATGCTGCTCAATGGCGGGGAACTTGAAGGCGTGCGCATTCTTGCGCCGAAGACGATAGCTTTGATGACGTCGGATCAACTCCCGCCAACAACTGAGCGGCACACTCCGGTGGCGGTGCTCCTGGGACCATTTGGTCCGGTCCCTGAAATGGGCACCAGCTTTGGCCTGGGCTTCGCCGTTCGCGTGGATGCCGGACGCAATCCGCTGCCTGGATCGGTCGGGGACTTCTCGTGGGGTGGAATTACCGGCACGCTTTTCTGGGTTGATCCGAAGGAGAAGCTGGTGGCGGTGCAGATGGTACAGGCTCCCCAAGCGGTGCTCGGGGCCATCTGGCGTCAGACGCGGACGATGGTTTATCAGGCGATGACTAACTAGGCGTGGGACGAGCCTCTGGCTTGTCAACTGGGCAAGCCAGAGGCATGCCCTACTTAGAAACTAATGCGGGCTCCTAGCTGGACAGCTCGCGCTCCGCCTTGGCCCAAGCTCTGACCTACCCTTGCAGTAGGCTGGCCGAAAGCCTGGGAGGCGGAATATGCGCTGTCGATTGTATAGGAGCCAAAGATGACATTGGAGATGTTGAACGCGTTGAACATGTCCGCCGTGATCGACAACTGGTATCGCTCGCGGAACGTGAACTTCTTGGTGAGCCGGAAGTCCTGCGAGAAAATGGGTGAACCGAGTGAGTAGTTCGCCGGAAGCGCCAATTTCGCGGCCGCCGGGGCCGAAGAGTTGTAGGCAGCCACCGCGGCGGCGAGCTGAGCTTTGCTGGTTCCCGCATTCAGGCTGTCCCAGGGAATCCCTGGCAGCGGCTCGGTGGTGGTGGAAGCAACGGTGCCTGGACGCACCAGGCCGCTCACCTGCGCGCCCGCTGGTGTGCTGCTGATGAAAGAGGAGTTGACGCTCAACTGAAAGCCCCAGTGTAGGTCCATGGTTCCAGCGAAGTTGAAGTTGTGGTGCGCAAGATCCTGCCCGTAGGAAGACTGCCAGTTGTTCAGGTCCCAAACCTGGGTGGTGCCGCCCGGGGCAGGATAATTGTCGCTCGAGTCCCTTTGCAGAGCATAGGAGGCTTGGAAGCCGAATCGGTTGGCAAATCGCTTCTGCACCTTCACTAACATGGCGTCGTAGACTTGGTGGCCTTGATCCTCCCAGAAGGTGATGGCGCCGGTAGAGCATTCCGCCGAGGCAACAAAGTTCTGTTTGGGTGTGCAAAGGGGAATCACCGGATTTGGTGCGCCGGCGCTATTGGTGCGCTCAAACTGGTTGAGATCGACCTCACCTAAGCTCACGTTTACGCCTATCCGCCGCACGTAATCGACCTGGGCCACCATGCCCCAAGGAAGTTCGTGCTGCACACCGATGCTGGTCTGGTAGCTGCGTGGCAGGGGGAAATCGTGAGGGTACAACTCCACGCCCTGCTTCACCAGTTGGATGCCTGTCACCGCAATGGGGCCGCTCCGCTGCGCCGGCACTGGGGAGATTATGGCTTCAATCGCGGGCAATTCCTGATTAACCAAGTTCACGAATTCTCCGACGGTCATGTTGGTCAAGGCGCCAACCGGGAGATTGGCTCCCACGGGAATCGGAATCGCGCCCAGGGGGGTGAAGTTATAAATCCCGGGATAGATATTAGTAAAGGACCCCGCACTTAGCGTGTTGGCCGCGGTTCCGGGAGGTCCAATGGATGCGGCTTCGCGCAATTTGTAGTAACCTGGCGTGCCATCCCAATAGATTCCGGCGCCACCCCGGATGACCCATTTCTGGTTCTTTCCCGGGCTCCAAGCGAATCCAACGGCCGGCTGGAATTCGTGCAAGTTGTTTTTGGTTGGGTCCAGATTGCTGCCGCCGCCAAGAAGCGGCTCCAGATATTGGGGCTTGGCGAGGAAGGCATTGTAGAATCCGACTTGCGCATTCCAAGCCACGCCGTAGTTGACGGTGAGGTTCGGCTTGATCTTCCAGGTGTCCTGGAAGAACGCGCGGTATTGATTGAATTTCGTGCCTTGGTTGTAATCGTAGGTGGCCGGCAAGGGAACCGCGCCGACGTGGACGCCGCTAAAAATGCTGCTCGCGAGTGGGAGAACGGGCAGGTTCAGAACCGAGGCATCGCTGGTGAGCGTGGTGGGAAGCGTGGGGAAAAAGGCATTGAAATACGGGCCAAGGGCCTTCCCCAGCAGCGCTTCGGTGGTTTCCGGCGTGAAAGCGCCGACGCACATCGGCGTGCAGAATCCCCACAGACCGTTGGAGTAGGTTGGGTTCAAATCGCCACCGAATTTGAGACGGTGGGAACCCTTCTGCCAGCTTAGCGTCTCCACCAGTTCATAGCGCCGCGTATTGCGCGCTTGGGGCGCGTTAAAGTTCGGACCAATGGCTGGGAAGTTGGACCCATCGAAGTAGAAAACGTTGGGCAGGCTGCCCGCCACGCAGGGAAGCGAACAATCCGAAGGCACAGCTTGCAGGTTGTGATTGTCCCAGTAGTTGTATTGCAGGCGCAAATCATTGACCAGCGCCGGCGTGAAGACCGTGGTTATTCCGATGATGCTCTGGTCCGCCCAATTTGTGTTGTGAGGCCAGTTGGAAGGATCACCAAATTCCAGAGACTGCGAGAAGCCGTTGTTCCCATCGTGAGAGTAGCGGACAAACATCGTGTTCTTGGAATCGATGTGGTAGTCCACCTTGCCGCTGAATGTCTTCGAGACATACGGACTGGGATACTCGTGGTTGAGGGGAGCAAAGGATGGTGTGGTGCTGTATATCTGAGTGGCCTGCACCTGGTTGGTGAACTCGTAGTTGAAGAAGAAGAACAGTTTGTCTTTCTTGATGGGACCACCCAGCGACACCCCGAAGGCATTGCGGCGCAAGAATGGTGGAGTGTTCGGCAGTCCGGAGGTCACCTGAGAATTCTCATTGAACCAATCGTTGGCCTCGCCGATGTTGGAGCGGTTGAATTCGTAAGCGCTGCCATGCCAGTTGTTGGTTCCACTTTTAGTGACTAACTGAACCTGTGCGCCGGAGGAGCGGCCTTCGTCGGCGTTCGAGTTGGTGGTGGTGACGCGAAATTCTTCGACCGAATCCAGAGTGGAGCGCACCGCTCCCGTAAACGCAAAGGCATTTTCCTGATCGTTATTGTCGATGCCATCCAGCGTAATATTGGCCTGGTCACTGCGGCCACCGTTGACGGCGCCGCTGCGAGTGTCCGTCATGTTGTTGACCGCCGTGCCGCTGGTAGGACTTGTATAAGTGACACCGGCCTGCAGGCTGAGCATCTCTACAGGATTGCGGCCTTCGAAGGGCAGTTCCTGAATCTGCTTGGTGTCGAATGCATTGCCCATAGTGGCATCAGTGGTATTGACGTGAGTCCCTTCGCCAGTCACTTCGACGGTGACGACCTGGCCTTTCACCTGCAGCGTGAAATTCAAAGTGGAGGGAACAGCTACCAGCAACTCGACTTTCTCCTGCCGCAGCGTGCCAAACCCCTTGGCGTTCACAGTAACCGTATAGGTTGACGGCGGCAATTGCAGGAACTGATATTCACCCTGGCCATTGGTCTTAACGGTGCGGGAGAAGCCGCTTTGCGGGTCGTTGATGGTGACCGTCGCGTCGGGGAGCACGGCCTCCTTCGCATCGCGAACAACGCCGCGCAGCGAAGTAGTGCCAGTCTGCGCCGAAAGTATGGAACCAGCTAAGAGAAAAAAACCGATCAATAGACTGATTACACGTGAGCCACGACGCATAAAGCCCCCTTATACCCGCGACGGGTATCACCTTGCGATTTACTTTTCCCAGGAATAGAAAGACAGTTGAGACCCTGGGGCACTGATGGGGCGCTATTGTGCAACTAGCGGGCCACAAAGTTCAAGTGATTTTTCTTGGTTTGCGGCACGGTGAAACGGTTGAATACACGCTTTCACCTATGGCATTTCACATTGAGGAGTTTGTTCAGGCGAGTTTTCGATGCGTGGGATTCGCTCTCTTGCGATGAACAACGACGCGGCTGCGAGAATCACCATGGGATAGCACTCCAGGGTGTAGCGTGGCTCGGGATTTTCGAGCGTCCCCAGGAAGATCGAACGCAGCGCTAGAAATAAAACGAATAGTCCGATGCCAAAGATTGCGCGGGAACGCAGCAAGGCCACAGTGGCGGCGGCCACGTAGGCGAGGTTGAGCAGCAGGAAAGCGATGCTGACGGTGAGCCAGAGGGGTTCGTCGTCAAACTCCCACCAGCGGGGATCGCTGGGTAGCATTTCGCTGCGCGGGCGCAGCCACATATCGGCAATGCGCAGGGCGGGCAGCCACGCATAGTAGCGCAGACGATTGGAGTGAATCCGGGCCGCGGCGAGTGCTGCGAAGCGCCCATCGAGTTCGGAAGTGATTTCGTGATTCTGATTGTAGTCAGCGAACAGTAGTACGGTCTGTTGCCGCTGTTCGGCTGAATCGAAGGCACGGCGCGGAAGGCGGGAGAGATCGACGACGTCGCCGGGAACCCTCCAATAAATTTCCTGCACCGACGTGTAGTCGGCCATCCAGGTTTTGGTCCAGCGATTGAATCCCGCCATTACGAGTTCATCGGATTCAGTGGCATAGCGCGGAGCGAGCGGTTGAAAGCGGTGCAGGGTGTGCAGATTGCGAAGCGTCCAAGGGATGAGCGGAGCGAGTGCACCAATGGTGAGAAGCAATCCGGCGGCGAAGATTGGACGCGTGCACGAAATCGAAGATTCAGCGGGCCGCGCGGCGTACAGCCGCCGAAGAAGCAGCTGCAATAAGTAAGCCGCGACGGAGATGTAGAGAATACCGCCATCGGGTCGCAAGAGGATGCAGCCACCGATGGAAAGGCCGCAGCCGAGCCAGATGCGAACAGCTCTCGATTCAAAATTCGTCCCATCGCGAAAACACAGGAGGCCGCGGATGGCGAGATTCAGGGCGAGAGTGGTGAAGAAAATTTCCAGCGTCTCGGTGAGAGCGGCGGCGGCGTAGTTGGCGAGAAACGGACAAAGCGCGGCGAGCAGGAACGCGGCTTTGGCGGCTCGCTCAGAGAAGATAAGCCGCGCGAGATCGGCGATAAGGAAGCAGGTTCCAAGATCGAAGAAGACTTGAATCAGCAGAACGGCGTGGAAATTATTTGTTCCGAAGATGGCGAAGATCGCGGCGAGAAATCCGGGATAGCCGGGGAGGCGGGAAAACGTCGACGTGATCTGGCCGGAATCGGTTATGCCGTAGACGCCGTGTTGCAGCCAGTTGTTCGCGATGTCGGCGTAGAGGCGGGAATCGTCGACGACCGCGGGAAAATATATGACCCAGAGCAGGCGCAGCGCCAACCCAGCCAGAGTCACACCAAGAAAGAACCGCGCATGCTTCCGCACCAGTCCGAGCACGCTGAGAATATACGCGGTCGAAGCTGATTCGAGAAATTCTTCAGGGAATCATACCAACTGCGGGGGTGAGGCTTGCCTTCACTGTCGACGCCGGGAGTTCGTCGCCACGGAAATATTTGGGTTCTTTCGACCCATCTTTGGCGGAGCCGGATTTCAGATCGGCGGCGCGCATCTCAGGCATCGCCTCATAGGGCTTGCTGTAGTCGTTGGCTGCGTTCCAGAATAAGAATCCGATGCCGCCTTTTTCTTTGGCGGTTGCGACTTGCACCTTAATGTACTCCGGCGAATAAGTTTTTGTGCGCCAGTGAAAGGCTTGCAGCCAGGGGCGAATGACCACGCCGCTTCCCTTTGTAATGAGTTCGAAGCGTTGCATGGATTCGCCGATAAAGTGTTCGGGCGCGTCGCCGGGGTGCTGGATGTTATCCATGCCAAAAAAATGTGAGGGATAAATCATGGGCGAAAGCACATCGCAGTATTTTGCCATGCCGACAATATCTTGGCCAGTGTGGGCGAGATCGACAGACCGCTGCCAGGCCATGACGCCGAAGACGTCGAGGGAGAGCAGGACTCCGGTGGGGTGCAGTTCGGCGTAGGCCTTCTTGAGGAAGGCGGTGATGACGTCGGTGCGCTGGAGGGTGCGCGGGGTGGGACCAAGCACACAGCCGCGGGCCTTTGTGGACGTTCCACCTTGCTTCGCATCGGCGGGACGGCCGAGGCGGCCGTCGCCACATGAGTCTTGCTCGGTCTGGTAGACGAAGCTGGCATCTTTTTGATCGCCTTCGGCGGGGAAGCGGACGTAGTC
>PMOK01000286.1 GCA_003162425.1 Bryobacterales bacterium | reverse complement strand
CCGGACCGCGAACACGGCACGCACGAGTGCGTGCGCCACAAGTACACTTAGGAGATGCTTTCCTGGCTGTTCTCCGATCCGTTGCCTGTGGGCGAGGTAGCGCCTGACTTTGCCCTTCCCGATCAGGACGGAAATACCGTATCGCTGACAGGTTTGTCCGGCAAAAACGTGGTCCTGGTCTTCTACCCGGCTGACGAAACCTTCGTTTGCACCAAACAACTTTGCGAATTCCGGGACAGTTGGGCGAGCGCACAGCAAAAGGACGCCGTTGTTCTAGGCGTGAACCCCGCGGGCGCGCAGAGGCACGCCGACTTCCGATCGCACCACCAGCTTCCGTTTCCGCTCTTGGTGGACAGCGGCCAGCAGGTAGCTTCCAGCTATCACGCCAACGGGCTCATTGTGAAACGAACCGTGTATCTGATCGGAAAGTCGGGAAAAATCCGCTACGCACGGCGGGGTAAGCCGGATCCGCAAGAGGTTTTGGCTACCGCTGAATAGAATTTAGGATGCTTGGCCGGCCGACGATTTCTCGCCCGCTTCCAAGGCCTCTAATGCGGTGTCTTCGCTGGGATAGATGGGGATCACATTGGCGAGCCGGGTAAGCTCCAGCACGTCCCGCACACGACGATTCAAATTCGCCAGGACGAACCGGCCAGTCGCATTCTTGAGAATGCTGGTATAAATTCCGATCAGAAAACCGATGCCGGTTGAATCGATGTAGGAGACTTGGCTGAAGTCCGCCAGCACTTTCGAATAGCCTGCACTTTTGATCTCTTCGGTCTTGGCGCGCAAGTATGCGGAATCCTGCCCGGTAGCAAACCGCCCGTGCAAACGCAGGATACAAATGTCGCCGTGCTGCTCGAATTCAACCAACATGGGGTCCCTTGTCATCGTACTACAAAAAAACCGTTTCTCGTTTCTCGTTTCTCGTTGGCGGCAGCCCCTAGTCCCCAGTCCCTAGCCCCGCTTGCTATACTTCGCCCATGCGACGATTACTGGCGGTGTTCCTCGGTCTGATGCTATGTGCTCTGACGCTCGCGGCGGCGGATATTTCCGGTACATGGAGCGCGAGTGTCGTGCTGGATGCCGGCAGCGGCACGGCTACGTTTGTCCTGAAGCAGGATGGGGACAAGTTGTCCGGCTCTTATTCGGGCGCGCTAGGTGAGGCGAAGGTGACCGGTTCGGTGAAGGGCGATGAGGCGGAATGGTCTTTCGAAAGCGAGGATGCCGGCAAGGTGGTCTACAAGGGCAAGCTCGACGGCGCCGCAAAGATCAAGGGCACGGTGGAGTATGGCCAGTTGGGTAAAGGCAACTTCACGGCGGAGAAGACGAAGTAGAAACCCGTTTCTTGTTTCTTGTTTCTGGTTTCTGGTTACTCCTCGCGTAGGGCGATCACTGGTTCCACCTGGGTGGCGCGGCGGGCTGGGATGAACGCGGCGATCGCCGACACAGCGATCAGCATCGTAACAACTATTGCAAAAGTCGCTGGGTCGGTGGGGCTGACGCGATATAGTTGCGTGGCGAGTAGACGCGTTAGAGCCAGCGCCGCAAGCGTACCGGCGACTAAGCCAAGTGCGGCCAGAGTCAAGCCCTGACGCAGCACCATCCCTTGCACCTCGCGAGCCGAGGCGCCCAGCGCCATCCGGATGCCGATCTCATGCGTTCGTAGCGACACCGTATAAGCCAGCACGCCGTAGAGACCCACGGCCGCCAGAATCAGCGCGAGCACCGAGAACACGCCAAACAGCACGCTCACAAATCGCTCGCGCCAGGCGCTACGATCCACAATCTGGCTGAGGCTCAGGATCTCGCTGACGGCAATGTCCCGGTCGATGGAGCCGATTCGGGCGCGCACCGCGTTTCGGAGCGTCGCTGGATCTTGGGCGGTCCGCAGAATAATGCTGGACACGGAGTAGTTGGCGCTTGCTGGAATGTAGATATTCCACCTGCCCACGTGATTCAGTTGCTGGTTGAGTACATCTCCCGCAACACCGATCACGCTGTGCCATGATTCATTGTCTTCCGGAGGACCGAACCGCACTCGCTTTCCGACGGCGCTCTGATTCGGCCAATATCGCTTGGCCAGGGATTGATCGACAATCGTGACGAATCGATGATCCCAATCGGAGTCCGTGAAATCCCGGCCTTCCACCAAGGGAATGCCCAGCGCATGAAAATATCCAGGCGTTACCACCGTATGGTTGATCATCGGCGCATCTTTGAGCGGAAGAAAAGGAGCGCCTTCCACGGTGAGGCTACGTCCCCAAGTGGATGACAACGGAGCGAAGGATGAGAATGCAATCGAGGAGACTCCCGGCAGGCTGCGCAGCTCGTGATTGATTCGCTCCAGTAAGGCTCGCGTCTTCGGGCCCTGTGGATAGCGATTGGCGGGCGTTCCAAAATCGAGCGTCAGAACCTTGTCCACGTTGAATCCTAGGGATTGGGTTCGCAACGCGAAAAAACTGCGGACCATCAGACCCGCGCCGGCTAGCAGAGTCAACGAGAGCGCCACCTCTGCAACCACCAGTCCGTTGCGCAGAAAGTGACGGCCCGCGCTGGCGGTACCTGAGCGGCCGCCTTCCTTGAGCGCACCGGTCAAATCCACGCGGGATGCCCCGAACGCCGGAACAACTCCAAAGATCAAGCTGGTGAGCAAAGAGACAGCCAGGGCGAACCCGAGCACTCGCCAATCGGTGGAAAAAGTCATCCACGTTGGAAGCTGGATGGGGATGAGGGCTAGCAACAAACGAACACTCGCCAACGAGAAAAGGATGCCAGCCACTGCTCCCGTCAGCCCCAGCAACACACTCTCCGTGATCAATTGGCGGATCAGCCGAGTGCGCGAAGCTCCCAAAGCGGCTCGCAGCGCCATCTCGCGGGTCCGCACCGAGGCTTTCGCCAGCAGCAGATTGGTGATGTTCGCACAAGCAATGAGCAGCAGAAATCCCACGGCACACAATAGCGTGATGACAGCCCGCCGGTAATCGCCCGCCACGTAGTCCCGGAAAGCAATTGCGTGTACGCCATTGCCTTAACTCGTGCTCGGATTCTCCTCATTGATCTTCTGCATTAAGGACTGCAATTCGTCGCTGGCTTCCTTAACAGAAACGCCGGCCCCGAGCCGCGCGATGCCTTGCAGCCAGTGATCGGTGCGTGTGGAATCCTTGGGGCTCAATTGCAGCGGTATCCACATCTCGGCCCTTTCTGGAAAGCGGAAGCTGGACGGCATGACGCCAATGACGGTCCGGCGCAAGTTGCGAATATCCAGGGTCTTTCCAATGATGCCCCGATCACCGCCGTAGCGCCTCTGCCAAAGATCTTGTCCGATCACAACAACGGGCGGCCCGTTGGGCACGTCCTGCTGCCGGCTGACAACGGTCCCTAGAATGGGCTTTACGCCGAGAACTGAAAACACTCCATCCGTGATGAATGCGGTTGGAACCTCTTCGGCTTCTCCTTCTCCCCGAATCGTGGTTTGTCCTTCCGAGTAAAGCCCGATGTCCTGCAGCAACCGCGTACGAGAGCGGATGTCCTGATAGTTGGGAAACGCCACTGCACGTCCAAATTCCCCGCCCGAGTTGTATTCCGCCACAGCAACCAAACGATCCGGCTCCGGATATGGGAGTGGCCGCACCAGAATCCCGTTCACCAGGCTAAAGACAGTAGTTGTGGCGCCGATTCCGAGCGCGAGAATAGCGATGGCCGCGGCTGTGATGGACGCATCTTTCCACATGACGCGCAGGGCGTGCCTAATATCTTGAAGCATGACGTGATAGTGCTCCTTGGACACCGAAAGCCGCGTGAATCCAAACCATGAGAACGCCTAGCCGGCTGTGCTGTGCGCGGCAGCGATCCGCGAACGCCAGACACAACTCCCGCCCGTACTCGTCCCGAAACTCGGCAGGGTAAAGGATGAGGAGCCCGCGGTAGAGGCGCACCATTACGTCCATTATTCCATAGTTCGCTATAGCGAACAATGGAATAATGGGCCGGTTCAACGGTTCGGAAACAGGGATTATCGATAGCGATAGAGATCTTGCGGAGTAACGAACCGAGGAACTGAAGAACAGATGAACCGAATAACCGAAGTCAGTTTCCGGCTCAGAGGAGCCGGAAGTTGACTTCGATGGTTGCCTGGACGGCGACGGGCTTTCCGTCTTTCATGCCGGGACGGAACTTCCACTTCTCAACCGCCTCAATCGCTTTTTGATCCAGACCAAGGCCGAGCGGGCGAATCACCTTCAATTCACGGGGGTTGCCCTTTTCATCGACCACGACGAAAAGGATGACGGTTCCCTGGAATTTCGCCTTGCGCGCTTCTTCGGAATATTCCGGCTCCACTTTAAGGATCACACTGGGCGGTGAAACGCCGCCACCGATCCGATAGGCGCCGCCACCCATGTTGCCGCCGTGACCGGGACCATAGCCGGGCCCTGATCCGGAACCAACGCCGCCTCCAGGACCATAACCGATGCCGCCGCCCGAACCGGGACCGTTCGAGGCGATTCCAGACTTGGCCAGCGGATCACCTAGAACATCCATGTTCACTTTCGGGATGTTGGCGTCAGGCTGGATAATAAGCGTTGGCTCCATAACCAGCTTGGGATCGGGATTGTGAACCACGGCCATGGGAGGCACAAACTGCTTGTCAGCCAGCCGCGGCAGCTTTCCCTTACTGGGAGGCGTTGCAGAACGATCGCCGCCACCGCCGCCACCGCCCATGTTATCTTTTTTCACCGTGGGCTTGTAGGGCGAAAGATCCGGAGCAATCAGATCGATCTGTTCCTTCACTGCCTTTTGCACTGCTTTGTTCGTGCCGATCAGGAACAGCAACCCCACCACCGCAACGTGGATCGCCATGGAACTAAGCCCGGCCCGCTTCTCCTGGCCGCCGTAGAAACCCCAGATTTCCTTCACCGCTACGGGCTTCGACGTTACTTCTAACGGCGGTAATTTGGGCGGGTGGAGGAATTCTTTAAGGTCTTTCCAGAATGTTCGGTAGAAAGGCTCTTCGCCGGCCGCGAGCAACCGTTCCAGATGGAGATCGGCATGCAGGTCGCCTTGAGAATTATTTGCCCCAGGGTTTATTGGTTGGTCGTGAGCAGCCATCGTCTTCTTCTACTACGTGTCACTAGTCTTCCGAATCTCTCAAAAGGTAGACGTCTTCTCGTTGCCTAAAGTTGCGCCGATACCTACAACTGATTCTATCACTTCCATGGATTTGTCAAGTGGGTCTATGGAAAATGGAAGGCTATCGGTCCACCCACTCATCAGGATACAACCTACACTAATTAAAGCATGTCCGACAAGCCTTTGGTGATCTTTGACGGCAAGTGCGGATTCTGCCGGATTTGGATTCGGTACTGGGAACAGCTCACGGGGCGTGAATTGGAATACGCTGCCTCTCAGGATGTGGCCGCGAGCTACCCCCAGATCCCGGCCACCAGCTTTGGCCAATCGGTGCAATTGGTGATGCCAGACGGCGATGTAATCAGCGGAGCGCGCGCGGTCTTCACCACCCTCACGTATGCGCCAGGAATGAAGTGGCTGCTTTGGGTTTACGATCATGTGCCGGGCTTTGCGCCGGTGACTGAAGCGGCCTACAAGCTGATCTCGGCCCAGCGCACTTTCTTTTATCACCTCACGCGGTTCACTTTCGGAAGAGACATTTCGCCGCTCCGCTATGCCGGCGTGGAATGGCTCTTTCTCAGAATCCTAGCGGCTATATATTTTATTGCTTTCGCCTCATTCGGGCTGCAGATCACGGGATTGATTGGCGCACGCGGTATCCTGCCGGCCGGTCGATACCTCACGGCCGTTCACGATACGTTCGGGCTGGAAAGTTATTGGATAGCGCCCACACTCTTTTGGATCGTGCACAGCGATATGTTCCTGCGCGGAGCGTGCGTGGCCGGAGCCTTGATTTCACTGGTGCTGCTGGCAGGCTACCTGGAACGTGCCGCCTTGCTTCTGTTGTACATTTTGTACCTATCGCTCTGCACCATTGGACAGGACTTCATGTCGTTCCAATGGGACATGTTGCTGCTCGAAGCGGGGTTTCTCGCGATCTTCTTAGGATCGTCCAAGCTGATGATCCTCTTGTTCCGGTGGCTGCTTTTCCGGCTGGTATTCCTATCCGGCGCGGTCAAACTGCTGAGTCACGACCGGACGTGGCGGAGCCTGGACGCGCTGAGCTTTCACTACTGGACGCAGCCGTTACCAACACCGATCGCCTGGTACACGCAGCAACTGCCGCTCGGCTTCCAGCGATTCTCGACGGCCGCGGTGCTGTTCCTCGAATTGCCTGTTCCATTCCTCATTTTTATGCCCCGGCGCTGGCGGTTTTTCGGCGCAGCGTGCATTCTGTTTCTTCAGACGCTCATCTTTCTCACCGGCAACTACACCTTCTTCAACTTGCTGACCATAGCGCTATGCCTGTTCCTTTTCGACGACGCTGCGCTGGCCAAGCTCCGCCTGCGAGTGCGGAATGTTCGAACCAAACCGGCGTTAGTAGCCGTGATAGCAGTGGTAATCGGGACGCTCAGTGGACTGGAGCTGTGGGGCATGTTCTTCGGGCGAGATAGCTCCCTGGTGCGCGTGGCAGCGCCGTTCGGAATCGCGAATACATATGGGCTCTTCGCCATGATGACGACATCCCGGCCGGAAATAGTGGTCCAAGGCTCGAACGATGGCGATACATGGCTCGATTACGAGTTTAAGTTCAAACCAGGAGATTTGAAGAGGGCGCCGCGCTGGGTGGAACCTTTCCAACCTCGCCTGGATTGGCAGATGTGGTTTGCCGCGCTGTCGAACTACCCGAGCACGCCGTGGTTCAGCAATTTCATGGTGCGGCTATTGCAAGGTTCGCCGGATGTGCTGGGTTTGCTGGCCAAGAATCCATTCCCGGGAAATCCGCCGAAATACATTCGCGCATTGTTGTTCGACTATTCATTTACGGATTTCGCCACAAAACGCGCGACGGGGGATTGGTGGGCGCGCGCTTCGCGCGGTTCATATTTCCCGCCTATGGCGCTGAGGTCAGCGCCATAGGCGGGAAGTTCTTCAGTTATTCGGTTCTTCGGTTTTGTGTCCAGCAATGTCGTCAGGAAACCGAGGATAGGTCTTGTGTCGACCTGTACTTGAGCCGTCGCAAAAACCAGGCGAGCACGAGTCCGACAAGAAAACACCGGCTGGGCAACAAGAGGACTTATAACCCCAGGCCACCGAATTGCGGTTGGTAGTGGTTCAGCCGGTCAATCGGTTCAGTGGCCGGAATTTCGTTGGAAACAGGAGAGCGGCACAACTTGAGAACCGAATAACCGAAAAACGGGATAACCGAATAACGCGAATTTCTCATCATCATTCTGATGATGAGAAATTCGCTATTTGATTATCAGGAATCCGCTCTCCACCCGATCATCCGCGATGCGGTTCCACATTACACGCGCCTGGCCGACTGCGACCACGTGTTGAAAATCCACTACCTGTCCCGTTGGGAGCGCCGCATAAGAATGCGCTGCGCGGAAACCGCTTTTGCTGTAATCCAGCAATCGGCCGGTGACTTCCTGATGCGCAGGATCGTCGAATGAAAATCTTAGATGGCCGTCAGCCGGATGGCGAAACTCGGAACGGCGATCAGCAGCGGTCATAACGGATTTTTGCGAATCGTCCTGGTCAGGATGCACAGGTTTGCCGTACTGCCTCCCTTCCGTAAAGTTTCAGCTTCCGGCTCAGCGTTCGCCGCGAGATCCCAAGCAATTCGGCCGCCTTCTGCTGATGGCCGTTGGTTTGGGCCAACACTTTGAGGATGGTGGTTTTCTCCATCCCGTCCAGGTTCGCGGGATTGGACACTGCTTCGGCCAGGCCCGCCATGCTCCCCGGCCCAGGCTGTCCCAACATCAAATCCTCGCCGCGGATTTCGAGATCGCGCGTCAACACCGCGGCTTTGGTTACGACATTGCGAAGTTCCCGGATATTGCCCGGCCAGGAGTAGCGCTGCAATTCCGCCTGCGCACCGGCCGAAAAGAACGAACGCGGATTCGAGTGCTTCAAGAAATGGTCCGCCAGCGGCATTATGTCGTCCGGCCTTTCACGCAGAGGCGGTACGTGCAAGCAGATCTGGCCCAGCCTGTGATAAAGATCGCCCCGAAAATCGCCCGTTCTGACCATTTGTTCCAGGTTCTGATTGGTGGCCGCCACCACGCGTACATCCACTGTTACTTTCCGAACGCCGCCCAGGCGGTAATACGCGACGCCATCCAGCACTCGCAGCAGTTTTACTTGCATGCGAGGTTCCAGTTCACCAATCTCGTCCAAAAACAACGTGCCGTGATTGGCCAACTCGAACAGCCCTTGCTTGGGTGAGTCCGCTCCGCTGAAGGCCCCTTTCTCGTAGCCGAACAATTCGCTTTCCACCAGATTCTCGGGAAGCGCGGCGCAGCTTACATCCACCCAGGGCTTCGAGCAGCGCAGCGAATAGTGATGCACCGCGCGGGCGATAAGTTCTTTGCCTGAGCCACTTTCCCCCGTGATGAGGACGGAGGCGTTGCTCTGGGCGATCCGTTCCACCAGCTCGAGCAATTTTCGCATTAACGGGCTGGAAACTACAGCTGGCATTCCGAGGAAAGTTGTGAGCTGGGGGCCGGTGACCACTATGTCTGCTTTTCGGCTGTTTGGATGCGCATCGCTATAGTACGAAAGGTTCAGGACCAGTACGCAAATTCCCGATTGCCCGTAGTGCCTTGGGTCTAGGACTTTGGGACACAATGTCCCAGCCGGGCTCTGGCATCTCGACATTTTGTCGAAACCCGGCTATCGCTCCGCTCCGCGCTTGCCGATAAATCATGTAGATAGCAGATTCAGTCTGTTGGCAGCGAATCTGCATTCACGAGTAGTTCGTGCTCGTGGCGACAAGGAACCGAATGTCGATTGCCGCAAGGATATACGTCTACGCTGTAATCTTGATCGGTGCGTGTGTGACTCTCAGTGAGCTTATCCACTGGGAATCGCAAGACCTTCTTCGTTTTGTCTGCTATATGGCGCTGGCGATGATGGCATCGCGCCTCAAGGTGGCTTTACCGGCCATCACCGGAACACTTTCGGTGACGTTCATCTTCGTCCTGTTTGGGGTGGTGGAGTTGAGCACGCCGGAAGCGTTGTGCATGGGAGTAATCGCAACGTTGATCCAGTGCGTCTGGCATCATCGGGAACGGCCCAAGCCCTATCAGGTGTTGTTCAACCTGGGCAGTATTGCCATCGCAATTGCCACCGCCAGCACGGTGTACCATTCCAATCTGTTGCACAAAGGTCATCTGGATGCCGCTTTAACGCTGCTGGTGACAGCCGCGGTCTTCTTTGTCATGAACACGTTTCCGGTGGCGGCGGCTATCGCTCTTACGGAAGGAAAATCGCTGCGGCAAATCTGGAGGGAGAGCTACTTCTGGTCGTTCCCCTACTATTTGCTGGGCGCGGGAATGGCGGGTGCGGCCAGCGCGATCAATCGCTATCTGGGTTGGGGATGGGCGCTGCTGGCCGTTCCCGTCGTTTATCTGATCTACCGTTCGTACTACCTTTTTCTCGGCCGCGTGGAAGACGACAAGAAACACGCCGAAGAGATGGCATCGCTGCACCTCAGAACCATCGAAGCGCTAGCCCTGGCCATTGAAGCCAAAGATCACACCACGCATGACCATCTGCAGCGGGTGCAAGTGTACGCCATTGAAGTGGGCAAGGACATGGGCCTGGATGAAGGCCAATTGGAAGCTTTGCGCGCAGCCGCGCTGCTGCACGACATCGGTAAGCTGGCGGTTCCCGAACACATCATTTCGAAGCCCGGCAAATTGACGCGCGAAGAATTCGAAAAGATGAAGATTCACCCGGTGGTAGGCGCCGAGATCCTGGAACGAGTGCGCTTCCCCTACCCGGTGACGCCCATTGTCCGCTACCACCACGAAAAATGGAATGGCGCCGGATATCCGGAGGGCCTGAAAGGCGAAGACATCCCGATCGGCGCGCGGATTCTCGCTGCCGTGGATTGTCTGGACGCGCTGGCGTCGGACCGTCAATATCGGCGGGCGCTCCCGCTGGACGAAGCCATGCAGAAAGTCGTATCGGAATCGGGCATCAGTTTCGATCCCAAGGTGGTCACGGTGCTGCATCGCCGCTATATCGAGTTGGAACAGATGGCGCAGTCCTTGCAGGTGGAAAAAGCGAAGCTGTCCACGGACCTAAAGATCGAGCGCGGTCTCGAACCGGCCGCTGGATTTGAAAAGACCAAGGGTCTGTCAAATCAAACCCCCGAAAAGCCGGCCGACTTCCTGAACTCCATCGCAGCTGCCCGCCAGGAGGTCCAAAACCTTTTTGAGCTGGCGCAGGATCTTGGAAATTCGCTCAGCCTGAACGAGACGCTTTCGCTGTTGGCGATCCGGCTGAAGCGCATGATCCCTTACGATTCGCTGGCGATCTATGTTCTGCGCGATGACAAGCTGCGCGCCGAGTATGTCAACGGCGAGAACTTCCGCTTGTTCTCGGCGCTTGAAATTCCGCTCGGCCAGGGACTCTCGGGTTGGGTAGCGGACAATAAAAAGCCGATCATCAACGGCAACCCGTCCGTCGAACCTGGTTACCTTAACGACGAATCCAAGTTCACCACCATGCGGAGCGCCCTCTCGGTCCCACTGATTGGCATGAACGGAACCGTGAGCGTGTTGACGCTTTATCACACCGAACGCGACGCCTTCACCAAGGACCATTTGCGGATTCTGCTGGCAATTGTTCCGAAGGTAGCTCTTTCCATCGAGAACGCGCTCAAGTATCAGCAGGCCGAAAGCTCTGCGTCCACCGATTACATGACCGGCCTGCCCAATGCTCGCTCTCTGTTCCTGCATCTGGACGGAGAGCTGGCTCGCTG
Organism: Bryobacterales bacterium; assembly: GCA_003162425.1. Classification (GTDB taxonomy): domain Bacteria; phylum Acidobacteriota; class Terriglobia; order Bryobacterales; family Bryobacteraceae; genus Palsa-89. The sequence goes on along the minus strand of PMOK01000286.1, from coordinate 11,308 downwards.
CCGCCGCCAAAACTCGCCGCTGGTGGTCCTGGTGTGCGACATGAACGGGTTCAAGCAGGTGAACGACAAGTTCGGCCACTTGGAGGGCAACAAGGTGCTTCACAAAGTGGCGTTGAAACTGAAAGAAAGCTGCCGCGAATACGACTATGTAGCGCGCATGGGCGGCGACGAATTCGTGCTGGTGCTGCCGGGGCTGAAGCTGGATCAAGTGCAACAAAAAGTCCAACGTTTGAGGGCGATCACGGCGGAGGCAGGCCGCGAAGTATGCGGCACCGAGACGCTGGGCCTCAGCGTTGGACACTCCCTGTTCCCGGAAGACGGCAATGATGCCGACCAGTTGCTCAGCGAAGCGGACCGCCGCATGTATATCGCCAAGCAGAAGGAGAAAATGAGCCTGGTGGGCCCTCGCGGCTTTGAGTTCGAGCCTACCGGTACCTGGTAAGCCCCGATGCTTTCGACCGTGTTTCGTCAAGTACGCCGGATCCTTCTGACAGCGCTTTTGGGCGGATTGCTGGGCGCAACGCTGGTGCGCCTGGGGCCCGGATTCAGCGTGGATGAACGCGAGCTGGATAGTCGCCTCAGCCAGGAATCCCGGCAAGCCATCCGCGCTGAGCGCGCCCGAGACAGCAATATCGCGATGTTCTACGTTCGTTACCTCGCGGGCCTGGTGCACGGCGATTTGGGATTCTCGCGCTCGCTCAACCGGCCAGTGTCAGAGCTATTAAAGGAACGCCTGCCGTTGACGCTGGGGTCGCTAGCTTATGGCGTGCTGGGTGGCGTCTCGATCGGACTCACGCTCGCGCTCGTGACGGCGTGTTGGCGCGTGCCGGGGTCTAATATCGCGCCGGCATTTCTGGCCGGCGCATGCCTCGCTCTGCCCGCGGCCGTGATCGCATTGCTTTTCCTGTGGATGAATGTTCCCGGACGATGGGCCATAGCCCTGGTGGTGTTCCCGCACGTCTATCGATACGCCAAAAACCTGCTGGTGGCCACCTACCAATCGCCGCATGTTTTGGCAGCTCAGGCTAAAGGACTGAGCAGTTCTCGAATACTGTTCGCGCACGTTTTCGCACCCGCGGCGCCGCAACTGGCAGCGTTGGCCGGGATTTCGGTGAGCCTGGCATTCGGCGCGTCCATTCCGATCGAAGTGATTTCAGACACGCCTGGAGTAGGGCAGCTCGCGTGGAAGGCGGCGCTCGATCGCGACCTGCCGCTGCTGGTCAACATCACGGTTCTGGTTGCGTTGATGACGTTGGTGGCGAACAGCCTGGCCGACTTGGCCCTGGCGGCGTGGAGGCCCGAAGTTTCTCGGGAAACCGCATGAAGGTTCGCCTCCGAATCATGCGCGACCGTTTGAAACCCGGCCGTGCTGCGCAAATGATCGCCCTGGTGGTGCTTGCGCTAGTGGCGCTCGCATCGCTCTTCGCCGGGTTCATCGCGCCATCGTCTTACTCCGAGCAGTTCCGCGATGCAATTAGCGCTCCGCCCTCGGCCCGCTTTCTACTCGGCACCGATGACCTGGGGCGCGATCGCTTCGCCCGTTTGCTTTACGGGACACGCGTTTCTCTTCTGCTCGCGCCCGCGGCAGCGCTGCTCTCCACCCTACTCGCCGCCTTGATCGGAGGCCTGGCCGGTTATCTCGGCGGGAGATGGGAGCGCTACGTAACATCTGGAATCGACCTGTTCCTCTCGCTGCCCTGGCTGTTCCTGTTATTAGCCGCGCGCGCCCTGCTGCCGCTCAACACGTCGCCCATTACATCCGTCGCCATCACCTTCCTGCTACTCGGCTGCCTGGGATGGGCCAGTCCCGCGCGTATCATCCGCGCCGGAACACGAACGCTAACTAACGCAGACTACTTGGTGCAGGCCAGGGCCAGCGGCATCTCAGGCTTTCGTCTCTTCTCGCGTCATTTGCTGCCTAACTTGCGGCCCATTCTTCTGGCTCAGTTCTGGATTTCGATTCCGGTATTCATCTTGAGCGAAGCGAATTTGGGGCTGCTGGGCCTGGGAGTGTCTGAGCCACTGCCATCCTGGGGCGCTATGCTGCGCGAGTTGGAAAACTACACCGCCGTGCTCCAGAATCCATGGATGCTCGCGCCCGTTGTGCTGCTCGTGATTGTAGTGGGCTGTCTCCAAGTTGTGCTTCGGACGGAGGACCAGATCCCATGTTGAAATATTCATTGGACGGTGTCCCCTTGCTTACGCGCGGGGCTACATTGTGTCGGGTGCACGATAGCCCCGCGCGTCAGCAAGGGGACACGTCACGAGTGGTGATTTTTGCAACCGCGCTGCTCTTTGCTCTCACGCTAACCGCCCAATCCACCAATGAACTACGCTTCTGTCTGCGCGGCGATCCGAAAACCTTCAACCCACTTCTGGTGGAAGACGAGAATTCCGAGACCGTTCTTTACCTCACCGGCGGCGTACTGGTCCGGCTGAATCGCTACACGCAGGAACTAGAAGGCGAGCTAGCCACGAAATGGAAGGTCTCCGAGAACGGCCGGCGCATTGACTTCGAGCTGCGCCCCAACGTCCTGTTTTCCGATGGAACGCCCTTCACCTGCGAGGACGTGGCATCCACGGTGCGCCAGTTAATGGACCCGGCGGTTCATTCGCCCCAGGCGGACGCGTTTCGCTCCGCAAACGGACCCACCGAATCAAAATGCACGGGACCGTCTTCGGTGATGGCGCGCTTTCCAGCTCCGGTAGCCAGCTTAGCCGCCCGGTTCGATCAAGTCGGCATCATGTCGGCGCGATCCGCCCACAAAGAATCCGCCGTGCTGGGCCCATTCACGGTGGCCGAATACAAGCCCGGGACCTATCTGCTGTTGCGCCGCAATCCGAACTATTGGAAGCACGACTCGAACGGCAAACCACTTCCGTATCTCGATTCCCTGCGTCTCGATATCCAACAGAACCGCGAGTCGGAGCTGCTGCGCTTCCGGCGCGGCGAACTGGACATCGTGAACAAGCTGGATCCGGAGATGTACGATCGGCTCACTGCGGAAATGCCACACGCGGTTGTGGATGCCGGACCATCGCTCGATTGGGAAGTGGTGTTCTTCAACCAGGTGGCAGGCGCGCCGCTACCGGAATACAAACGCCGCTGGTTCCGCTCCGACGAATTCCGGCGCGCCATCTCCGACGCCATCAATCGCGAAGATATTTGCCGCGTGGTTTATCGCGGTCATGCCCGGCCAGCCGCGGGACCAGTGTCCGTCTCGAACCGTTTCTGGCTGAATGCCGCCCTGAAGGCGCCGGCTTACTCAGTGAACACAGCCCAGGCGCGGCTTCAGCGGGACGGCTTTCATCGTTCCGGCGATGCCTTGTTCGATCGCGATGGCCACAAGGTGGAATTCTCGATGATCACCAATGCCGGAAACAAGCTGCACGAGCGCACCCTCGCCCTCATCCAGCAGGATCTGGCCAAGCTCGGCATTCAGCTCAATATCGTGGTTCTGGACTTCCCCTCTCTGATCGAACGCATCAGCCGCAGTTTCAACTACGAGTCAGTTCTGATGGCCTTCACCAACGTGGATCTCGATCCGAGCGATCAGATGAACATCTGGCTGAGTTCGGGCGCCCAGCATCAATGGAATCCGAATCAGAAAGCGCCTGAAACCCAATGGGAGGCCGAAATCGACAAGCTGATGCAGGCGCAAGCGGCCGCGCCGGATTCCAAACAACGCAAAGCATACTTCGATAAAGTGCAAGAGATTGTGGCGGAGAAGGCGCCCATGCTGTTTCTGGTGAATCCCAACGCGTTGTCGGCGGTTTCCGCGAATTTGAAGAACGTAACACCGGCCCTGCTACGGCCCCAGATCTATTGGAACGTCGAACGCTTGGCCATCGGAAGCAAACTCGTCAGCCAGCGATGAAGAACTTGCTCTCAACCCGGCTGACGGTGGATTATCCGAACAAGCCACGGATCCTCGGCGACGTCGAACTTGAAATCGCGGAAGGGGAGATCCTCGGCCTGGTTGGCGAGAGCGGATCGGGAAAAAGCACCATTGCGCTGGCGCTTTTGCGCCTGTTGGACCACAAGGGCGGCAAGATCCATGGAGAAATTCTGTTCGATGGCCGCGACCTGGCGAAGCTGCGCGAAAAGGAGATGCGTAAGATCCGCGGCAGTGAAATCGCATTGGTGTTACAAAGCCCGCTGTCATCCTTGAACCCGGTCCTCAAAATCGGTACCCAGATCGCAGAAGCCTGGCGCGCTCACAATCCCGGCAACGCAAAACAGTGGAAAGAAGAAGCGCTCGGGTTATTTAGCCTGGTGAGCCTGCCCGCCGAGCCTAGCTTCCTCGACCGCTATCCGCGGCAGCTCAGCGTAGGCCAGGCCCAGCGCGTACTCATCGCCATGGCAATTCTCCATAAGCCGCGGCTGTTGATCGCCGACGAACCGACGAGCGCGCTGGACGCAATCACGCAGTCGGAAATCCTGGAACTATTCCGGCGCCTGAATCGCCAATTGAACATGGCGATGCTATTTATTTCACATGATCTACTCTCGGTAGCATCACTATGTTCACGCATCGCGATCCTGCAACGTGGCCAGATAGTGGAATGCGGCGCCACCGAGCAAATGTTCCGCGAGCCAAGAACTGAAGACACGCGCGCGCTGCTGCAAGCGGTGTTACGTAATCCGTTCGCGGCACAGCCAACAGAATTAATTAGCCACGGATAGACACGGATGCGCACAGATAAATCAGGTTCGTTTTATCCGTGTGCATCCGTGTCCATCCGTGGCTATTTGTCTTCCACCTCGGTCGCCTCCACCAACTTATCCACAACCATCGAATAAATCGCCAGCTTCCCGTCCTTATCACTTTGAAAAAAGATGCGCTGGCTGTTGGGCGAAAACATCGGCGACACCAGGCGCGGATCACTGGCCCGGTGCTCACACAGCGTCAGTTCCCTTTTTGCCGACCGGACCAGCAGCAAAACATACGGCGAGGCCTTGCTGCCGCTGGCCCCCACCAGCACGCTCGAATCCGCGTTTCCGCCGAAGCTGATGAACTGGCTGGTTGCGGCAATCTGCCGATCGTCATTCGTGTCGGGCGTCGACTCACGCAGATTGTTGAGTTGCTTGGGATCGGATGGAAAATTCAAATATAGAACTGTTCTGCCATCCACGGACCACACCGCAGGCCCCAGTCCGCCCGCGGCGATTCGTAGTCTCCGGTTTTGACCTCCGTCGAAATTCACCAGCCAGAGCTCGTTTCCACGGTGGTACAGCACGCCGGCGCGGCGCGGCCGCGGCAGAGGATCGGAAATGGGCTCGGGCGATTCCACTAGCGTTTGAGCGCTTCCGGAACGCAACGTGATCAACCGCAGCCGGCTCGTTCCCGGCTTCTGTTCCACCAGCAGCGCGTAGAGTCCGTCCTCCGACACGCTGAACCCTCGCCCCAGTTCGAAACCATCCTCAATCCGGTGGACTTCCCGCGTATGCGCGTTCCCGAGATTCGCCATATACACCGAGCGCCCATCCAGGTAATAAAAGTTGCGTTCATCCGGCGCGAGCGTGAGCGACTCCCGCACCAGATTCTCGGCGCGGGTGAGCGCTCGCGATTGCCCGCTCTTCAAATCCATGCGATAAGCCTGCACGGAGCCCGCGCGGTCGCTGGAATAAATCAAGAAACTATCGCGCCGCGAAACAGCCCGCTCATAGGAAGCAGGCAGCCAGCTTTGATGCGCCGGATCGGTCAAACGGTAGACATCGAATTCGGTGGCGGCGTCCTTATAGCGCCTGGTCTCGGAAGGAAGGGTCTGACCATTGGCGGCAGTGACGCAACCGGCCGCCCCAGTCATCGAAACAAGAAATGCGCGGCGGCTCGAAAACAAGCGGCTACCGGTGGCTGGTCTGATAATGTTCTTTCAGCAGGTCCAGGCCAAAATCGCCGTCGATATCGCGCCACACGGTGTGGATGTGGTTGGCGTTGTTCTGCGTGTCATCGTACTCGATGAGAAACGCAGGCGACTGGATGCGATAGTAATGCGGTTGTCTAACTTGTTCACCGCCCGCCCACGCAAAGTACAAATTGCCGGCGGCCTTCTTGATGAGCTCTTCGCGCATCTGCGACACTTCTTCGGGCACGTTGTTGCAGTATTCGTCCAGCAGATTCTGGAGCAGCTCCCGCTGTTGCGAAGTCAGCTTCGACGCAGCGATACCACTCGGCTGACCCTTCAGAGCCGCTTTTCGCGCAGGCCCAGTGAGAATCTCTCCCGGAGCGTCCGCGCTCACAATCGCGGTCTTCTTCTGTTCCGGCGTCAGCGACTGTATGAAGGCGCGGCCGAGATCTTCCTCGCGTCCCAGAACACGCAGACCCTTCCTTGGACCCTCCCGCACCTCAGCCGGATTGGCTCCAAAGAAGCTCGGCGCCACCAGGACCTTTCCATTCACGATGGTGAAGTTCTGGCTGACGTGGTGTCCTTCCACGCGATATCCCCAGATACCCGTCTCCGATGGCTCTCCAAAAATGCTGAAGAAGTAGCGCTCGGGATCGCGCACCGGGCCGGTGCCGTTTTCGAGAATGCGCAGAATCTCATCCAGGCTCATGATGCTGACAGCCTTGATGTAGCCGCGCTGGCTCAGACCCGCGCTCAACAAGGCGTGCGCCAAATGTTTTTGCGCCGAGTTCATGTCTTTCAGCGGAAGCCCTTTGCGTTCCTTGGGAATGTAGTGCCAGTCGAACCGTTCCTCATCCTGAAACTGGAATGTGGCGCGCGCGCGTTGTTCCGGATCGAGCGATGCGAGAAAGGCTTTGGCCGTTTCGGCCATAATGGCCGGCGTGTGCATCCTTGAATATGCGGCGGTGAGGAGAATGGTTGCAATTCCCATGGCGGAAATCCGTAACAAGAGCGTCTTCACGTAAGTCTCCTTGAAGCGAACTACCAGCTTATCTCAGGTGTGGGGCAGGTTGACAACTGTTGACAACCTGCGCGCCGATTGTCAATCGGCGCAAACGGCGCGGTTACCAACCGCGCGCAGGATTCCATCCTGCCCCACATCATTTGGATGGCGCCTCGATCGCTGTTCCCTCCCGGATTTCATCCGTCGCCCGGCGAACCACCAAATCGCCCTCCGCCAGATTCCCGATCACTTCCACCAGGTCGCCTTCCGTCACACCCTTTTTCACATTCACCCATTCAGCTTTCCCATTCCGGCTCCGAATGACGAAAGTCCGCTCCGTGGTTGTCACTACGCTGGTTGGTGGAACAAACAGGGCCGGATGCGAGCGCCGGACCGGCCACTTGACCGCCGGATACATTCCCGGCGCGAGCGAATCGTCTCGATTGAATACGTCCAGCTCCACAGCCATGGTGCGCGTCTTCTGATCCAGCTCGTGCGAGATCCGAGCCACTGTTCCGGAATAAGTTCTTTCCGGGTACGCCGGCACGTGAAAAGACACGATAGTCCCGCCACTTATGCCGCCCACGTCTTCTTCAGGAACTGGAACCACCAAGCGCAGACGCGCCACCTGCTGGATCACCAGCAGCACCATATCTGCGGTTGGACCAACTAGCGCCCCTGGGTGAACCAGGCGATCAGTCACCACACCCGCGAACGGCGCGGTGATCTTCAAATAGGCCGCCATATCCTTCTGGGCTTCCACCGCCGCTTGAGCAGCGCTGCTCGATTGCTTCCGCGCGAGAACCAACGCTTGAGCCGCGTCCACTTGCTTTTCCGCTTGCAGCAATTCATTGGCGGCCACCGCGCCGGGTGTTTTGGCAGCTTCCTTGAGCCGATCCGAAGTGCTCTGGGCCGCCGCAAGTTGTGCCTCCGCCTGCAACCGCTCGGACTCGGCCGCCAGCGCCTTCGATTCCGCCTCCCCAATCTGCGCCTTCAATTCGGGCGCGCTCAACTCCACCAACAGTTGTCCTTCTTTGACCATGCTGCCGCGGTCTACCAACACGCGCTCCACGTAACCCGAAATTTTCGCGTGCAACGAAACACTCAGGAAAGGAACTATCTCGCCGGGCAGTTCAATGGTTTTGGAAATCGACTTCGATACAACCTTCACCAGACTGCTTGCCTGCGGCCAGGCGGCCAACGCGGTTGCCGCCAGAAGCATTGCGAGCTTGAGCGCGGGGTTGGCAGACGGAAGCGTCTGCTCCACATATACTACTAGACCTGAAAATCTTTNNACGCCCCCGTCGGCCCGGTTTTGGTTGCGGCTAGGCTGCTCTGTGGGGCAGGCGCTTTCGCCTGCCAACTCTTAAGTCGCTTCATAGTACCGGCTCTCAGGATCCATGGGATTTAGCGAGGGCGAAGTAATGCTCGCCTTGCGCTGCAGGATGGCGTAAATGGACGGCAGAATCGTCAAAGTGGCGAACGTCGAGACCAGCAGACCGCCGACCACGGCGCGGCCGAGCGGCGCCGATTGCGATCCGCCCTCGCCGAACCCGATGGCCACCGGCAGCATGCCAAAAATCATTGCAGCGGCGGTCATCAGGACAGCTCGAAGACGGCTCGCGGCGCCTTCTTGCGCTGCTTCCAACAGCGGCTTGTTCTCATGCCGGAAACGCTCCGCGAAAGTGACCAGCAGAATGGAATTCGCTACCGCAATTCCGATCGCCATAATCGCGCCCATGAACGATTGGATGTTGAGCGTCGTGTTCGTCGCCCACAAACTTAGCAAAACTCCACAGAGCACCGCGGGAACGGTGAGTACAATGGCGAGCGCTAACCGCACTGATTGGAAATTCGCGGACAGCAGCAGAAAAATTACCACCACAGCCAGCAGCAACCCGGTCCGCAATGCCGAGATCGTCTGCAGCAACGGCGGGATCTGACCCTTCATCACGATTTTGGCGCCCCTCGGGGCAGGTCCCGCGCCGGCCAGCGCTTGATTCAACTTTGGCGACGCCTCGCCCAACGCGATTTCGTGAATATTCGCTGTGACGCTGACGATATGCTGTCCATTGAAGCGTTCAATCAATCCTGGCATTGTCCCTGTCTTCAGTTCCGCGATATGGTCGAGCTGCGGCTCCGAGCGCCCTGGCGGCATCAGCGGCAGACTTCCCAGCGCCGCTATACTTTGCATTCGGTTCTGAGGAAGCTCCACCTGAAGCTGAAACGCATTGCCGGAATTTGGATCGCGCCAGTAGTTCGGGTCCGTGAATCGCGACGAGGAAGTCGCCGGCACAATCGAACGGACCACATCCGACATGGTGAGCCCGAATTGGCCCGCTCGCTCCCGGTTGATGTTGATGTCGAGCGTTGGATAATTGTATTCCTGAGCGAGTTGCAGATCCCGCAAAAAACTCAGCTTTGCCAATTGGGATTGAATCTTCCGCGCGTATCCGTAATCGTCGGCGAGACTAGCGCCCTGCACCGCAACTTCCATGGGAGTGGGCGATCCAAAGCTCATTACTTGCGAAACGATGTCGGCGGCTTCGAAAGAGACGTGGCAGGAAGGCAACTCGCGGCCGAGGCTAGCCCGGATCCGCTCGCGCAGCGCTTCGCCTCGCGGAGTTTCGGGTTTCACGGCAACCTGTATGATGGCTTCCTGTGGGCCGCTGGTAAACAAATGGATCAGGTCCACCGGATAGCTGGGCGGAACAACTCCGATGAAGTCACTGGTGATCACGACGTTGTCCGGGCCGGTTTGCTGTCGAATAATGTCGAGGGCGCGAAGCACGATGCGCTCGGTCTCTTCGATTCGGGTACCCGCTGGCGCGCGCAGGCGAATGCGCAACAGCGGTGCGTTGGCATCCGGAAACAGCTCGGTCCCAATGCGCGGCAGGAGCACGTAGAGCAGCACGAACGCGACGCCCAAGTAACCCAACACCAGCGGCCATCGAAATTTCAGAACCAATCGCAAGTATTTTTCATAGAATCCGCGAAGGCGGCCGAAAATTCCCTCGCGCTCTTCGCCGCGATGCGCTTCACGCATCAGCCACGTGGAAAATACCGGCACCAGGCTGCTCGATAGCAAATAGGACGCGATCATCGAGAACGCGACGGCCAGCGACAGAGGCACGAAAAGTTGACGGCTCACGCCGATCATGAAGAACGACGGTACAAATACGGCGAGAATGCAGAACATCGAAAGCAGACGCGCCATCGCAGTGCGCTTGCATGCTTCGAGCACTGCGCGCGCCCGTGAAACGCCCGGAAGCATCTGGGTGTGAATATTCTCAATCTCAACCGTCGCCTCATCCACCAGAACGCCCACAGCAAGGGCTAGCCCGCCCAGCGTCATGATGTTAATGGTCTGGCCCACGGCCCACAAAAGAATCACCGCGCTCAGTAAAGCGAACGGGATGTTCATCACCACAATTACGGCGCTACGCCAGTCGCGCAGGAAGATCAGCACCATCAGACCGGTTAGTCCGGCGCCCAGCAATCCTTCCAGGATCAGCCCGCGCAGGGAGTTGGTGACGAATGGCGATTGGTCAAATTGCAGGCTCACGTCCACGTCATCCGGCACAGCTTTTTTGAAATCCGGGATGGCCGCCTTGACGGCGTTGATAACGGCCAAAGTGGAAGCATCCGCACGCTTAGTGACGGGGATGTAGACGGTTCGCTTGCCATTTACGTGCGCATAAGCCGTAATGATGTCCGTGCCGTTTTCAATGGTTCCGATGTCTCGAAGATAAATGGTGGTCCCGGAAACCGGACGGATCGGCGTGCTCAGAAGTTCTGCGAGGTTGCCACCTAGCGCCGCGTTAGTCCTGGCAATGCGATTAATCTCACCGGTCCACATGTTGCCGGACGGCATCACCAGGGTGGACTTGCTCACCGCCGCAATCGCTTCCTCTGGCGAGATCTTATATTGCGTGAGCTTGTCGGGATCGAGCGTCACCACAATGGTTCTCTGATTCCCGCCGAACGGCGGCGGGGCTGAAACCCCCGGCAGTGTCGCAAACAGCGGACGCACGCGGTTCAGCGCGAAATCCTGCAGCTCGCCTTGCGTGTGCGCGGCGCTGCTAAAAACCAGTAGACCCACCGCAACGCTGCCGGCGTCGAATCGCGTGATGAACGGCGGCACTGTTCCCGGAGGCATGAACGCCCGCGCGCGATTGACATAGCCGACCGTTTCCGCCATCGCCTGGCTCATGTTCGTGCCCTCGTGAAAAACCAGCTTCATCAGCGCCGCGCCCTGAATGCTCTTACTCTCCACGCGATCGATTCCGGTGATGTAGAGGAAATGATACTCGTAGTAGTAAGTCAGGTAGCCTTCCATCTGGGCGGGATCCATTCCGCCGTATGGCTGGTCGACGTAAATGGCCGGATCGCCCACCTGCGGAAAAATATCCACAGGCATGCGCCGCACGGCGAGATAGGCAAACAGCGCGATCG
>PMOK01000260.1 GCA_003162425.1 Bryobacterales bacterium | reverse complement strand
GGCGTCCGCCCCACGGCGAATTATGTTGCGAACTTTAGGTGCAGGACGCTAGATGCTGCGGAAAGCAGGCGGCAGGCGGCAGAAGGCGGCAATCGCTTTCGTGTGCTGCGCACTTGCCGGTTGTGGACGGTATCGAGAGTTTACGCTTCCTGCGCAATCTGGGGGGCCTTCCGTTCAGTGGCATTGGATCGCGCGACCGGAACCGATGTTGACGCGCGGAGGGCCCGGCGATTGGGATTCCGTGGATGTCTTGAATCCTTCTGTCATCCGGCAAGGCGACGCTTACTACAATCTGTACTCGGGTTTTGACGGCAAGACCTGGCACACTGGCCTCGCCGTTTCCGCCGACGGCATCGCATGGCACAAGGAAGGAAAAATCCTGTCGCCCGATCCGCGCACCTGGGAGGGCGGCTACATCGCGGCCAACGGCTCTGCGCTGGCCGATCAAAGCGGCATCCTGTATTACTATCAAGCCGGCAATCCCGTGCGAATTGGCCTGGCGCGATCGGCCAACGGTCATCAATGGCAGAAAAATGGATCGCCGGTGCTGGAGGTTGGTCCGCGCGGAAGCTGGGATGAGCGCGGCGTGGCCGATCCGTACGTCATTCGGGCCGGATCGAATTATTACATGTTCTATCTCGGAATGGATCGCGCGCGGCGGCAACGGTTAGGCGTGGCGATTTCCGACGACGGCCTCATCTGGTACAAACTGCGGTCTAATCCAATCCTCGAACTCGGCGGCTTCGGCGCATTCGATGAGAACGGGCTAGGCGAGCCGGCCGTGTGGGCCTCGCACGGATATTATTGGATGCTGTACACGGGCCGCGCTCGAAACGAATTCAGGCGGCTGGGCGTTGCCCGGTCGCGCGACGGCGTCCGGTGGGAAAAGCTGCCATGGGTGTTTGCGGGCGAACAAGCATGGGATTCGAAGGTGCTGTGCGATGCGACCGTTCTCGACGAAGACAGCCACGTGACGGTCTGGTTCGGCGGCGGCGATGTGCCGCGCCCGGACAACAATATTCACGGCCAAATCGGCATAGCCGAAATGCGGTGAGAGCTCAAAACTGAATCGCCACCAAGGTCGATGGACGAAGGAAACCACGCGATCGAAAATCATCAGCGCTGCGAAACGGGCTCTGGTTGCGTAGTTCGATCCATGCTGAAATTTCCGATTCAGTAATCCCCGGAATCAAGCGCAGGATGCCCGGCTGCACAGTATTGAGATCGAATCGCACTGGCGCATCCTCGCCGAACGCCTCCAGCCGGACCTTGGTTCCCGGCACCGCGCACGGAATTTCCGGTCCAACGCGCGAATACAATATTTCAGGATTCGCCAGCACCTGTTCGCGCCACTTCTTGCGCGCGGCATTGATGGCCGGAATATTCATTTTCGGCTGATCCAATCGCAGTGTTGCGAGATAGTGTTCCTTCCAGAGCTTCGGAGCCGCGGAATCCACGAACACTCCATGGCTCAAGTCGTTCAACGCATCCACGACGGCGGCTTTCTCGTCGGGAAACTGCTTCGCATACTCCACCACCAGATCCAGCAGCCACGGACGCGAGATATCCGGCGAGTTTCGGCTGAACATGCCACGCATCGCGTGAAGTACGCGCTCCTCGCGGGCGGCGATTACAGGCTCGGCCGGCGTTTCCTCCCCGCGCACCACGAACAGGAAGAAGAAACTGGCGTAGAATCCTTCCGACTGCAGCAATTGGTTGGCGTCGCGAACGGTGGAAAAGTCGCGGGCCTTTTCCATCTGCACGCGCAGGTAGTCCGGCTGTTGATACGCGGTCTCGAACGAGAAGTTATTGTCGCGGACGTCCAGATAGCGGGCGACGTTTTGCGAAAAGCTGGCCAGGTCGGCCGAGTGATGGAAGTATTCGGTTCCTCTAAACGACCCTTCGCCGAAAAGCACCAGCCCGCGATGGTAGCGCTGGCGCGTGTACTGGTCGTGATTCAAGTGCGCAGCGAGCGTTTCCAAATGGATCGCGTAGCCTTCACTAAACGCAGTAGTGCGGTCCGTGAGCGCGGCTGTGGTATGCGGAATGGACGCGATGTCTTTGCCGTCCAACTGGCGTCCTCCGGCCAGCATCTCCATCGCCATGTGCCCGGTTTCGTGCAGCAACGTGGTTTCAAAGCTGTTTGGGTCCGCATCCAGCAAAATGTACGTCTGACGCGGATAATCCAGGATTGCGTCCCCGTTCTGAATGCGAAACCCGACCGCCGCGTGATTGCCGCCTTCCACCAGTGCGACGTAGTAATCGGGCGTGCCTGCTCCGGGATGCACGATTTCATTGGCCGCGCGATAGAGCCGGAATGCGCGCTCGGCTGATGCATTGTGCAACCACGCGGTGTAGCGCGCCGGATCCGCCGCCTTTCGATACAACGGCATCTTCTCGGTGACCTCTGAGCCACGCGTGTCGATCTTGTTTACCGGTTCGAGAAAGATCACGTTGACCAGATCCTCGGCCCATGCAGAAGCGAAGAGCAGAATGAAAGCCAGTAAGTAACGCATTGCGGCCAGTATACACCGGCGCCGCAGTGGGGCAGGATGTCATCCTGCGCGCGGTTGTTAACCGCGCAGTTTGCGCCGATTGGCAATCGGCGCGCAGGTTAGCAACCTGCCCCACAGCCGCATTTTCCGGTAGAATCACCTCAGCATGAGGATCGGCATCACCTGCTATCCCACTTACGGCGGCAGCGGCATCGTCGCGACAGAGCTTGGCCTCGAGCTGGCCACGCGCGGCCATGAAATACATTTCATCACTTACGCCAACCCCATCCGCCTGGATCCCGGAATTCCGCGCATCTTTTATCACGAGGTGGAAGTTTCGAATTACCCCCTGTTCCAATATCCGCCCTACTGCCTGGCGCTGGCCTCGCGCATGGCGGAAGTGGCCGAGAACGAGAATCTCGATCTGCTGCACGTACACTATGCCATCCCGCATTCCATTTCCGCGATGCTGGCACAGCAGATGATGGCCCCCAAGCGCTGCCTGCCGTTCATCACCACGCTGCACGGCACCGACATCACGCTGGTCGGCGTGGACCGCTCTTACTTCCCCATCACAAAATTCTCCATCGAGAAATCCGACGGGATTACGAGCATCAGCCAGGATCTGCGCCGCAACACATATGAAACGTTCGGCGTTGCGAATGAAATTCGAGTGATCCACAATTTCGTGAATATCGATATATATAAACCGGCTGCCGAGCGTCCGAACAACGAAAAGCGCCTGATGCACATCTCGAATTTCCGGCCTGTGAAGCGAGTAGTGGATTGCATCCGGATTCTGGCGGAAGTGGTGAAGCAAACGCCCGCGCATCTTTATATGGTGGGCGATGGGCCGGACCGTCCAGTGGCGCATCGGCTGGCGAAGGAGCTCGAAGTGGAGCGGCACGTCACGTTCATGGGCAAGCAGGATCATGTGGAGCGAATTTTCCCGCAAATGCACGTGCTGCTGATGCCGAGCGAGATGGAATCGTTCGGATTGGGAGCGCTGGAAGGCATGGCCTGCGGCGTTGTTCCAGTGGCAACGCGCGTGGGAGGAGTGCCGGAGCTAGTAACGCACGGCGTGGACGGATTTCTGGAATCAGTGGGCGACATCACAGCACAAGCTGCGCGCGTGATCGAGCTGTTCACCAACGAGGATCTTTACCAAAAAATGGCCGCAGCCGCGCGCCGGACCGCAGTTGAGCGATTCGCGACGTCGCTGATTATTCCGCAGTACGAGGAATATTACATTGAAGTCGTATCCGCTCGCGCATAGTTGGGTCGATTTCCGCAAGCGGGTGTAGCATTTGGACCCGCTCGGGGCTAAAAGGCTGGCCGGAGTGCCTTAATACCGCCAGTTTCTCGTATCGCTCGTCAGTTGCTGGATTTGACCTTCTATGGCCATGATCTCTCACGTCCGCCTTGTCTACGCGTTGGCTTCCGTTGCGGCGCTGATGTCGCTGCCATACCCAAGCTCAGCTCAGGGCTTCAGCTTTGATCCTCCCGGACCCTTCAAGTTTAGCGTCCCGGCCGACACGTTCGCGGCGCCTCATCCAGTTCTGGTTAATATCGGCGATACAAGCACACAGCCGTTCCCCTTCAAGTATGTGGGCGTGCAATTAGTTGCCGGGACCGCAGACTTTGTTGTCGTCAGCCCGTCCAGCGGTACCGCTCCTGGCGTGAATGTAGGCATCAGCATAAATCCGAATGTCGCGGCGTATCTCCCCCCGGGAGGTTACAGCGAATACGTACTGTTCGCTCCGCTGGGCCAACCATCGCTCAAAGACGGTGTGCAGGTGTTTTTAACGGTGATGCCCCCGCCGCCGCCAGTCGTCACCTCGATAGTCAACTCAGCCAGCCTACAACCCTCAATCTCTCCAGGCGCGCTGGTTTCAATTTTCGGCGCAAATCTGGGGACTCCGCCTATAACGGCCCAATACAATGACTCAGGCTTGTACCCCACCACGCTCGGCAACACGACCGTTACTTTTAATGGCGCCGTAGCCGCGCTGCTTTATGTAAGCACGACGCAGATCAACTTCCCTATGAGGTCGCCGGACAGAAAACCGTGAGCGTGATCGTTACACACGATTCCGTAGCCTCACCGGCATTTTCGGTACCGCTGATGGACACATCGCCCGCAATCTTCACGATCTTGAACGACGATCCTAACGCGAATCCGACCAATAGCGCGGACAATTCTGCTGCCGAGGGAAGTCTGATCTCGATCTACGCGACCGGCGGCGGGCTGTTGAGCCAGCCCGTCCAAGATGGCGGCATCGCTCTTCTTTTTGCTGAGCCGCCGTATTCCAGTGTCGCGGCGCCGCTTTCAGTCACGATCGGCGGCCAGCCGGCGCGGATCTCCTACGCTGGCGTTGCCCCGTTTGCGGTCAACGGCATGCTTCAGGTGAATGCCACAATTCCGCACGGCATTGGCTCGGGCCCGGAGGCCGTCGTTCTTACCATCGGAGCCAACAACAACGCGTCCCAGCAAGTCACGGTCGCGGTGAAATAGTCAGCCTAACCGCCGGCGCCTCTCCTTCGTCCAACGCTCCAGGGACGTAACCAAATCCCGACCGCGGAGTATTGACTCACATGACCAGCTTGTGGCC
This sequence comes from Bryobacterales bacterium, assembly GCA_003162425.1. Classification (GTDB taxonomy): domain Bacteria; phylum Acidobacteriota; class Terriglobia; order Bryobacterales; family Bryobacteraceae; genus Palsa-89. Next base: position 27,992 of record PMOK01000260.1, on the reverse strand, counting down.
GGACCTTCGATTCTCACTGCGGGCCATTCGCCGCAGCCCGCTCTTTGCATCGGTGGCGATTCTTTCGCTGGCGCTCGGAATCGGCGCCAACACTGCCATTTTCAGCCTGATGGACCAGCTCATGCTCCGGAAGTTGCCCATCCAGAATCCCGATCAACTGGTGATGCTCTACCAGCGCGGCGCCCACAACGGAAGCAACATGGGCGGCCGCATGCATTCCTATCCCATCTATCAGGACTTCCAGCAGAAGGCCGCGCCGTTTTCCGAAGTCCTATGCCGGCGGTTGGGTACCGCTTCCGTGAGCGTCGACAATCAGACCGAGCGCATCAACCTCGAAATGGTATCCGGGAATTTCTTCAGCATGCTGGGCGTCCAGGCAGCGGCGGGTCGCGTTTTCAATTCGCACGATGACGACCGAGTGTTTCGGGGCCATCCTGTGGCCGTGCTGAGTTATGACTATTGGGATACACGCTTTGCGCGCGATCCTCACGTAATGGGCAAAAAGATCCTGGTGAATAACTATCCAATGACCATTGTGGGCGTGTCGGCGCCGGGGTTCGCCGGGATTGATCCTTCCGAGTCGCCTCAGATCCGGGTTCCCATTCTCATGGAGCCGGCCATGATTCCGGAGTGGTCCTGGTTAGATCCGGGCGACCGGCGTACGCGCTGGGTGCAGGTGTTCGCGCGACTGAAGCCGGGCTACACTGTGGAGTCCGCTCGAGCGCCATTGCAAGGATTGTTCCACCAAGTTCGTGAATACGAAATGACGCTGCCGGCCGCGAAGGACTGGTCGGCTTACTCGCGCGATCAGTTTATGCGGGGCACCATCCACATTGAAAAGGCTGCCACCGGATATTCGGATTTGCGAAACAATTTTTCAACAGCGTTGATCGTGCTGATGTGCATGGTGGGACTGGTGCTGCTCATCGCTTGCGCCAACGTGGCGAATCTGCTGATCGCGCGTGCGTTCGCGCGGCAGAAGGAGATCGCTGTACGGCTGTCGTTGGGCGCATCGCGCGGACAACTGGTTCGGCAATTGCTGGTGGAAAGCATGGTGTTGTCGTTCGCCGGAGGAGTGGCGGGCATTCTTTTGGCCGTCGCGATGACTCGGGGATTGTTGGCGCTCGTGCCTACCGAAGGCAATCCGTTGCTGATCCACGCGCAGCCCGATTTGCGGATCTTGAGATTCACGCTGGCCTTGACTTTTCTCACCGGCCTGATCTTCGGGCTGGTGCCGGCGATGCGAGCCAGCCGCCCGGATCTGTGGACCACGCTGAAGGACGCCGTCGGGTCAATTGCCGGATCGGGCGGGTCGTTATTTTTGCGCAAGGGATTGGTCGCCGCGCAAGTGGCTCTGAGCTTTCTGCTTCTGTTCGGCGCGGGGCTGTTCGTCAGGAGCCTGCAGAATCTCAAATCGGTAGATACGGGATTCCGCGATCTGGACAATCTGATCACGTTCCAGGTGTCGCCGGCGCTGAACGGGTACGATGCCCCGCGAACCGTGCATTTTTACGATGAGTTGCTTACTCAAATCCGTTCGTTGCCGGGCGTGAAATCCGCGGGCTTGGCCTCCGTCCCGCTTCTGCATGGCTATGAATGGGACAGCCAGACCATGGTGGAAGGCTATCAGTCCAAAGATGGCGAGGACATGCAGGCTTTCATGAACGCGATTACTCCAGGCTATTTCCAGACCATGGGCACTCCCATCAAGGAGGGCCGCGACTTCGACCGGCGGGATATGAAGGACGACTCGAAAGTTGCGATCGTCAACGAACAGTTTGCGCGGCATTTCTTCGGTAACAAAAGCGCGGTCGGACGTCATCTGGGAAGGGGCGGCGGTGGTCCAGGAACGAAGTATGAGACCGAGATCGTCGGTGTGGTCGCCGACGCGTTGTATGAAGGTCCACGCGAAGGGGTGCGCCGTCAAGTGTTCGTTCCAAATTGGGGTAACGGCGGCGTGGCTTTCTATGTTCGCGCTGGATTAGGGTCGCGCTCCGCGTACGCTTCGCTGCGTAACGAAGTGAAGAAACTGGACGCATCCATACCGATTTACGAGTTGATGACTCTGGGCGGCCAACTGGATGAGACGCTGCTGACAGAGCGATTGATCGCACTGCTGTCGGCCGGCTTCGGCCTGCTAGCGACGCTGCTGGCGGCTTTGGGGCTTTATGGCGTAATGGCGTTTGTAGTGGCGCGGCGTACCAAGGAACTGGGCGTCCGGATGGCACTGGGGGCGCAGGCTAGTTCGGTAATCTGGCTGGTGATGCGAGACGTTTTGCTGCTGCTGGTTTTGGGATTGGCGGTCGGCATTCCGGCGGCGATTGGGTTGGGCCGTTTCGTCGCAACGCAGCTATACGGCATCAAGGCGAATGATCCTTCTATTGCGGGCGCCAGCATGATAGTGCTGATTGTCGTGGCGGCGCTGGCGGGATTTATTCCGGCGCGGCGGGCTAGCCGGATTGATCCCATTTTGGCGCTGAGGTATGAGTAAGAGACAAGCCGGCGGCTTGTCCCACGCTGAGTCAAGCCGGCAACGTGAAGCGGAAGACGGCTCCCTGACCGGCTTCCGATTCCACCCAGATTCTACCGCCATATTGCTCGATGATTCGCTTCGCGATGGCTAACCCGACGCCGGTACCTGGATACTCGCGCCCGTGTAGGCGCTTAAACGCGCGGAAAATCTCCTCGTGGAAGCGGGGTTCAATACCCAGCCCATTGTCGCCGAACGAAAACATCGCCTCGTCGTCATTCCACGTGGCGGAGATGTGAATACGGGGCGGCTCGGCACCCCGAAACCGGATGGAATTCGTGATCAACTGCTGAAACACCTGGCTCAAATGAGTGAAGTCACACTGCACGGCCGGAAGATCATCGTAAGTGATTTCAGCGCCGCTTTCCCGAATCTGCTTTTCGAGTTTCAACAGCACGCCGCGTGCTACTGCCTCCGTGTCCACGGTGGAAGGCGGCTTGTCCAACGGCCGAAGTTGAAGCGAGTAGGTGAGCAGATCTTCCAAAAGGCGCTCCATCGTTTGCACGCCGTCCAGGATGTAGCGCATGAACTCGCGGCCATCGTCATCTAGCTTGTCCTGGCATCGGCGGCTCAATAACTGCGTGTAACTGGCCACCATACGCAAAGGTTCCCGCATGTCGTGGGAAGCTGCGTGGGCAAACTGAGTTAATTCGTTAGCGTGGCGCGCTTCTTCGGTCCGAAGACGGGCGCGCAACTCCTGGATCTCCGCCAGCAGCTTATGTGGATCGAGCTCTTTGTGTGAAAGTTTGGTTCCAGCGGAATTGCCATCAGTGCTCATATTGCGCGCCGATCGCTCAGCGGAACGCTATGCTCAGTATCGCAAATGCGCGCGGCTGCTGGACTCCTGGGGCAATTACAAGTAGCCGCAGATGAACGCGGATAGACGCAGATAAGGCAAAATCAGCGTTTATCAGCGTTCATCCGCGGCCTAATAATCCGATCAAAACCTTCCTCGACCACCGGTGCCTGCATGACCAGCACCATTCTCCGGATCGCCTCTTCCGGCACCACGCGTTCGCGGCGTTTGTTCCGCTCAATGCAAATTTCAACCGGCGTATCGAAGAACAGCGCGTCAATAGTAACTCCGTAGCGCCGCGCTAGCCGGATATACGGTCTACGCTCCCAGCGCGTCAAATGCGTCGCATCCACGTAGGTCACCGGACGCCCCACCGTCAAGCGCTGCCGGATCAAATACCGGATAGTCGCAAACACACGCGCATGGATGGTTTGATCAGCCGGCTCGTCTGCGATCAAGCGCCGAACTTCGTCGGAAGAAATTGCGTTCAAACCGCGGCGCTTCAAATAAGTGGACTTGCCGGATCCCGGCAAGCCCACCGTGATGACGATTTTCATTTGTCCGCAAATCGTGGCGCACGCACTCGTAGCGTGCCGTGTTCGCACTCTTGCGAATACAAGCTTTACACAACGATCCCGGCGTTCACACGAGTGTGAACGCGGCACGCACGAGTGCGTGCGCTACACCGCGTAACGATCTGCTTCGAGCAACCGTGCGGCGATCTTTCTCCGCAACGCGATCGCATTCACCGGCTCGAACTTGGTGAAGCGCTTCAGCACGGCAAGATTAGTGCGTAGCGCGTCGCCTTCCGAGCTCGCCGCCAACACCGTGCGCGCCGCGCTCTCGACGGTTTCCATCGCCTCGCGCAGGAACACCGGGCACATCTCAGCCGCGTTATCGCCTTTACCTTGCGCCGCCAGCTTTTGCGTCCTCAACAGCACGGACTCCATAGCGAACGCGTTCATCATGATGTCCGTGAGTCCAGCCAGAACCTCCTGCTGATCCTCCAGCGCGTTCATGAATTTCTGATACGCCACACCCAGAGCAAACAGCGCCACCTTCTTGGCGTTGGCAGCGAGTTTGGTGTCCTCATCACCGCCCGCGGAGAGCGTGGGCCCAGCGAGAACTTCTGCTTGCAGCTTCTTCACCGCCTCCACCAGCGGCAATTGACCGCGTTGTGCCCGCTTCAATAGCATGCCGGTGGCTAGCAGCCGGTTGATCTCGTTCGTGCCCTCAAAAATCCGGTTGATGCGCGAATCCCGGTAGGCCCGCTCCACCGCGTAATCCTGATGGTAGCCGTAGCCGCCGTGAATCTGCACGCCCTCATCTACGACGTAATCCAACATTTCGGACGCGAAGATCTTGATATAAGAGCATTCGGCCGCAAATTCCTCCACCGCTTTCAACATAATTTGCGCCGCGCCCGCATTTTTCCAGGAAAAACCCTCCAATTCGTTCTCAATCAAGCCCACCACGCGCCAACTGGTGCTCTCCGCCGCGTAAATCCGGATGGCCATTTCCGCCAATTTATGTTGGATCATTCCGAATTCGGCGATCGACTTTCCGAAGGCCTTGCGTTCCTTGGCGTACTTCAGCGACACGCGCAGCACTTCCTTAGCGCCGCCGATCGCGAACGGGCCCAACTTCAGACGGCCCAGATTCAGAATATTGAAAGCGATGATATGCCCGCGCCCAATCTCGCCTAACACGTTTTCCACCGGCACCTTAACGTTGTCCAAATAGACGGCCGTGGTGGAACTGCCCTTGATACCGAGCTTCTTTTCCTCCGCGCCCGGTTGCACGCCCGGATACTTGCGCTCCACCAGAAACGCTGTGAATTTCTCGCCGTCGATCTTGGCGAACACCGTGTAGAGATCGGCGCCGCCCCCGTTGGTGATCCACATTTTCTGGCCATTCAGGATGTAGTGTTTTCCATCCGGGCTCAAATCGGCGCGAGTGCGGATGGCCAAAGCATCCGAGCCCGCTTGCGGCTCGCTGAGACAATAGGCGGCCACCATCTCCGCGCTCGCGAGTTTCGGAAGATAGCGCTGCTTTTGCTCGTCGGTGCCGAACATCAGCAGCGGCAGCGTGCCGATGCCGGTGTGCGCGCCGTGCCAGCCGGAGTACGATCCATCCTTCGACACTCCTTCCGCCACGATCATGGCCGATACCAGATCCATCTCCATGCCGCCAAACTTCTCAGGAATAATAACGCCAGTCAATCCAAGTTGAGCCGATTTGCGCAAAATCGAGATCGCCAGGCCCGGCTCCTGATGCTGGATCGCCTCCACGTTGGGCGCCACTTCTTTCAGAAAAAATTCCTCAGTGGTGCGCGCGATGGCGCGATGTTCGTCGGTGAAATCCTCGGGCGTAAAAATCTCGGCCGGGGACGTCGCCCCGAGCAGGAATGAACCGCCCTGGTGTTTAGTAGGAGTAAGTGTAGTAGTCGCCATTGGTAACTCCGTTTCTGGTTTCTAGTTTCTGGTTAGTTCAGTCGTTCAAAGATACCGGCAGCGCCCTGGCCGCCGCCTACGCACATGGTTACCATGCCGTATTTTGAGTCGCGGCGTTTCATCTCCCGCAGGATTGTCGCCGTCAGCTTGGCCCCGGTGCAGCCCAGCGGATGGCCCAGCGCGATGGCGCCGCCATTCGGATTGACGCGCTCCAAATCAAGCCCGCTCTGCCGGATTACGGCCAGCGATTGCACCGCGAACGCTTCATTCAATTCAATTACGTCGATGTCTTCCGTCTTCAACCCGGCCAGCGTGAGCGCCTTCGGGATGGCTACTACCGGTCCGATGCCCATAATCTCCGGCGGAACACCTGCCACCGCGAAGCTCACGAATCGCGCCATCGGCTTCAGGCCAAGATCCTTGGCTTTCTTCGCGGACATAATTAACGCCGCGGCCGCGCCATCGCTCATCTGCGATGAGTTGCCGGCAGTCACCGTACCGTCGGCTTGAAAAACCGGCTTCAACTTCGCCAGCGCTTCGAGCGTAGTGTCCGCTCGCGGCCCCTCGTCTTTCTGGAATGTGGATTTGTGTTGATGAGCCGCGCCATTTTCTAGAATGTTCGCCTCCACCTCCACCGGCACGATCTCTTCGTCGAACTTGCCTTCCGCCTGCGCCCGCAGAGCGTTCTGATGGCTGCGATACGAGAATTGATCGGAATCCTCGCGGCTCACATTGTACTTGCGCTGCACTTCTTCCGCGGTCAGCCCCATCCCCATGTAGATTTGCGGCAGATGGTCCACCATCCAGGGATTCGGCGCGAATTTGTATCCCCCCATCGGAATCATGCTCATGGACTCTGCGCCGCCCGCGATCATGATTTGCGCGCTTCCCGAACGGATTCGATCAGCCGCCATCGCGATGGCCTGCAGTCCTGAGGAACAGAAGCGGTTGATGGTCACGCCCGGCACCGCATCGGGCAAACCGGCGCGAAGCGCCGCCACGCGCGCCATATTCATTCCCGATTCGCCCTCCGGGCTTGCGCAGCCGAGAATCACATCATCCACTTCGTCCGGCGAAACGGCGGGATATTTTTCCAGCAGCCTGCGGATCACGGCTGCGGCTAAATCATCAGGCCGCGTGGTTCGCAACTTGCCCTTCGGCGCTTTCCCAATCGCGGTTCGCAAGCAATCAACAATTACAGCTTCGTGCATCGTTTCTCGTTTCTCGTTTCTCGTTTCTCGTTAGTTGCGTAGGGGCTTTCCCGTTTTCAGCATATACCCCATGCGCTCCTGCGTTTTCGGATGCCCGCACAAGCTCAAAAATGCTTCGCGTTCCAGATCCAGCAAGTATTGCTCTGAAACCATCTGCTCACCGGTCAGTCGGCCGCCACTAAGAATGTTCGCCAGCTTCTCGGCGATCAGCACGTCGTGATCGCTGATGTAGTGCCCCTGCCGCGCGGTCCAAGCGCCCAGTTTCAGCAACGCGTAACCGCTCTCGCCCGCCACCTTGATGTCGTTGCGCGGAACGCCGGGCGAATAACCAGGCGCCAGTGACAGTGCCAGCGCCTTGGCATCACCGATCAAACGTTCCGGATTCATCGAAATCGAATCGTTCCTATTCAGTAGCCCGAGCTTCTTCGCGTCCTCTGCGCTCGACGACACCTTCGCGTAGCCGATCAGCTCGAAAACCTTGCGCGCGTCCTTCAGCCGCACCAGCAACTCTTTGCATCCGCCCGCGCCTGGAATCAAACCCACGCCCACTTCCACCAGGCCGATGTACGTTTCCGCCGATGCCTGCGCGCGCGCAGAATGCAGCACAATCTCGCAGCCTCCGCCCAGCGTTCGCGCAAACGGCGCTGCGACCACCGGCTTGGCGGCATATTTCAACGCCATGTTCGCCTGCTGGAACCGGTTGATAGCGGCGTTCAGTTCGTCCCATTCGCCTTCTTGCGCCGCCAGCAGCACCATCACCAGATTGGCGCCCACGCTAAAGTCGCCGCCTTCGTTCGCGATGACCATCGCATCGAAATTCTTTTCGGTTTCCGACAGACCCGCGTACAACATCCCGATGTTGTCTTCGCCGATCGCGTTCATCTTGCTGTGAAACTCCACGCACAATACGCCGTCTCCCAGATCCACCAACGATGCCCCGGCGTTCTGCTGCACCACGCCTTGGGAACGCTTCACATCGGACAACACGATGATGCCTTCGCGTGGTTCGATGGGCTGGTAGCCCTGCGTGTGGAAATCGAAATACGTGGTCTCGGACCGGCCGTGTTGGTCGGCGTGCTTGTAGAGCGAAAACACTCCGTGAGACAGCGCCTTCTTCACGCCCGCGGGCAACGGACGATGTTCCGCCTCAAGGCGCGTGATCACATCCACGAATCCCAGCGTGTCCCACAGCTCGAACGGCCCCAGCTTGTTCGCGTATCCCCAGCGCATGGCGCGATCGATCTCCACCACACGGTCCGAGATCTCAGGAATCATCTCGGCCGAGTAGAGAAACAGATCGCTGAACACCTTCCACAAAAACTTGCCCGCGCGATCGGTGGAACGCAGCAGAGTCCGCAGCCTCTCGCCCAGGTCTTCGATGTTTTTAGCAGCGTCCACCGTTGGAAAGCGCGGCTTCTGCAGCGGTTGATATTCCAACGTTTTCCAATCCAGTACCTGAATCTCTTTGCTGTCGCCTTTGCCGGTTTTTTTATAGAACCCCTGGCCAGTCTTATCGCCCAGCCATTTGCGCTCGATCATCTTTTTCTCAAAATCGAGCGGTAGAAAACGGTCGCGCCACGGATCGTGCGGCACCGCGCCATAAAGATTGCTCCCCACGAACGCCCAGACATCCAGGCCCACCAAGTCCAGCAGCCGGAAACTCGCGCTATTCGGCAATCCGATCAGCGGACCCGTGAGCGCGTCCACTTCTTCGATGGTGAAATCTTCCTCCACCATGGTTTTCGCGATGGTCCCACCGAAAAAGCTACCGATGCGGTTGGCAATGAAGTTGGGCGTATCCTTGGTGTGAACCACGCCTTTTCCCAAACGCCGGTCGGAGAACTCTTCCACCGCCTCCAAAATCGCCGGATCCGTGTCGGCGCCCGGGATCAGCTCCAGCAGATGCAGATACCGCGGCGGATTGAAGAAATGCGTACCCAGGAAATGACGGCGGAACTGCGGCGAGAAACCCTCGGAAATCTGCGCCAATGGAATGCCGCTGGTATTGGTGGAAAGAATCGCATCGGCCTTGCGCGCCGCATCCACCTTGCGCCATAGATCGCGCTTCAACTCCAGATTCTCCACCACCGCTTCCAGTATCCAATCGCACTCGCTCACGCGATGCAAATCGTCCTCGAAGTTGCCCGCCTCAATCAGCGCGATCTTGTCATCGGTAAAAAATCCACCAGGCCGCTGCTTGGATGCATTCTCGATGCCCTTCAGCGCCGCGGCGTTCCGATTGGCTTGACCGGGAACAACAATATCCAGAAGCAAGGCGGGTACGCCCGCGTTAGCGAAATGGGCGGCGATGCGCGAGCCCATGGTACCAGCGCCGAGTACGGCGACACGACGGAGTGTTCTCATGAAACATCAATTATAAAACTTCACGCAGCAAAACTCAGCAGTTAGTAGAAAAAAATTGCAGCGTGGAAAGGCAATTGCAACAGAGACCTTTGGTCTGCGCGTAATCTCCATCGGCAGTACTCCAGGAGCGTCAAAATGCACTTTTTTAACGACCAATTGCGCCATGTCACACGCCGTCTCGTCGCGGCGCCCCTCTTCACAGTAGTGGCACTGCTAACTCTGGCGATCGGCATCGGAGCGAATACCGCGATCTTCAGTGTCGTCAAAGGTGTGTTGCTCAAACCGCTGCCCTACGACGAGCCGGACCGGCTGGTCGGCGTGTGGCACACCGCGCCGGGTTTCGGGTTCGACGTGCTTAATTCTGGCCCAGCCACTTACTTCACTTATCTCGAGGAGGGCCGCAGTTTCGAAGAGTCGGGCCTCTACACCGGTGGATCGGTCACCATCACGGGATTGGCCGAACCGGAACGGGTGGATGTGCTGCGGGTCACCTACGGTGTCCTTCCCGCCTTGCGTGTCCGCCCAGTCGTCGGCCGGACATTTAACGTTCGGGACGATTCACCCGGCACTCCGGAAACTGTGGTTTTAAGCTACGCCTACTGGCAGCGCAAATTCGCAGGCGATCCACAGGCGGTTGGCCGCCGGTTGGTGGTGGACGGAGCGGCTCGCGACATCATTGGTGTGTTGCCCCAGAGCTTTCGTTTTCGGGACGATCATCCGGCTGTCTTGCTGCCGCTGCGATTTGACCGCGCGAAAATCTTCGTCGGTGATTTCAGCTACGAAGGTATCGCGAGGTTGAAGCCCGGAGTAACGCTGGCGCAAGCCAACGCCGACGTCGCTCGAATGCTGCCCATAATGGCCGACAAGTTCCCGCCCCCTCCCGGATTCAAGCGCGAGGTGTTTCTCCAGGCGCGCATGGGTCCCAGGCTGCATTTGTTCAAAGAGGACGTGGTGGGTGACGTCGGCAAGGTGTTGTGGGTACTGATGGCCGCGGTTGGGATTGTATTGTTCATCGCCTGCGCGAACGTCGCGAATTTGTTTCTGGTGCGCGCTGAGGGCCGCCAACAAGAGCTCGCGATTCGTGCCGCCCTGGGCGCCGGCTGGGCCAAACTCGCCCGCGAACTGTTGTTCGAAAGCGCCGCGCTTGGAATTCTGGGCGGGCTCCTCGGCCTGGGCCTGGCATTTGCGGGCATCGACCTCTTGGTGTGGCTGGCTCCGGCTAACATTCCGCGTCTGGATGACATTTCCATCGATCCCGTTGTTCTGCTGTTCACCTTGGGAATTTCAATTCTGGCCGGCGTGCTTTTCGGTTGCATCCCGGTATTCAAATACGCCGCCGCGCCTGTGGGGACGTTGTTGCGGGAAGGCGGCCGCGCTTTGAGCGCAGGAAAGGGCAGGCTGCGCGCGCGCAACGTGCTGGTTGTAGTTCAGGTCGCGCTTGCTCTGGTACTGCTCATCAGCTCGGGTCTCATGATTCGCACTTTTCAAGCGCTTCGCAAGGTCTATCCCGGATTTACACGGCCGGAGCAGGTGCTGACGCTTCACATCTCCATTCCAGAAGGCCAGGTGGCTGACGCAGAAAGCGTCACTCGCATGCACCAACAGATCGGCGAGCGAATTCAGCAGATCCCGGGCGTCACCTCCGTGGGCCTTTCCTCTTCCATCACTCTCGACGGAAACATCAACAACAACCCCATCTTCATTGAGGACTTTCCTACGCCCTCCGGCCAAATCCCGCCCATGCGCCGCTTCAAATTTATCTCACCAGGGTTTTCGCAAACCATGGGTAATCGGCTGGTGGCCGGCCGCGATCTTACCTGGGCGGATGTATATGGCGACCCAACCGTGCTTCTGATTTCCGAGAATCTCGCGCGAAAGTATTGGAGAGATCCTGCCCGCGCCGTGGGCCGGCGAGTGCGTGAGACGCCTCAGGCCCGGTGGCGCCAGATTGTTGGTGTGGTGGGTGACATCCGGGACAATGGTGTCGACCAGCCGGCTCCCGAAGCCGTGTACCTCCCCATGCTGATGAAGGAATGGTGGGGCATACCGATGATGGTCCAACGCAACATGGCGTATGCCATCCGCAGCCCGCGCACCGGGACGCTCAGCTTCTTGAAAGAGATTCGGGAAGCGGTATGGTCGGTGAACGGAAATCTTCCGGTCGCCGATGTCCGAACCTTGAAACAGATCTACCGCCAGTCCATGGCCCGAACTTCGTTCACTCTGCTGTTGCTGGCACTCGCGTCCGCGATGGCGCTCTTGCTGGGCGTGATAGGAATCTACGGCGTAATCTCCTATTCGGTATCACAACGTACACGCGAAATCGGAATCCGGATGGCGCTCGGCGCACGGGAACAAAATGTGAGCCGAATGTTCGTCAGCCACGGGCTCCGGCTGGTAGCTATTGGTATCGCGATTGGCGTCGGCGCCGCGGCCGGACTCACGCGCTTGCTCCGGACGCTGCTGTTCGAGGTGAGTTCGCTAGATCCGCTGACTTTCACCGCGGTTTCTATCGGCCTAGTGGTGGTGGCGTTGTTGGCAAGTTACCTCCCGGCTCGCCGCGCCACGGCTGTCGACCCTGTGCAGGCGCTCAAGTTCGAATAGGTATACTGAAATCTCACGATGCGCTTAAAATTGTCCGCGCTCGCGCTCCTGGCCGGGTCGGTCTTCGCCGCCGACGTTCCCCGCAAAGCGCCCGAACTTGGCGTAAAGCTCCCGGACGGTAAACAGGCGCTGGTCTCCAGCTACCGCGGCAAAGTTCTGTGCCTGGCTTTCATCCTCACCACTTGACCGCATTGCCAAAAAACCACTCAGGTTCTGAGTGGCCTTCAAAAGCAACTTGGACCAAAAGGTTTCGAAGTATTGGAAGGGGCCATCAATCCCGACGCCAACATCCAGCAGTTCATCGCGCAATTCCAGCCAGCCTTTCCAGTAGGAATGTCCAGCCAACTCGACGCGCTCAACTTCATGCAAATCAGCCTGGTGGTCCGTCCACCCTTCGTTCCCTACATCGCCTTCATCGATCGCAAGGGGACCATTCGTACGCAACTCACCGGCGGAGATCTTAGTGACGAGAAACAAGAAAAACTTCTCCGCGATATTGCCGAAAACCTCGTCAACGAAACCTCACCCGCCGCCAAGCCCAAAGTGAAGCCATCATCTCGCTAGCTGAACCGATCCTGCTATCCTCACGGATGAATGAGTGCAAAAATCCTGGATGGAAAATGGGTCCGCGACCAGATTCTCGCCGAACTCCGCCCGCGCATTGAACGATTGAAGCAGGCTCACCGTCCGCCCGGCTTGGCCGTTGTTCTGGTGGGACATGACCCAGCCTCTGAAATCTACGTCCGCAGCAAAATCAAAACCTGCGGCGAGCTCGGAATCTACAGTGAGAAGGTCACTCCGCCCGACACTATCTCCACCGAAGATCTGCTCGGCATCATCGAAGGCTTAAACGAACGCGACGAGATCGATGGAATCCTGGTGCAGATGCCCTTGCCTCCTCAGGTAGACAAACAACGCGTCCTGGTGAGCGTCCATCCGGATAAAGACGTCGACGGTTTTCATCCCGTGAACGTGGGAAATCTGGTCGCCAACCATCCTGGACCGCGGGCCTGCACGCCGGCCGGCATCATGGAAATGCTGCGGCGCTACGAAATCCCCGTCGCCGGGAAAAATGCCGTGGTGGTAGGCCGCAGCGATATCGTGGGCAAACCGATGGCTCTTCTGCTGCTCCATCAGAACGCCACGGTGACAATCTGTCATTCCAAAACAGCGGACCTTCCCGGAGTTTGCCGCCGCGCGGACATCCTGGTCGCAGCCATGGGCCGCCCTGCTTTCATCACCACGGATTTCATCCAGCCCGGCGCCACTGTCATCGATGTCGGTATGAATCGCAAGCCCGACGGCAAACTAATCGGCGACGTCGACCCGGAAGCCGTCCAGCAGCTAGCCGGCGCCTACACGCCCGTCCCCGGCGGCGTCGGCCCCTTGACCATCGCCATGCTAATGTCGAACACCGTCCACGCCGCTGAGCACCACTTATGCTGATTGCTATGCTGAAAACCACTAGTTTTCCAGTGATAGTGGGGCGGACCCCCAGGTCNNCGCGGGTCCCCCAGGACCCGCTCCCCGGTCAGCCATCCTTATGCTCCACGTAGGACTCACCGGCGGCCTCGCCAGCGGCAAGACTTTCGTCGGCCACGCCCTCCGCGACCTCGGCTGCTACCTGATCGAGGCCGACGAACTCGGTCACCAAGTTCTATTGCCAGGAGCCGAAGCCTACGCCGCCGTCATTCACGAATTCGGCGACGACATTCTGGATGACGACCGCTTTATCGATCGTCACAAGCTCGGCGAGCGCGTCTTCGGCAAGCCCGAGCTCCTCGCCAAGCTCAGCAGCCTGGTTCATCCCCCCGTTGCAAAACGCCAGGAACGCGCCATTGCCGAGATCGCTCAGGCCAACCCCTCCGCCATCGTAGTTGTGGAAGCCGCAATTCTGGTTGAAACTGGTAGTTATAAGAAGTTCGACAAGCTCATCGTCGTGGTCTGTACACCCCAGCAACAAATGGAACGCGCACTCAAGCGAGGTGCGTATACCAGAGAGGAGGTTCTGGCCCGCCTCAGCCGCCAGTTGCCTCTCGAAGAAAAGTTGCGTGTGGCCGACTATGTGATCGACACCTCGGGCACCAAGGAGAATACGCTCGAACAGGTGCAGGCCATGTATGCATCGCTCAGGAGTTTATCAGTATGAGATACCGTATTTTGTACGTCACCGCTTTTTTGGTTAGCGCCTTCCTCTTAGTCACCTCCAGATCGAATTGGGGGCAGCGCAGGATCATCCAGCCCATCTCCCACGCCACCCGTTATTGGTCCGGCCCCGATGTGGCGCGCGGCGCCGGGTTGAGTTCCGATGAGCTCAACAACATCGATATCTATAAATCGGCCCACCTGGCCACCGTCAACATTACCAGCACCGTTTACCGCCGCACTATTTTCCTCGAGATCTACCCGGCCAAGGATCAAGGCTCCGGATTCATCATCAGTGGCGATGGAAAGATTTTGACCAACAGCCATGTCGTGGCGAACGAACGCCAGCTCGAGGTCACGCTCTCCGATCAGTCCAAATATAAGGCTTCTCTTCTCAGTCGTGACGAATCAAACGACCTGGCGCTTCTGCAGATCACCCCACGCAAGAAACTACCCTGGCTCCGTCTAGGCGATTCGGACGGATTGCAGGTGGGACAAAAAGTGCTCGCCATCGGCAATCCCTTCGGATTGGATGGAACTTTGACAACGGGCGTGGTCAGCGCGCTCGCCCGCGACATTCGTGGCGAAAACGGTCAGAAGCTGGAAGGCCTGGTCCAAACCGATGCTGCCATCAATATGGGCAATAGCGGCGGTCCGCTGCTCGACTCTGCCGGCGACGTGATCGGCATCAACACCGCCATCCTGGGTCCCAACGGCGGCAACATCGGCATTGGTTTCGCCATGCCCATCAATCGCGCCAAGCTGATGCTGGATGATCTGCAGGCCGGCAGAAAGCGGCCGCGCCTCGGCGTTTCTGTGGTGCCAGTGGCCGGCGATTACGCCGATGCTCTGAGCCTTCCCACCCAAGGCGGATTGCTGATCACCGAAGTCGAGCCCGGCTCAGCGGCCGATCGCGCTGGCCTGCGCGGTGGCCATCAGACGGTGCAGATCGGCAACGCGCAACTATCCGTCGGCGGCGACCTAATTATGGCGATTGACGGCCAACCTGTCGACCGTGACGACGCCATTAGTCGCGCTCTAGCGCACAAGCACGCCGGTGATACGGTCGAGCTCAGCATCTTCCGCAATGGTCGAACCACCAACGTTAGGGTAAAGCTGGGTGAAGCCGGTCCCGTCTAACCGAACCGCGACCGTAAGGGAGTCGGTGCCTGCATAAAGTAATTCTTAAGTTTTACTCCGCAAACCACATATTCATAAACACTTATACGCCACAACCCTAATGCCCGGACTCCTAATTACCGATTTTCCTTATATGGATGCCCGGCGTGAGCCTCGCTTCTCGATCTATGGACCCGTCAAGGTCACGTCGCTGAGCAGCCCGGAACGCGTGCTCGATTGCGTCTTGCTGGATATCTCCGCCACGGGTCTCAAGTTAATCGCCCCGGAGAGCCTCCCCGTGGACGAGATCATTGCTATCGAGGCTGAGGACCATCTCGCGCTCGCCGACGCCCGATACTCCCAACCACGCGGCGACAAGTTCACCATCGGATGCGAGCGCATCCACGTGCTCAACAAAGTCTCGCTGCCGGAGGAAAAATCCAAGGTCGATCAAATCCGATCGTTGATCGATGACTACCGCAACCGCATTCGCACCGGAATCGCGGCCGAGCGTCCGGATACTAACCAGGTAGATTCCGCCCGGCTGAACCAACAGATATTAGAAAAATGCGGAAACGCGGAAACTCCCGCGCCCAGCGCAGGCCCATTCGCCACACGCGAGCAATTGCTGGGCGCCGCAACCGTGTGGGTGGTAGAGCGTTGGGAGAAGATCCCCGCCTCGCCGCACGACGCTACCATCGGCCGCAGCGAGATCGTGGATCGCTTGACCTTTCATCTGGCGGAAAAACTTCACCCTCCAACACCGCAACCAGAGCCGGTCCCCGACAAAAAACTCCAGAAAACTCCCTCCGTTCCGAAACAAAAACCGAACGTTCGCCAATGGCGCCTGCCATTCGGCTTGGCCGCCGCTGCCATTCTTGGCTGGGGCCTCTCGGCCCTTTTCTGGGCGTTCGGTTCCAGCGGTGCAGCCAGTCATCTGCAATCCTCCATCACCGCGTTGATATCTCCGAAAGAATCGCCTGCACCTGCTCCCAGCCCATCCGTGCGGCATGCAACCATCAAAGCTGCCGAGCCCACGTGGATACTCGCCACATCTGACGGCAAACGACTTTTCAAAAAGAAATTCGCCAAGGATGACGTTCGGGAAATCGAATTCTCCGAGAAAGCGCAGCTGCGCATCGGCAACGCCAAGGGCGTGGAAATCAGCTTGGACGGAAAACCGATCGGCCCCATCGGCGGCCTCGGCCAACCTCGTTTGGTTGAACTAAGCACAACCGGTTTCCGCCTCCTCCCGTTGAACTAAGAACCACCACCATCCCATTAGTCCGGCTGTTCAACCAATAAGCTAAAATCCAAACAGAAAGCGATTTTGCAGCGTGCGCACATTCCTCTACTCACTCCTATTCCTCGCCACTACCTCCGAAGCCGCAACGCTCACCCCACGCACCGGCTGGGTCTTCGTCCCCGGCGCTCAAGATCTCATTCAATCAGGCATGTGGACCTGCGTCACTGGACTCACCGCAACCAGCACCTCGCTCACCATCAGCGCCACTACCGCCTACAACACCATCAGCAACACCACCGGCCCCGTACTTCATCCGCAGGGCGATTTCAGCGTCCTTGCTAACCTCTCGGCGCCATCCAGTTCCGGAACATTCCTCACCCTGGTCGGCGCCTTGAACACCAGCGGCCCATTTTGGCAGGGACTCAAACGGCTGGACGTCGGCGTCGACAACAAGACCATTCTTGCGAATTACTGGACCGGCAATTCTGCTAACGCAACTTCCCATTCGTTTCCGCTACCGTCGGGCGCCACCGATACCATCGCCCTCGAAGTCGCGCGCATCGGCGCCGAGATCACCGTATTCGTCAACGGCTCCCAAGTCGGCAGTTTTCCCGATCCCGGCCTCTTCGCTTCCGGCGTCGTGTATCTGGGATTCAACGTCGCTCCACAAAACACACTCACTGTGTCCGCAATGGCCGCGGCCATGCCCACCGGCGGCGCCACCAACTTGTTCGCGCCCTATATGCAGGTTGCGACCCGCACCGGCTCAGCCCTGCGCGACATCGCGGATTCATCTGGCTTCCTCGTGGGCGGCGCAGTGAATCCCGACGACTTTTCCGACCCGGGCTACGCGCAAGCTGTCGGCCGCGAGTTCAATCTGATGGTCCCTGAAAACGACATGAAGTTCGCCGAAACTGAACCCGCCCCTCACCAATTCAACTTTTGCGGAGGCGATCAGATCATCGCCTACGCGCAGGCCAACGGCATGAAGGTTCGCGGGCACAACCTGGTGTGGCAGCAGGATCTTCCGTCCTGGCTCACCAGCGGCAACTATTCCAGCGCCCAAGCCTCGTCCATCCTGCAGGAACACATCTCCACCGTCATGGGCCATTTCAAAGGCCAACTGGTGGATTGGGATGTGGTGAACGAGGCCATCGCGTACACCGCTCCCTACGGACCTCAGCCCTCCTACTGGCTCACCCAGCTCGGCTCCAACTACATCGCGATGGCCTTTCAGTGGGCCCACCAAGCCGATCCCAATGTGAAGCTGTTTTACAACGATACCGGTGGCGAGGGATTAGGCGCCAAATCCGACGCTGTCTACAATCTCGTCAAGGGTCTCGTGAGCAGCGGCGTTCCCATCGACGGCGTCGGCCTTCAAATGCACGAGGATCTCACGTCAGCGCCGTCACAATCCGATATCTCCTCCAACATGGCGCGCCTGGCTGCATTGGGCCTGCAGGTTCACGTCACGGAAATGGACGTCAGAATTCCCGTGGATTCGAACGGCAACGCGTCCGCAGCCGATCTGGCATCGCAGGCCACCATCTATCAGTACGTGATGTCAGCCTGTCAAGCAACGCCCAACTGCACCGCGTTCCTCACATGGGGGTTCACCGACAAATATTCCTGGATTCCCAGCACCTTTCCCGGATTCGGCGCCGGACTCCTGCTCGATGCCCAATACCAACCGAAGCCCGCCTATGCATCGGTCGCGGCAGTGCTCCGTTCGAACAGTAAAACGCCGGTTCCCACCATCGCATCCATCACCAACGGCGCCAGCTTCGCGGCCGGATCCGTCGCCCCAGGCGAAATCGCGACACTTTTCGGCGGCAATCTTACCTCGTTAACCGGAGTGAATTACACTTCCGGGCTGCCGCTTCCCACCGAATTCCAGAACGTCGCAATAAGCATCAATGGATCATTAGTCCCCTTATTCGCCATCGATAGCGTAAATAACCAACAGCAGATTAATTTTCAAGTCCCCTGGGAAGTCGCAAAACAAACCACCGCGCAAGTGGAAGTTCTGCACAACGGAATAGTCAGCCAGAGCGTCACCGTTCCAGTTGTGACCGCTAAGCCGGGCATTATCAACTACAGTTCCAACGGAAATAATCTCGGCGTAATCCTTCACTCAAATTATCAGTTGGCCGACAGCAATCATCCTGTGACAGCAGGCGAAACCGTGCTCATTTATTGCACCGGACTCGGCGCCGTTCAATCGCCGCCAGCCGACGGATCAGCCGCCAGCGGCCAAAGCACTCTCGTCATGCCGCAAGTCACCATCGGCGGAGTTTCAAGCACCGTGTCCTTCAGCGGCCTCGCCCCAGATTTCGTCGGCCTGAATCAAGTCAACGTGGTTGTCCCGCCAGGCCTCGCGTCAG
The DNA here is from genome assembly GCA_003162425.1 of Bryobacterales bacterium. Lineage (GTDB taxonomy): Bacteria > Acidobacteriota > Terriglobia > Bryobacterales > Bryobacteraceae > Palsa-89. The sequence continues at coordinate 9,140 of PMOK01000260.1, read as the reverse complement.
GCAATCAACCAGTAATCCTGAAAATCAACGGCGCAGCCAGCCCCCCAGTCCTGGTCCCAGTCCAGTGAGGCGGACGCCCACGTCCGCTCCGGACCCCCAGGTCCGGATCTTCACACGCCAGCCGATCCAAGCAGTTTCCGGGCTGTATTAAGCGCCCACACAGCAGATACCCACAGCGCCACTCCCGCACCCCCCGCGACAAAGCCGATCATTCTGTCGCCGTGAAAAAGCAACGGGCACACAATAGCCCACACCACCATCACGGCGCCGGTAACCAGATTGGCGCGATGCCGAAACAGCGGGGGCATCGCAAAAAAGTGCAGCCCCACAATCAGCACCACTGCCGGAAATATCAATTTCCCAAGGCCCAGCCGCGGCAAAATCTGAAAAACGAGAAACACCAAAACCCAAGTCACGGCATTAACTATTCCGAAAATCCGGTCGTTTCGCTTTTGTTCCTCCTCCGGAAAAGCATTCTTCCCAGCGTCCTTGCCACGCCGAAGAAGCCGCACGGCTGAGGTAACCAACAAAGTCATCGGGGCGGCGATCGCGACCACCCCAAGCGTGCTGATTCGCCCGAAAACGTACGCTGCGAGCACAATCCAAGCGGCTCCAAAGAAGGTAAAAAATAATGCACCATAGCAACGCCCCACCGCGCGCGCAGCGTCTATATTCCCAGTTCTTGCCATGATCGTAAGCCGTTCGTACCTATGTGACGAGTATAAGCGTCGATACAATCGGAAGTGTCGCGCCTTTTTATCGCAACTATCGCCCTCGCAGCGTGCGCACGTGCGGCGCCCGACCGTCCCTTTGTCGACAGCAACCGCACCGAGCTGATAAAAGCCGTTCCCGAACTAAGCACCCTCGAGTTCGACTCAGATCAGAGCACTTTAGATCCCCTCCTGCGCGCAACCGGCCAACAACTGGAAAGCATGCTGGCGCGATTCATCAACGCCTCCATCGCCGAAGACGTGCACGAAATGCGCTTCGATAGCACGCACCTGATGTGGAAAGAGCATCGCGATCAATTCCGATATGTAATCGAGACGCGTCCCTTCGTGGAATTACGAAACAAGGCGCCAAATCCACAAAGCGGCTTTCTCATAGCCGGCCGCTTTATGGACATGCTCGGCGACCTTCTGCCGGCGAATCAGAGCAAATCCCGCTTCCGATATCTCGGACACATTACCGAAGCCGGCGCGCCGAGTCTTGTAGTGGCCTTCATCCAGCAAAATGGCTCCCGGCAAGGCCTTGTTTGGATAGATGAGGCCACCAAACGAATCGTGCGTCTGCGAACCGACGATAGCTTCATGCGTGATTCCCGGTTCGTGCCGGTGAATTTCCCCGCCCTCGAAACCACGTTGTGGCTGCCCTCCAGCGCAACGGTACACGCACGATTCGCCACCGGCGAACTGCACAGCGTCCACCGATTCTCCGATTACCGCACCCAACTGAAGATCGATACTGGCCTTCCAGCCTCACCAGTCGCGCTGGCCGACGATCCATTCGAAGTTCTGCTCAAAGGCGTAGTGGCTTTCGATGCCGGTAAGCCAGAGGACGCAGTAAATCCTCTGCGAGATGCAGCGGGACGACTAGCGGATCGCATTGAGCCCGGCTATTACCTGGGACTGGCGCTCTACGAAACGCACGATTTGGCGGGCGCAGAAACTCAATTTCGCGAAACCGTGAAGCGATCTCCGAGCCTAGCGGTCGCCCACAACGAGCTCGGCGCGGTACTTTTTGCGCGAGGCGACAAGCCCGGAGCAGCGGCGGAGTTTAAAGAAGCCCTGCGCCTGGAACCTGCCAATGCTGGCATCCGCGACAATCTGACGGCGGCGGGTGATGTGACCATCCAGGTCAACGTGCGGCAGGTGCTTGTCCCGGTGGTGGTCACCGATAAGCAAGGCCATCATGTAACCGGCTTGAAGCAGGCAGACTTCAAGGTTTTTGAAGATGGCGTGGAACAGAAGATCGCGGCCTTCTCGAGTGAGCGGACGGATGTCTCCACCCCGGCAAATCCCACCGCGGAACCAAGCCAGTCTAATGCCGTGGCGCCCGCACCTCAAAAACTCTTGCCAAAGCGCCACGCCTACGTGATTTGCTTGGACCTGATGCACGCTTCTTTTGGCAACTTCGTGCACGTTCGGGAAGCGCTGCAGAAACTGTTTCGCGAGGAACAGCCAGGTGATTCGCAATACGCCGTGATCGCGCTGGGACGAAGCATCCAGATTGTCCAAAACACTACCTCTGACCCAGCCAAGGTTTTGGAAACCCTAGGCGGGGCTGCGTTCCGGAAAATCTATCAGCAGAGTCAGGCAATCGCGTCGCAAACTGAGATCTCTCAGTTTGAGGGGGAGGTGCAAGAGGTCCGTGCAACCTGCGACGTGGGCAATATAGAATGCAACCGAAAACCTACGCTGCCGACCGAAGCGCATCAGCTCTCGGAACATGAGAGGTTCTGGACCACACAATTTGCAGCCGAATTGCGTTCCGTGGTCGAGCAACTTGCGGCTGGTAACGGGCGGCGCATGCTGGTTTTGATCTCCGATGGCTTTTCGTTGGCGCCCGGCGGAACGTCTTTTGGTCTTCTCCAAGCCTACTTCCCCGAATTTCGCTCCACCCGCACCATTGAACGAATTCAGGATGTCATGGAGCCGATCTACAAACTTGCCGTGAAGGGAAACGTCCCGATCTACACCATCGACTCGCGCGGGCTCTACACACCTCCAGGATACGACGTGTCGCGGGGCGTTCTAACACCACAAGTGGACAGCGCGTTGAACACCATAGCGATGCAACACGGGCAAACGCTCTTGGAGATCGCCGAGGCCACCGGTGGAACCGCTTTTCAAAACAGCAACGACCTGTTCGCCGGTATGAAAAAAGCGTTCGCCGACGGACGCGAATACTACATGCTAGCCTACGTCCCAACCAACGAAACGCAAGATGGCAGCTTCCGCAAAATCGACGTCAAAGTTCGCGACACCAAAGCAACAGTAAGCGCCAAGCGCGGCTACTGGGCACCCTCGCAATAGACGTGGCGCACGCACTCATACATAAAAGGTTTCCTGAGAGCTGAAAATCGGAAAGCCACTCAATCCGCGCCCGCCCGAAATAGCCTAACCTATCTAGAATGCAATCAAACACGCGAAGCGCGCGCAGCCGCTGGTGGCGAGTGGCCGGCGGATTGTCGATGAACCTTGCCTTGGGCACGCTCTATGCGTGGAGCGTCTTCGTCGCGCCGTTCGAAGCACGCTTCGGTTGGAAGCGCGCCGATACCTCCATGGTGTTCACAATTGCCGTGGTAGCACTGGCCCTCAGCTTCGCAGTCGCCGGCAGGATTCAGGATAAATACGGCCCGCTGCCGTGCTCATTGGTAGGCGGAATCCTGGTGAGCCTGGGGTTCTACCTGTGTTCGTTTACTACCAGCCTTAACTACCTTTATGTCTGCTTCGGCATCTGGGGATTGGGGAACGGGTTCGGCTACGCCACGCCCATTCCGGTGATGGCCAAGTGGTTTCCTGATAAACGCGGGCTGGCGGTGGGACTCGCGGTGGGCGGCTACGGCGCTGGCTCGGCGATCTTCGGGCCGCTGGCGCAGTTGAAGCTGATTCCCTCTTACGGACTTCCGGCGACGTTTCGGATTCTAAGTGCGATTATTTTTGTGATGACGATAGGGGGGGCGCTACTCTTGCGCAACCCTCCCGCGGGATACCAGCCCAAAGGATGGTCGCCAGCGGCAGCCAAAGTCGCGGCAGTGGCGCGCCAATTCACGCCCGGCGAAATGCTGCGGACTCCCACGTTTTACCTGATGTGGGTGGGTTACGCACTGGGCTGCTCAGCCGGATTGATGGTGATCAGCCAATTGGTGCCGTTTGCAAAAAGCGCAGGAATTGCGGCGGCGGCACTTTCCACCATGACGCTAGTAGTCGGCGCGATTGGAAATGCCTCGGGACGGATCCTTTCCGGCTGGATGTCGGATCGCCTGGGGCGCATCAACGTCCTACGGACTATGATCGGAATCAGCATCGTCGCGATGCCGGCGCTCTACGCCGCCGGAAGCAACGTCGCGTTGTTGTTTGTCGCCGTGTTCGTCGTTTACTGGTGCTATGGGACGCAACTTTCGGTGAACGGAGTCGCAGCGTCGGATTTCTGGGGTACCAAAAACGCAGGCGTGAACTACGGGATTCTGTTTACGGCGTGGGGCGTGGCGGGCATCATCGGGCCGCGCCTCGGCGGAGTGCTCTATGACCGATATCACAACTATCAGGCAGCCTTCTACACTGCCGCTGCATTATCCGCCGTAGCGCTGTTGTGCGAACTAGGCGCCCGGAGTCCCCAGCCCCGAGCCACCAGCCCCGAGGCCTACGCCTTCGGCAAAAACCGGCGAATCGCAACGTCGTAAACCAATCCTCCGATCAATCCTCCCACAATCGGCCCGACAATCGGCACCCAAAACACTCGCCCTCCATCCGTCAATCCGTTGTTCTTGAATCCCGCCACCACCGTGAAAAGCCGCGGTCCAAAATCGCGCGCCGGATTGATTGCATATCCGTGCATTCCGCCAAACGACATTCCGATCGCCACCACAATCAACCCGATCACGAGTGGACCGAGTTGCGCGGGCGGATGATTGCGCTCGTCGATGACGGCGAAGATCATCAGAATCAGCAGCGCCGTCCCAATTGTCTGGTCCAGCAGCCCCGCCGACATCACAGCCGGAAACGCCGGAAATGTCGTGAACACTCCGGCGGTGTGGTCCAGCCCCGGATCAGCAGCCAGAAACGCTGGATGATAATTCCAGAACACCAGCGCCGCCGCCACAAACGCTCCGGCCACCTGGACGATACAATAAGGAATCACTTTGCTCCACGGGAAGCCCCGGTAAGCGGCCAGCGCGACGGTCACGGCGGGGTTCAGGTGCGCGCCACTGATTTTTCCTGCGATGTAGATGCCCATCGTGACGCCGAGTCCCCAGGCTAGCGTGATGTTAGTAAATCCGCCCTTCACCACTTCACCGGGAACGCCCGTGCCGAAAAGCATTACCATGGCCACCACGCCGTTCCCAAAGAGGATCAGCACTAGCGTCCCAAGAAATTCTGCGATAAGCTCGGCGGCAAGATTCTGTTTCATGTGAAGGTGGATTCTATCACTAACGGCAAACCCAAGTCGCGCTTCGGTGGTCTGTGGCGCCATCCCGATTTCATGAAGCTCTGGGCCGGCCAAACCATTTCCGAGATCGGCTCTCGCCTTACGCGCGATGGCGTCCCATATACCGCGGTCATAGTGCTGAACGCTCCGCCCTCGCAAATGGGTTTCCTCACCGCCGTCGGCGCCGCATCAGTGCTGTTGTTCGGTCTACTGGCTGGCGTGTGGGTGGATCGCTTCCGCCGCCGCCCCATCATGATCGCGGCCGATCTGGCGCGCGCCGTCATTCTAGCTTCCATCCCCATCGCCGCCTTCGCGCATCGCCTCTCGATGGCCCAGCTCTACGTAGTAATCGCGCTCGCGGGATTCTGCACGGTATTCTTCGACGTCGCCTATCAAAGCTACCTGCCCTCGCTCGTGGAACGCGAGAATCTGCTGGAAGGCAACAGCAAATTGGCCATGAGCTCATCGGTCGCGGAAATCGCCGGCCCCAGCCTAACCGGCATTTTGGTTCAACTCATCACCGCTCCCATCGCGATCCTCTTCGACGCCATCTCTTTCCTGATTTCAGCCGCCAGCGTGACCTTCATCCGCAAACGGGAGCCGCCCCATCAGGCGCCAACCACGACGCCGCATCCCATCGCCGGCCTCCGTTTTGTATTCAGCCATCCGCTGCTAAAGCCCCTGGCATGCTTCTCGATCACCACGTTTTTCTCCATGGGATTCCTGGGACCACTGTACGTCCTGTACGCGATTCGCGAGCTTCACATCACTCCGGCGGAACTTGGAATCGCCATCGGCATGGGCGGCGGCGGGAGTCTAATCGGCGCCACCTTTGCCCCCGCCATCGGCCGCCGTTTCGGCCTAGGTCACACTTTTATCGGATCGGTACTCGCAATAGCCGCCGCCTACGCCCTGATCCCGCTAGCCCACGGTCCTCGTCCAGTCCCGTTAATGTTCCTGATGGTCCAGCAACTAATCGGCGACTTCGCATTCTCAACCTTCATGATCAACGAACTGACCCTCCGCCAATCCGTCGCGCCGGAAGAAATGCTAGGCCGTGTCAACGCCGCCATGCAACTGATGACCCGCGGCGTATTCCCGCTAAGCGCCTTAGCCGGAGGCATCCTAGCAACAGCCATCGGAATCCGCCCAACTCTATCGATAGCCGTAGCAGGCATCTTCGCCGCAACCCTCTGGCTAATAGCATCCCCACTCCGCAAGCTTGGCGCAAGCAACGCGCTATAGTCATTCCTATGCCTTATCCGTGTTTATCCGTGTCCATCTGTGGCCTCTTTGCCTTTCTCCCCGCCTTTTCCCAGACCCGCATAACCGACGCCGAAGTCCAGAAGATCCACAAATCCGCCCTCCTCATCGACACCCACAACGACATCACCAGCCGCACCGTCGACGGCTACGACATCGGCACCGCCAAGAACGACGGCCACACCAACCTCACAGCTTTGAAAGAAGGCGGCGTCGGCGCACAGTTCTTCGCCGTCTACGTCTCCGCGAGCTACGTCAATGGAAATCACTCCGCGCGCCGAACTCTCGAGATGATCGACACCGTGCGCCACGATATCATCGCGCGCTACCCCAACGATTTAGTCTTCGCAACCACCGCCGACGACATTGAGCGCATCCATAAACAAGGCAAGATCGCCGCTCTCATGGGCATTGAAGGTGGACACGCTATTGAGGACAGCCTGCGCCTGCTGCGCGATTATTACGCCCTCGGAATTCGATACATGACCCTGACCCACACCAACACCAACAACTGGGCCGATTCATCCGGCGACATCGATAAAGCCGGCGTCGAGCGTCACAACGGCTTGACCGATTTCGGCAAACAGGTAGTGCGTGAAATGAATCGGCTCGGCATGATCGTAGACATTTCCCACGTGGCCGACAAAACATTTTGGGATGCGCTAGAAGTGAGCTCTGCTCCTATATTCGCCTCCCACTCTTCGTGCCGCGCACTGGCGAATGTGCCGCGCAACATGACCGATGAAATGATCGTCGCGCTAGCCAAGAAGGGCGGGGTTGTGCAAGTCAACTTCTACTGCGAATTTTTATCTCAGAAGTCCGAGGATGCCAGCAAAGCGTTCCTCGCCACGCACGATGCCTTAAAACTCGAGAAAGATCCCGCGGCTCTGGAGGCGTACCAGAAGAGCGTGCCACCCGCGACGCTGGCCGACGTGGTGGCCCACATCGATCACATCGTCAAGATCGCCGGCATCAACGCCGTGGGCATCGGCAGCGATTTCGACGGCATACCCTGCGCCCCGCAAGGCCTGGAAGACGTCGCCAAGTTTCCAAATCTCACTCGAGCGCTGCTGGAAAAAGGCTACTCCGCAGACGACATTCGGAAAATCTACGGCGGCAATACCCTCCGAGTAATGCGCGCCGTAGAAGCCGCGGCCAGAAAACAGTAGCCCCGCGCGTCAGCGAGGGGACATCCTCCCCACCATCTTCACCGGCCGCACCACGTGCCGATACGGGCTCTCATGCCTCGGCGCAACATGATCCAATCTCCGAAAATCCACCAACATCAAACACAGCGCCAAAAACACAAACCCGGCCGCCAACATCGTCAGGAGCCGGTGGCTGCGCCCAACGCCCCGGCTCCTGTCCTCCGATGCCAAGTTGAGCTCTTTAGTGGTCACGGTCTCAATCTTGGCTGTTGTCATGCATTTCTAATGTGCAATCCTTAGGCCACTAGCCACCGATCGATTTATCAATCAGTTCCAGACGAACCCACCAGCCGCCGAGAAGCGAACGGTTAATCCAGTAACCGGAAGATTACTGCTCACCGCCCAACATATGCGCTAGATTATGGGCAGGGTGCAGGGTGTCAATCCAAGACTTGTGGCTGTGCGCGGACCAATCAAAGGGTCCACCATCGCTCTGCCCGAGGGCGCCTATGCGGTCGGCCGCCAGGGCGTCAATAACCTCCAACTTGAGGACCACGGAGTTTCCCGCCAGCACTGCGTCTTCACTCGTTCCGGCGATAACTGCGAACTGAAGGATCTCGATAGCCGCAACGGCACTTTCGTGAATGGCGCACCAATCACTCTGCAGAAACTCAATTCCGGCGATGAGATCCGCATCGGCGGCTCATTGCTCGTCTACCTCACCGGAAGCCAGCAGGTTTCAAGCGGCGCTGATACCAAAACCCGCCAGCTCCGCGCCGAAGATTCGCTGTATATGGCATCCAGCGAAAAGGACATCTCCCCCTCCTATCGCGCCGTGCATGACTTGCGTCTCCTCCTGCGCGTGAGCACCATGCTGCATTCCTTTCGTGGATTGCACGACATGCAAGGGCTGCCCGCCGCTGAAATTCTGAGAAGCCATCTCTCTTCCTTGCTCCTGGAATTGATCCCCGCCGAACGCGCCGGCGTTTTTATTCCCGGAGAGGAACCTGACGGCTGGGCGCCTGACGCTGAAGTGTTTCAACGGATTTGCCGCGAACAGGTAGCAGTGTGGGTGGAGGACGCCGATGGCGCGGGTCTGGCCCAATTGGGCGCGCCTGTGATGATGCGCGGTGAATTGGCCGCGGTGATCTATCTGGAATCCGCCGATCCTACACGCCGGCTCGATGAAGGTCATTTACAGTTAGTCACCGCTGTGGCCGAAATGGCGTCGGGCGCTTGGGAGAACGCGACGATTCTGGGTTGGCTGCAGCAGGAAAACGAGCGGCTCCAAACCGAGCTCAAGCTGGAACACGACATGTTGGGAGCGAGCGCGAAGATGCGCGACTTGCAACGCCAGATCGCGAAAGTGGCGCCGTCCAATTCCAATGTGTTGATCCTGGGCGAGAGCGGAACCGGAAAGGAGCTGATTGCCCGCGCCATTCACCGTAACAGCCTCCGCGCCAGCGGACCTTTCGTCGCCATCAATTGCGCCGCACTGGCAGATACGCTGCTTGAAAGCGAGCTGTTCGGTCACGAAAAAGGCGCATTCACAGGAGCCGTCGCGCAAAAAAAAGGCAA
>PMOK01000317.1 GCA_003162425.1 Bryobacterales bacterium | reverse complement strand
ATTTCCCTCGACGACCCCGACGGCGCCGAGTGGACCACTGCCGCGCTTGGCCCAGCCAAACGCCGGCAAGCTGTGGAGCTGCTGGGCAGGCTGCGCGACCATTTCGCGCCCAACGCGCTGCTTCATTTCGGGCAAGGGAAATGGTATCCCGGCGAGCCGCTCCCGCGCTGGGCATTCGGTTGCTATTGGCGCAAAGACGGCGTGGCTATTTGGGAGGAAGCCAGCCTCATCGGCGAAAACGGTAAGGATTACGGTTACACCAGCGAAGACGCGTTGAAGTTTCTCCAGGCGTTATCGCGCCGTCTTCAAGTGGACGTCTCGTTCACCATCCCCGCATATGAGGACGTTTTCTACTATCTTTGGAAGGAGCGTCGGCTTCCGGTCAATGTCGATCCACTCGACCCGAAGCTGGAAGATCCAATCGAGCGTAGCCGCATCGCGCGCCTTTTCGAACAAGGGTTGGATAAGGTAATCGGCTACGTACTTCCGCTGCGGCGCATACCGACCAGATCAGGCACTCCCCGCTGGACTAGCCAGCCCTGGTTTCTAGCTTCGAAGCAAATGTTTCTCATCCCGGGCGATTCGCCGGTGGGATATCGATTGCCGTTCGAATCTCTTCCCTGGACCAAACCGGAAGATGTTGCCTATAGCTACGATCCCGATCCGTTCGAGAGGCGGTTGAGCTTGCCGGAAAAGCCGGAACGCAAGCGTTACCTTTTCAGCGAGCCGACTTTCACGGATGATGCGGAACCTGCCGCGGACCACGCGAAGCCGCCGGAGAAAGGGGAATCGGCCGCATGGATTTCACGTCCGGCCCTGTGCATTGAGCCGCGCGAGGGGAAGTTGTTTGTGTTCATGCCGCCGGTCCAGTATCTTTCGGATTATCTCGACCTTGTCGCCGCGATCGAAGACACTGCCGCCTATCTCAAAATGCCCGTGCTGCTGGAAGGCTACGCGCCGCCCTCCGATCCGCGCATTGCCGTGCTGAAAGTGACCCCGGACCCAGGCGTCATCGAAGTGAACGTCCATCCGGCGGCGTCCTGGGATGAGCTGGTTCGAACCACCACAGCGCTCTACCATCTCGCACGCCAGAGCCGGCTGGGCACCGAAAAGTTCATGATAGACGGACAGCATAGCGGGACCGGCGGTGGCAACCACGTTGTTATTGGCGGCGCAACCGCCGAGGACAGTCCTTTCCTGCGCCGGCCCGATTTGCTGCGGAGTCTGGTGGGTTATTGGCATAACCACCCTTCGCTGTCGTATCTGCTCTCGGGGATGTTCATCGGTCCAACGAGCCAGCACCCGCGTGTGGACGAGGCGCGCACGGATTCCATCTACGAGCTCGAAATCGCATTCGACCAGATCCCGGACAAAGGCGCGCCCCCAGTTCCTCCCTGGCTGGTGGATCGTGTCTTCCGTCATCTTCTCACCGACTTAACCGGCAACACGCATCGCGCCGAGTTCTGTATCGACAAGCTCTACTCACCGGAATCCGCTTCATCGCGGCTGGGCCTGGTGGAGCTGCGCGCCTTCGAGATGCCTCCGCACGCACGCATGAGTCTTACGCAACAACTGCTGGTGCGGGCGCTGATCGCGCACTTCTGGCGGAATCCGTACCGCCGCAAGCTGGTTTGGTGGGGAACGACGCTGCATGACCGCTTCCTGCTTCCTCATTTCGTTCAGCTCGATTGGGAAGACGTGGTAGCGGATCTGCGCGAAGCTGGTTACGCATTTCAGAAGGATTGGTTCGCTCCGCACTTCGAGTTTCGATTTCCGCTGATCGGATCCATAACCCGCAGGGGAATGCGCCTGGAGCTGCGGCACGCGCTGGAACCGTGGCACGTGCTGGGCGAAGAGACGTCCGGCAGCGCCACGGTACGCAACGTAGACTCGTCAGTGGAACGTCTGCAGGTGAAGATAACGGGAGTAACCGACTCGCGCTATGTGGTGTTGTGCAACGGCCGCCGTGTGCCACTGCACGCAACCGGGGAGCGGGGTGAGTGGGTGGCGGGAGTGCGATATCGGGCGTGGCAGCCCCCGTCCTGCTTGCATCCGAACATCCCAGTGCACACACCGCTAGTGTTTGATATCGTGGACACTTGGTCGGGCCGGGCCGTCGGAGGCTGTGAATATCACGTGACGCATCCTGGCGGGCGAGCCCACGAAACTTTTCCCGTCAATGCCTCCGAGGCAGAGAGCCGCCGGTTGGCGCGATTCCGCGACATCGGACACACGCCCGGAATTATCGCGGTGCCGGACGAGGAACGGAATCCGGAGTTTCCATTGACTTTAGATTTGCGCCGAATGTCGCAGCCGCGGTCCACAGAGGCGGTTAAAGCGGCGTCCCCATGAAGATTTCCGCAGAGAGTATCGCAGCGCCACTCTTCGCCACCGGTTATCCCCAGACCGCAAGCGTTTACGACGAGATGTCCGACGCCGACGGGGTGCTTCGTCCTCATTGGGACACCTTCATCAGCTCGCTAACCGCGCTTGGCAAGGAGGAACTGGCCCATCGCTGGCGGACGGCCAGGCAGCGAATTCGAGAGAACGGCGTAACCTACAATGTCTANNGTTATTCCGCCGGCGGAATGGGCACAGCTCGAAGACGGCCTGATCCAGCGCGCCCGCCTGTTGAACCAGATATTGGCGGATCTTTACGGTCCGCAGCAATTGCTTCGCGGAGGTCACATTCCGCCGGCTCTGGTGTTCGCGAACCCAGCATTCTGGCGGCCCTGTCACGATTTGCCCGTATCAGGCAATACGTATCTGCACCTGCTTGCGGTAGACCTGGCACGCTCGCCCGATGGGGAATGGTGGGTGCTCTCGGACCGAACCCAGGCGCCTTCCGGCGCAGGTTATGCGCTCGAGAATCGCAACGTGCTGGCGGAAACGCTTCCGGACTTGTTCCGCGAGTTCCGGGTCAAACCGCTGGCTTCGTTTTTTCGTTCTTTTCGCGACACGCTGCTGCGCCTGTCGCCATCGCCCCGCGCCCATCCGCGGATGGTCCTGCTCACTCCTGGCCCGTATAACGAGACTTATTTCGAGCACTCTTATCTCGCACGTTACCTCGGTCTGCTCTTGGTTCAGGGCGGTGACCTGACAGTGCGCGACTCGCGTGTGTTCCTCAAGACGCTGGAAGGGCTTAAACCCGTGGACGTGATCTTGCGGCGCGTGGACGATAGCTTTTGCGATCCCATTGAACTGCGCTCCGATTCGTTCCTGGGCGTGGCCGGCCTGGTGGAAGCCGTGCGAGCCGGCAACGTCGCGGTGGCCAATGCATTGGGCAGCGGCTTAATTGAAACGTCCGCATTCATGCCGTTTCTTCCGGGGCTCAGCCAGCGAATGCTGGGAGAGCCATTGAAACTCCCGGCCGTGGCCACCTGGTGGTGTGGACAGCCCAAGGCGTTGAGTTACGTGCGCGACAACCTGGATTGCCTTGTTATCAAGCCGGCCTTCCCATCCAAAGGCATGGAGCCGGTTTTTGGAGGAAAGCTTGCAGCCGGCGAACGCTCGCGATTGCTGGACCGCGTCCGAGAGCGCCCTCATGAATTCGTCGGGCAGGAGTTGCTGCACCTGTCAACGATTCCGGTCTGGTCCGAGAAAACCCTCTCCCCGCGTAGAGTGGTATTGCGCGTGTATCTGGCGGCCTCAGGAAACTCCTGGGTGGTGATGCCCGGTGGACTCGCGCGCGTGTCGGCTTCACTCGACACCCCGGTGGTCTCCATGCAGCGCGGCGGCGGAAGCAAGGACACCTGGGTTCTTTCGAACCGGCCGATCGGCAGTTCTTCTCGACTGGGGCCGCGCGATCTGCCGGTTGCTCTGAATCGTGGCGTGACCAGCGATCTTCCCAGCCGCGCAGCCGATCACATCTTCTGGCTGGGCCGCTACGCCGAACGAGGCGAGCATCTGGCCCGCGTACTTCGCTGCATTCTAGTCCGGCTGACGGGCGAGTCGGGCGGACGGGAACAATGGGAGTGGGAGTCTTTGATCCAGCTACGCGATTGCGTAGAAACTCCCGACGCCTCGCTCGCGACGGGTGATGCACAAGGGCATCTTGACGAATCGCAGGAATTTGAGCAAGGGATTCTCTCGCAGATTTTCGACGACCAACGCAGCGACAGTCTGAACAGGATGCTTAATAGGGCTGGACGCGCGGCGGCGCACGTGCGCGATCGCCTTTCGAGCGATTTGCTCCGCATCGTGACCCAGTTTGGCGCATTAGCTCGCGCTCCCGGCGCCTCTGCCTGGGGATATATTCCGGCCGGCGATGCGCTAGCTGCTCTCAATCACTGCATTGGTACCCTGGCGGCGTTGCGCGGGATCGAAATGGAAAACATGACCCGGGGCCCGGGCTGGCGCTTCCTCAATATAGGAAGACGGATTGAGCGCTCCATCCATCTGGTGAAGCTTTTCCGCGCGATCATCGTGCCGCTGCGCCTGGAAACGTGGCCCGCGCTTGAAATGCTGCTCGAGGTGACCGACAGTTCGATGACTTACCGCGCACGCTATTTCACCACCCTTCAGGCCGCCCCGGCGCTGGACCTGCTCATGAACGACAAGGCCAATCCGCGCTCACTGGCCTTCCAAGTGAAGGATCTCAGGGAGCATTGCCGGTCTCTCGCGAGGATGCCTTCCGGATCCGGATGGCCAGGTTCCAAACAGAGACGTTTGGAGGAAGCGGCATCCAACCTGTTTTCGACCGATATCGGCAAGCTCTGTGTTCCGGACACAAACGGCGTCCGCGTGCTGCTCGACAAACTTCTCAGCGCGATGGAAGCGGAGTTGCCTACATTTTCGGATGCGATCACACATGTTTATTTCAGTCACGCGGAGGAATTGGAGCACGCCACTTGATTTATCGAGTCCGGCACATAACCATTTACGACTATACCGACCCCGTCTCGGTCTCGCATCACGTCTTGCGTCTGACGCCGCGCAATCTTACACGGCAGCGTTGTAGTGGAAGCCAAATATCCATTGCTCCTTCGCCGCAAACTTCTACCACGCGTACGGATTATTTCGGCAATGTTCTGACGTTCTTTACGTTGCGAGAGCCACACGGCCGGCTGACCGTGCAGGCGTCGAGCGAACTGGAAGTTCGGAGCGCCGAGCCGCCGGATTTTTCACAATCGCCGAGATGGGAGACAGTGCAGGGGTCGCTCGAAGGCCACTGTAGCGTGGAAGTTCTCAACGCCTACCAATTCGTTTTCGATTCCGAACGCGTCGGCGCAAATCCGGAACTGGCAGCTTACGCGCGAGATTCGTTTCTTCCAGGACGTCCGTTGCTCGATGCGGTTCGCGATCTCACGCGAAGAATCCACCAGGATTTTCGCTTCGATACCAAAGCCACGGAGGTCACTACTCCGGTCGAGACATTCTTCGAGAAACGCCGCGGCGTATGCCAGGACTTCGCTCATCTCGAGATTGCGTGCCTGCGATCACTGGGCCTTCCGGCGCGTTATGTAAGCGGCTACCTGCGAACGATACCGTCACCGGGCTGCGCTCGTTTAGAGGGCGCCGACGCGTCGCACGCCTGGTGTTCGGCGTGGTGCCTGGACGCAGGATGGGTAGACTTCGATCCCACCAACGATTGCGTGCCCTCGGACGGCCACGTCACTCTAGCGTGGGGGCGCGACTACGCCGACGTCAGCCCTATTCACGGTGTTCTCCTCGGGGGCGCGCGGCACACTCTACACGTGGGTGTGGATGTGATTCCGGTGGAGTGAGGAACTGAAGACGCGTGGCGCACGTACTCCTCGGTGCCGCGTTCACACTCTTGTGAACGCTTGGGTTCGGTCGCCACGGGTGTTCGCAGGAGTGCGAACACGGCACGCACGAGTGCGTGCGCCACGTCTTCATTTCCCTGGCGCGACTCCGGCTGGTTGCGGGTTGAACCATCCGCCGGGATCTTCGATTATCGAATCAGCCTCGGCCGGTCCCCAGGTGTTCTGATCGTATTCATAGACGCGCGTCACGTCACCGAGCACCGGCTCGACAATTCTCCATTGGGCTTCAATGGCATCCTCGCGCGCAAAAAGGGACTGGTCGCCGCGTAGGGCGTCTCCCAACAAGCGTTCGTACGGTGTCATTTCGTCCGGGCTTTGATGCCTCGCGATCAACTCCACATCTTCCCCTTCCATTTGCTCGCCGGGGAGCTTTAGTCGCATGCCGAATGCGATCACAACCTCGGGGCTCAGGCGCAAGCGAATGCGATTCGGCAACCCGCGCGCTTTCTCCTCAAATGTCTCCCGCGGTGGACGCTTGAAGTTGACGATGACCTCAGTGACGGTGACGGGCAGGCACTTGCCCGCCCGGATATAGAACGGCACGCCCGCCCACCGCCAGGTGTCGATGAAAAGCCTTAAGGCTGCAAAGGTCTCCACTTTCGAATCCGGTGCGACACCTTGTTCCTCGCGGTAACCTTTGAATTGGCCTCGCACAATATCGGCGGTGGCCAGCGGCCGCACCGCTTTGAGGATGCGCGCCTTTTCATCGCGAATCGGATCGCATTCTTCCCCAGTCGGCGGATCCATGGCAAGAGTCGCGAGCACTTGGAAAAGATGATTCTGAATCACATCGCGGATGGCGCCTGCTTCTTCATAGAACTGCCCGCGCCCTTCGACGCCGAAGTTCTCCGCCATGTTGATTTGTACGGAGCGGACGTAAGTGCGATTCCACAAGGGTTCGAGAAATAGATTGGCGAACCGCGTATAAAGAATGTTCTGGACAGGTTCCTTGCCCAGGAAGTGGTCAATCCTGAAGATGGCTGATTCGGGAAAGAACTGATCCAGAATGCCGTGTAGTTCCCGCGCCGACGCGAGATCGCGCCCGAACGGCTTCTCCACCACCACGCGTGCGTCGGTGGCGCAGCCCGAGTGCGCCAGCCCTTCCGCTACCGCGGCGAACATGCTGGGCGGAATTGCGAGGTAATGCAACGGCCGGCAAGCTGGTCCCAGGATCTGGCGTAACTTCGTGTAGGTCTCGGGCTCCCGGTAGTCGCTGTCCACGTACTGAAGTAAAGATGACAACTTCGCGAACGCGGCCTCGTCCAAGCCGCCGTGGTGCGTGACACTGTCGCGTGCACGCGCCTTGAGCTGATCCAGGTCCCAGCCTGCCTTGGCAACGCCAACGATTGGGATGTTAAGATTGTGCCGTTTCACCAGCGCCTGAAGCGCCGGAAAAATCTGCTTGTAAGCGAGATCGCCGGTTGCACCGAAGAACACGAGGGCATCGGAATTCGAATCAGCGGCCATTACGATTCCGCAGGTTCGCCGTGCGACCGGACGAACTCCAGGATGTCGTAACGCCGGGCTTCCCTGCCCGGGAAAAAGCTGTTGATTGCATCCTGGTCCGTCTTGAATACCTCGAATACCGCTGCCAGCTTGGCTCCCAACACCGCTTCTATATGCAACGGCTTCAAGTTAACCAGCGCCAAGCCTCCCCCGGCCTTCTGAAGCTTCGCTAAGGCGAACAGCAGCGTACCCAATCCGGTAGTGTCAATTTCTCCCACGTCTTTGAGATTCAATACTACGCGGATCTGTTTCGCTTGTACCAGTCTGTCCAGTTCACTTCGGAAATGCGCATCTCCTGGTCCAAACGTGAGATGTCCTTTCAGATCGATAATCGCAATTCCTTCCTGCTCGCGCTGGACAATTTCAAGCGCCACGATTCAGATCTTCCGATCCTGCTTCTGCTGATCTTCCAAGCAGTATGGAGTCCAAGGGACAGCTTCCAGCCGCGCGGGTTCAATCGGGCGCCCGCACACAGTGCAGGTTCCGAAGGCGCCGTCTTGGATACGGCGCAGCGCGTCCCGCACTTGTTCCAGTGTGTGCGACAGCAAGGTGCCTTCCTCGAAAGATTCCGCCGTCCCTTGCGAGGCGGTTGCCTCGTCAATAGAATCCCGGACTTCAGCTTCTCCCGAAACGCGCCCTTCGCCTTCCAATCCCGCGAGAGTTGATTCGAGTTCACGCTCTTTATCGCGCAGCCGCTTTTCAAAGTGTTGGGTATTCATACCTGTCAAACTATAGAATGTACCATCTGGCGTGCTGTCGGCGAAATAACTTTAGCATCGAAATCCCATG
>PMOK01000039.1 GCA_003162425.1 Bryobacterales bacterium | reverse complement strand
GACGATGCGCGGATGGCGCGCTTCTTCGACCAGGTGCTGGAAGGGCTGAATGCTATTCCAGGAGCGGAGTCCGCGGCCGCTGCTGGAGACATTGGCGGCGCGGCAACGTTGAGCATTGAAGGACATGAATCGCGCCCCAGCGATCCGCACCCCAACATTAGCGCTATCAGTCCCGGCTACTTCCACACCATGCGGATTCCCCTGCGCGCAGGCAGATCTATCGTGGCTGCGGACGGCCCCAACGCACCGCCCGTGGTAGTGGTGAGTGAAGCCATGGCCCGGCATTATTGGCCCGGCTCGAATCCCATCGGCCGCAGAATCCGGCTCAAAGGACCAGGCTCCCCGTGGCTGACCGTGGCCGGAGTATGCGGTGACCTGAAGGATTGGTTCTTCGGAAATCCGGAGCTGGCCGTTTACGTTTCCTATCAGCAATGGCCGAATATCTATATGGCATTGCTCGTAAGAACCACCGAGGATCCTCTGCGATTAGCCTCCAGCGTTCGCGCTCAAGTCCGGATGGTGGATCCCAACCAAGCGGTCTCTAACATTACCACCGAGGAGCAGGCCCTATCGGATGAGACCTCCGGCGTTCGATTTGCGGCAGCGAGAATGAGCATTTATGCCGCGATCTCGCTGTTGCTCGCGGTGATGGGGTGTTACGCCGTCGGAGCTTTCTCCGTCGCGCGCCGTACCCAAGAGATCGGCATCCGCATGACGCTGGGCGCTACACGAGACGATATTCTACGAATGGTGCTTACCCAAACCGCCCGCTTGACCGCGATCGGCTTGGCCGTGGGACTTTCGCTAGCCATTGCAATGACCCAGATCATGTCGCACGCGCTCTACAACGTAGTCTCCGTCGAGCTGATGACATTTGTGATTTTGACCGCGCTGCTGGCGGCGTCGGCCCTGCTCGCCGGCTACATTCCGGCTCATCGCGCGGCGCGCATCGATCCGATGGCTGCGCTTCGCAATGAATAGGGCGATATTCTGCTGCGCGCTTTCGCTCGCGGCCGAGGCAAGTCAACTTCTCCTCACCGATCAATACGATCACCCGTTCCAGCTTTCTGATCTCCATGGCTCCGTGGTTGTTTTGATCGTTGGAGACAGGACCGGCAGCAACTACATGGATGCATGGTCACGCGCCCTGCGGGCACGCTACAAGCCTGAAGATTATCCGCAGTTGAAACGCGTTTCCGCGGCCAATCTCGCGTCCGTTCCCGGATTACTTCACGGATTCGTAAAAAAGAAGTTCTTCTCGAAAGACCCTGCGCATCCCGCCTCGCCCGTCTTGCTGGATTGGCAGGGCGCCGTCGCCCACAGCTACGGTTTTCACGATAACGTCACAAACGTCTACGTCTTTGATCGCGAAGGAATCATGCAATACAAGGGATCAGGAAAGGGAACCAGCTCCGATCTCGATCCGCTGTTCCACGTTCTGGATGCGTTGCTTGTAAAACCGGCCCCCTGAGAAACTTTGAAGAAATCGGTTGTGAACCCTTGCACGCCAACGTGGGGCAGGCGCTTTCGCCTGCCAACATTAAGCTAGCAGTGTTTCGACACGCCTACTTCCGATACCAATCGAGTGCCAATTCGTTCTCCCGCAAGAAGCGCTTGGATCACCCCAACCCGCGCACCGGGCGCGATCACCACTTCGCCCACACCGGCTTGAAGCGCCCCTGATGCAGCTTCCAGCTTCGCCTGCATCCCGCCGCTCGCGATTCCGCTCGCAATCAAATGCTTACATTCGGCAGTACTGATTGCCGGAAGAATGCTATTCTCGGCACCACGCACTCCATCCACATCCGTCAGGAATATTAGTTTCTCCGCTGGAAATGCCTGGGCGATCGAGGCCGCCATCTGATCGGCGTTGACATTGTAGAATCGCCCCTCGCGATCGCCCGCAACGCATGCCACCACCGGCAGGTAACCATTCTCGATCAACAAGGCCAGCAGCCGCGTGTCCGATTTCACTGGCTGGCCCACAAATCCCAACTCATCGCTCATCCGGCGGGCTTCGGTTACCAGCGCGTCCATGCCGCTGAGCCCCACCGCGTGCACGCCCGCCGCCAGGAACGCCGCCACCAATTCCTGATTCACGGACCCCGCCAATACTTTGAGCACCGCGTCCAGCACTTCGGCTGTCGTGACCCGCAAGCCGTTTACGAACCGGCTCTCGATGCCCCGCTCGGCGAGGTACCGCGTCATCTGCTTTCCACCGCCGTGAACCACCACTGCTTCCAGGCCATCTTCGACCACCTGCGCAATTTCAGCCGCCAGCCGTTCTCGCGACTCCACCGCATCCAGCAACGTGCCGCCAATTTTGATGAGCGTGGTCAAAGGAGTGCCTCAGTTTCTTCGAAGCCCAGCGCCAGATTCATGTTCTGCACGGCCTGCCCCGCGGCGCCCTTCACCAGGTTATCGATCACGCTCACTACGACAGCGCGCCCCGAAGCCGCATCCAGCCGCACGCCGATATCGCAAAAGTTGGTTCGCTCCACGCCGCGTATATCCGGCATGGTTCCGGGCTGGTAGAGGCGGGCGAAAGGTTCCTTCGCATACCTGCGGCTATAAACGTTCAGCAACTCTTCTGCGCTGGTGATGCCGTGAGCCCGGAAATAAATGGTCTCCAAAATTCCGCGGTGAATGGGAAGCAACTGCGCCGTGAAACTCAATTCCGCCTCCTCGATCCCGGACACCATCAGGATTTCCGGAACGTGCCGATGATCCAGCACGGAGTAGGCCGAGAAGTTTTCCGTCACTTCGCAAAAGCTGGTTTTGAGACTCGGTTTCCGGCCCGCGCCGCTGACGCCGGATTTCGCATCGCACACGATCCCGCAAGCGCGGTCCATCACTCCCGCCGCCACCAATGGTTGCAGAGCCAGGTTCGCGGCGGTGGGATAGCATCCCGGATTCGAGATCAACCGCGCGCCCGCGATCCCATCGCGGCAGAATTCGGGCAGCCCGTAGACGGCTTCCGACAGCAATTCCGGCGCAGTGTGTTTTTCCTGATACCAGCGCGAATAGACGGCGGGCTCTCGCAACCGAAACGCCCCGCTCAAGTCGATCACCTTCGCGCCAGCGTCCAGAATTCCAGGCGCAAGTTCCATGGACACATCGGCGGGCGTCGCAAGGAAGACCAGCGCGATCCCTTCCGCCTTGACCGCTTGGGGTGTCGACGGTATTCGGGCGTGAGGTTTGGCCGAGAGTGGCTGAGGCGGGTCCCCGGAATCCTGGCGATGCTCCAGCAGGACCGATTCAACGCCAGGATGCCGGTCCAGCAAGCGAATCAGTTCCGCGCCACTGTAGCCTCGAAAACCGACGATGCCGATTCGTGTCTTCACGGTGGTTAATTATTCGTTGCTCTGCATAATTATACCAAGCGGAGGGAGGGGTAGTGGTGTCAGGTTGTGTTGGTTGTTTATGCAAAGCTTGACAGGCGGTGTAGTAGCACGACGGTCAGTAAGCTAAGACAAAGAGACCAGTCGCGCCATTGTACGTGAACAAGCATTCCTGGAGGATGTCCCGCCCGATCAGGGCATGTATCCCCTGCGCAAGCAGATCGGTGCACATAATGGGCATCGTTGAACGAACGAACGGACTAAGCTGTTGCGGGTGGAGAATTACAAAGCTGATATCGTATTGGTCCCGATTAGCAGGCGTCCCGCCCGTTGTTGGGGTGTGTACGGAAACGTTCCCACTTGGCGTCAGATTAAGCGGCTGTATAATCGAGGGGTCGACGCATGTATGGCTAGCTCCCGTATCGATCAGCGCTCTTACTTGAACTGGACTGGGAACCGGCTGTTGTGCGGCAGTCAAGGCCACCCTGCGCGCACTGCTGACGCCTATGAAACAATCCAGCAACGGACCGCCAGCACTGGTTTGGAGTGTTAGGTATGGCAAGGAGCAAGTAGGCGCGAGATAAGGTGAACCTGTTCAACGGACTGAATCTGCTTAACCAAGAACGGTTCGAGTTTGAACTTCGCGTACCCCTCCTTGATCGCATCCTCGTAGGCTCCGAAGTAGTCGATGATGTCAGGGCCATGAATCAGAACGAACTTGCCCTCATGCTCCTTCATTTCAGGGAGCTTGGCATTGTACGTTGCTAGTTCCTGCTCTAGTGCCATTGTCGATTTAGCTCCACGAGAACGGTTTAGTAGTGTACCATTACTCTTCGACCGTTCTCAACTACTACATTAACACGGGATGTCAAGCGCTATCAAGGCTTTACGCAAAACAACTGACAGGTCATTTGTTTTATGCCAGCAACTCGGCAAGATTCCAAACCCGATCCGTCAACCCCGCCGCCATTGCCGGTGTCGCGCCCTTGAGACTCATATGCCGCCTGCCTGCGCAACACGCTTAGCCTGGGCGAGAGCAAAAGTTGTAGAACGCGAAGTGAAGCGCTAAGGCACTTTCAGGTTGCTCCACTTCTTGCTGAACGCGTTCGTAAGACGGGTCAGCCTGCGCATGCACATTCTAGTCGTGAGGTTCCGGCGCCCAACATGGGACGTGCAGATCTTATTCTCGTCCAGGTAACCGTAGACCGGCGCGGGGGCGGCCTCAGCGCGAGGATCGCAACGGATCAGCAGACGGTTCAACCGACGGACTGAGGAGTTGGAAGAGGCGTTTGAGGAGTAACTGAAGCTGGCATAGGAGAGGGGGGCTCGTTGGGGTTGTGAAGTTCCAATAGTAGCTCCTGATATAGTCTTGCCCCAGATCGAACGAACAAAACCCTACGCAAGAATTCTGTGCCGGTAGATGCACGACCAATTACAAAGTCGTCCGAAAAATTTACCCCCTCTCCCTCGAGAGTCAGGTTTGAAAATTGAACGCCGTACCGAAGCAACTCAATCCGCACACGCTGCCAAAATCTGAATTGCTCGGGCCTAGCGAGGGAATTAAAGACAGCCACTTGCTGCTGCGTAGCTGTGTGTTTAGCCGACATAATTGTTATCGGGGATTCGCTCTTAACCTGGAAGACGTCAGTCCTAAATCCGACATTGTCCGTCATTACAAAGTGGAAGGCGTAGATGTCTTGAACCGTCTGTATGCTGTACCCAGAACTGTCAAGCCAATCACGAACGCGCGATTTTATTGAGGGGCCTACGCCCAGCCTCTCCATCACATACATAGTTCCACACAAGAGCAAAACGCCTCCGACCACAGCGTTCGGCCAGTTCCACACCTTCGTCACCAGAGCAATGGTCGCAATCGTGCCCGTCACGGCGATCCCGACGATGAGCTGAAAAAGACCCTCTCGGAAGAATCTGACGACCATGATCCCAACTGTGCCACATACTTTGCATGAAGTAAACGGACGGGACCAACACAGCCCAACTCGCTACCTGGGCGGTCTGAACACTCTGTTGGAGAGGCTACTAAACCTCAAGGGGTTAAGTTAACCCTAGTAAAAACCCTTGGCCAGTCTCATAGTTAGGCCCACAGGGAGAGGAGATCAGATTCGTGATGAGTCCGCGCTGCCGAGCACTCTAGTTCCGATCTATTCTCCCCAATCCCCGCTTATTTTCAAATTGTCTCCACTAAACGGTTGACTCGCGCTAGTACTTGTGTCGTCTTGGGACACTTTCGGATAGTACTAAACCCAATTTGGATAGCCCACTACGGTCTTGCGCAAACTCCTACGAGGGGCTATATTCTAGCAAACGCTGGGAGAGCGCATGTGGCGAGGGCGAGCCTAAACAGGACGTCCTTTCGCCAGGGGTCATGTCGTCCTCCCAGCGTCTTTCCGACCCGCACTTCGATCACCACCCAAAGCGGGCTAACTAAACTGCGTGTTTTCACCCAAGTCCAGCGCTTTGACCCAAACCGGAACATTGCAACCTCTCACCTAACTATTAGATAAATCATTGAATATACGCTTCGGTGCCTGATCTGCTATGAATAGGAGAGCCTTGCCTATGAACAGAATGGCTTCGTTTTGCGTTGCCCTGGCCGCGACCTTTGCGGTCCCGGTTTGTCCACTTAGCGCCGCCACGGCAGCGGATGCGCGCCGGGGCTCGGAATTCTTCCGAACCCAATACTGTGTCAACTGCCACGCCATCGAGGGCCAGGGCGGAAAAGAAGCTCCTGACCTGGGCCAGCGTTTCGACCGGAACTACACCCCCGCAGGTATCGCAAGCCGGATGTGGGATCATGCTCCCGTCATGTGGAAAGCCATGAGCGAGAAGAAGATTCCGCTTCCCGCCATCAGCGCTGACCGGGCGGCTGATCTTTTCGCTTACTTCTACTCGGTTCGTTACTTCGAGAAACCAGGCGAGGCGGAGCGCGGCAAGCACATTTTCCAATCCAAGCACTGCAGTGATTGCCATTCCCTGACGGCTTCCGGCGGCAGCGGTCCCGGGAATCCGGTGGATCATTGGGAATCGCTGGCGGACCCCATCGTCCTGGTGGAGCGGATGTGGAACCATTCGGACCTGATGAAGGGGGAAATGGCCACACGCAAGATTCAATGGCCGCAGCTGACTTCTCAGGACCTGGACGACCTGCTGGTATATCTCCAGAACCTGCCTCAAACCAAGAACGAGAAGCTGGCGTTCCTACTGCCGTCGGGTGAAGGGGGCGAGGCGTTATTCAAGGAAAAAGGCTGCGTTAATTGCCACAAGGGCGAGCTCGCGCTCGAGTTCCGGCTCGGGGATAGCACGCTGACCAACGTGGCGGCCGCCATGTGGAATCACAACCCGCAAATGCAGCACCCGCATCCGCAATTCACACTCCCGGAGATGCGTCAGTTGCTTGGCTACATATGGGCCAAGCAGTTCTTCTACACCAAGGGGGACGTTGCGCGAGGTCACAAAACCTTCGAATCAAAAAAGTGCGCCACCTGCCACAATGATTCCTCTTCAGGCGCACCCGCTTTGGGGAAACCTTCCGAGCCTTATTCCGCCATCACCATGGTAGAGATCCTGTGGAAACATGGTCCCAACATGCTCGAAAAAATGCAGGCCCGGCACATCCCCTGGCCGCAACTTTCGCAGACCGAGATGGCCAACCTCATCGCATATCTGAATTCGCGATAGTCCATACCCACGCGCATCAAGACTTCTGTTGTCTGGCTGCGGGCTAGAATTAAGCAAGCAGGAATCCTCTATGACTGGCGCACAACCAAAAACCGCCCATGCTCGCGAGCTGTACATCGCAGGCAAATGGACACCGCAATCAGGAACCGGCTCCATCGATGTTCTCTCAGCCTCCACAGAAGAAGTGATCGGCTCGGTCCCGGAAGGGACTGCCGCTGACGTCGATCGCGCTGTTCGTGCGGCTCGCGCGGCTTTCGACGGCCACTGGGGCCAAACTAACGTTGGGGAACGCGCGGAAGTGTTGCGTAAACTCGCCGATGCTTTAAAGCAGCGCGCGGAACAGATCGCCGTCACCATCAGCCAGGAAGTGGGCTCGCCCATCCAGATGTCCACCAACATCCAGGCCGGCCTTCCCGTGTTGGTTACCAATTCTTATGCGCAGTTGATCACCGAGTTGAAGCTGGAGCAGGAAATTGGCAACTCGCTGGTGGTTCGCGAGCCGTTCGGTGTGGTGGGCGCAATCACTCCCTGGAATTACCCGCTGCACCAGATCATGGCGAAGGTTGCGCCGGCGCTGGCCGCCGGGTGCACGGTGGTGCTGAAGCCGAGCGAAGTTGCGCCGCTGAACGCTCTGCTGCTGGCTGAAGCCTGTGACGCCATCGGTCTGCCAGCGGGCGTGCTCAACATCGTCACCGGATACGGGCCGGCCGTCGGGGAGGCAATTGCATCGCACCCGATGGTGGACATGGTGAGCTTCACCGGATCGGTGCGCGCGGGCAAACGCGTGGCCGCGCTGGCCGCTGAAACCATCAAGAAAGTGACCCTCGAACTGGGCGGTAAGTCCGCGTTTGTGGTGTTGGACGATGCTCCGCTCGAAAAGGCCATTCCGGCCGGCGCGCGCAATGCGATGCTGAATTCCGGACAAACCTGTTCGGCGTGGACGCGAATGGTGGTGCCGCGCAGCCTTTATCAGAAAGCGCTGGAATTAGCGGCGCAGGCCATCGGCTCTCTGAAGGTGGGCGATCCGCTGGATCCATCCACGCGTCTCGGTCCGCTCATCTCAGCCACGCAGCGCGAACGCGTGGAGGGATACATCGCCAAGGGCAAGCAGGAAGGCGCGCGAGTTGTAATGGGCGGCGGGCGTCCCGCAGGTTTCGACAAGGGCTATTATGTCGAGCCGACCATCTTCGCGGATGTGCAATCCAAGATGACCATCGCGCAGGAAGAGATTTTTGGACCCGTGCTTTCCGTTTTGCCTTATGACACCGAAGACGACGCGGTCCGCATCGCCAACGACACCATCTACGGATTGGCCGGCGGCGTGTGGTCCGGCGATCCTGACCGGGCCATGCGCGTTGCGCGGCGCATGCGAACCGGACAAGTGGACGTGAACGGCGGTAAATACAATCCGCTAGCTCCGTTCGGCGGCTACAAACATTCCGGGATCGGCCGGGAGCTCGGGATGTTTGGGCTGGAAGAATACTTCCAGATCAAGTCCATCGCCAGATAAAAGCGCTCGATAGTTCCTAACGAGAAACGAGAAACGAGAAACGAGAAACGACGCCTTCGATTTACCGCACGGCCACCAACTCGGCCACTTCCTGCTCACGGTAGTGCAGGACGTTCCAACCCGCGAAATAGGCGCGCAATTCCCCCGGCGAGACGCGCGTCGGCGTTCCAACACCGGCGAGAAGAACAATCACGATCGCCATTCCACCCGTTCGAATTCCAATTTTCATCTGCGGAAAAAGATCGCGCTGCAGGTAATAGCAGCAGCAGACCAGATCGTAGGAATCCGGCTCAATCCGAAACTCGCCGCGTTCGAGATCCGCGACCCGAGCATCAAAATCGCCGTAGCGCCTCCGCAACTTTGCGATCGCGATGGGCGATCCATCCACCGCCGTAACGCGCCAGCCGCGCTCAGCCAGGAAGAGCGCATTGCGTCCGGGCCCGCAGGCGAGATCCAACGCCACTCCGGGTGCGAGATCGGCCACGAAGCGCGTCACCAATGGCGAAGGCGTGTCAAATAACTGCTCGCCGGCGCGGTAGCGCTCATTCCATTTCTCGATGCTCAAGTCGAGCTGCTCTGCTTGGCGGCCGTTTTGAAAACCTTGTTGAGAATTCGAATGCCGCGGTCGATTTCCTTTTCGGTAATGATGTAGGGCGGCAGCATGCGCAGCACCGTGTCGTGGGTGCAGTTCATCAGCAGTCCCTGCTCGATGGCATCCAGCACGATTTGTTTGCCCGGGATGCTCAGCTCCACGCCGATCATCAGACCACGGCCGCGAACCTCTTTAATAAACTTGTGGCGTTTCGCGAGCTCTTCCAGCTTCATCCTGAAATATCCACCCATCTGCTGGATGTGCGGCAGCAGGCCTTCCAGAATATCCATGAACTCGATGGCCACGCGGCACGCCAGCGGTCCGCCTCCAAAAGTGGACCCATGCATGCCCGGGCCAATCGATTGGGCTGCCCGCTCGTTCGCGACAATCACGCCCAGCGGAATGCCGCAGGCCAACGGTTTCGCCGCCACCATAATGTCGGGCAGCACTTGCGGATCGGCCAGTTGATACGCGAAGTAAGTCCCCGGTCGGCCCACGCCGCACTGGATTTCATCGAACACCAGCAGCGCGTCGTATCGATCCGCCAGCTCGCGCGCCTTGCGGCCGAATTCGTTCGAAATCGGATTGATGCCGCCCTCGCCCTGAATCCATTCCAGAACAATTCCGGCGGTGCGATCGTTCACGGTTTGTTCGAGCGCCACAATGTCATTGTGCGGAACAAACCTGGCGCCAGGGAGCAGCGGCTCGAAATCCTTGCGATATTTTTCTTGGCCCGTAATGGAGAGCGCGCCCAGCGTCCGGCCATGAAAAGAATTATGCAGGGCGATGATTTCGTACTTCTCGGGATGGATCTTGCGCCCGTGCGAGCGGATCATCTTCAGCGCGCCTTCCATGGACTCCGCGCCCGAGTTGCAGAAGAACGTACGCTCTAAGCCGCTCACCTTCGCCAGCCGTTCGGCCAGCGGCCCTTGATACTGGTGGTAATAAAGATTAGAGGTGTGCAACAGCAGGCCGGCTTGCTCGCGAATGATCTTGGTCAGCCGCGGATGAGCGTGCCCCAAAGCGTTGACGCCGATGCCGGCGAGCAAATCCAGATAGCGCTTTCCGGATGCATCATAGACGTAGCAACCCCGGCCGCGCTCGAGCAGCAGCGGATAGCGTGCGTAGTTCTGCAGCAGATATTGGCTCTCCAGCGCGCGAATCCGGTCAAACGTACCAGGTAGCTCCGGGACCGTTGAGACAGTGGACATAGCACCATGATAACCCCCTCATCACTCCCACTCGATAGCTTCAAACAAGGCTCTGAGGCGATTACCTTTCACGCGGTTGATCATTTCGACGAATCCGATGCGGCCTTCCAGGTGCGCGCGGAAGTCCGGGAGCGTGGAGCGGTTCTGCGATTTGGGACCGGAGCGAACACAGTTGGTCAGGATGGCTTCCAGCAATTCGAGTTCACGCCGGCGAACATTGGGCTGCTGGTTCACAACAATTCCGGCTAGATGCTGGCGGACGCCTTGTCGCATGATACGGGTCTTGCGGTGATTGACGCTGAAGCCTTCTTCGAGCGCTATGGCGGCAGCGTGCGTCCCGAATCTTCGGGCAACGCGGTTGAATCCTTCACCGCCAGAGAAAGCGAGGTCGTCGGCATAACGCGTGTATACCGCGCCAGCGGATTTAGCCAGGCCGAATAGCCTGCAATCCAAGTGGTACGCCATGAGATTGGCGAGCGCTGGTGAAGTTGGCGCGCCTTGCGGCAGGTGCGGGCGCGCGTACAAAGCCCGAACTTCAGGCAGACGATTATTCCAGACATCGCGTGGAACGGCGTTCGTGCATATTCCACCCAGGCAATCGCCGACGCTTTCGGGATACCCGAGCGTTCGAAAAAGAGCCTGCACGCGCGCGGCGGAGAACGAAGGAAAGAAATCCTGCAGATCCAGGCGCAAAAGCACCGGTTTGCCTGCGTGGGGAGCGGCGAAGCTTGCGATCGACCGTCCCTTTACGAATCCGTGAACGGCAGGATGAACGGAAACGCGATCGAGAATGCCGGAAAGAATCCGCCGCTGCAACGCCTTTAGATTGGATTTGGGACTTTCAAGCAGACGGACACCGCCGGATCGTTTGGATAGGACGCGGTAGTGATAGTGCTGGAGCTTCGGGTTGCGAAGTTTGTAGCAGAGTCCCTTCAGATCGGCATACCACTCCAGTTCGCCGATGCTGAGACAAAGCCAATCGGCGAGGTCGCTGACGTTTTCGATAACGGGAAGGTCCCAGTGCTGAGCGGCTGCCACCGGCTGCATGCGTTGCGGCTCGGCGATCCATTCGGCGATTGCGATTTCGTTGCGATATTTCGCGCGGGCGTCGACGAAACACGGGTCGTCAACAAGGAACTGAAAAACATCGCGGTGACGTGGCCGCGTCCGTTCCCCGAAGGCTGCAACATACCGCCGCGCCAGGGGAAGGAGCCAGCGCCACGGCCGGCCCAGCGTTCGCGCGGCGCGTGCATGGACGTCATCGACAATCAGGTCACCAGCGAGAAGGCTCCGCGCGAGGGCGCTGATCACGGCCGAGGTTGGCATAAGTCACAGCGGCGGACGACTCCAACCAGTCTGACTTTGCGTGAGCAGTGCTGCTCGTCATCGCAGTCTGAGCTCACGCGACGAAATGGCGATCTAACACTCTCCCCCGGGGTAACCCCGGAGAGGCGAAACCGAACCCGAAAGCTCGATCCACCAAGCTTGAAGCCGCCGCCAAAGGCATGATAGCAGCAGCCAATTCGATTCGATATGCTGAAGGTAAGTGTTTTCAGGGACGGCGCCGATTTTGACCAATAAGTCCGAGCTCTACCAGGAATTGCGGGCACAGTTGACTAGCCTTCTCAAAGGCGAACCGGACGCGATCGCTAACGCGGCCAACACGGCTGCGCTACTTTACCACTCCATGCCGGACGTGAATTGGGTTGGCTTTTATTTCCTGAAGGGTAGTGATCTCGTGCTGGGGCCTTTTCAGGGCAGGCCGGCGTGCGTTCGGATTCCGCTGGGCAAAGGCGTGTGCGGCACCGCGGGCGAGCGGCGCGTTTCGATAGTGGTTCCGGATGTCAACGCGTTTCCCGGACACATCGCGTGTGATTCTGCGTCGCTGTCGGAGTTGGTGGCGCCACTCGCTAGGCGTGGCTCGCTCGTGGGCGTTCTTGATCTGGATAGCCCGCTGCTCGGACGCTTCGACGAAGCCGACCGCGCCGGGTGCGAGAGCTTGGCTCAAATTTATATGGAATCTTTGAAGGAGTAGATATGTCCATCACCAAATCTCTGTGGCTGGCGATCCCGCTGGCCGTCTCGATCGTAAGCGCGGCTGAGTTCCCTGCACCGGCTGTTGATGCTCTCGCGGCGGAACACAAGAAAAAGGAAACGGCTGTTCTGGCCGGTGGCTGTTACTGGGGTGTGGAGGCCCTGTTCGATCGGCTGAAAGGCATCTCGGGAGTGGAGTCCGGTTTCGCGAAAGGGGATAATTCCGGCGCTCCCGGCCATGCGGAATCAGTCAAGATCACTTACGATCCATCCAAGATTTCGTACGGCCAATTGCTCCACGTATTCTTTGCGGTGGCGCATGACCCTACCGAGCTCAACCGACAGGGCCCCGACGTCGGCGCCGAGTACCGGTCCGTCATCTTCTATTCGAACGACGAACAGAAGCGCGTCGCCGAGGCGTATATCGTGCAGCTAAACAAAGCCGGAGTCTTCCCTCGGCCGATTGTGACTGTTGTCGCGCCGCTCGCGAAATTCCAGGGCGCCGATGAGTCCCAACAGCATTTCGTGGATCGTAATCCGAACAGTCCCTATGTGGTTGCGAACGATCTGCCGAAGCTGAAGCAGTTGCAGCAGCAGTTTCCCGACCTGTTGAAGCATCACTAGCGGCTGTCGGCGAAAGAACTTTAGCATCGAAATGCCATGCGTTCGCATGAGTGCGAACGCGGCAAACACGAGTGTTCGCGCCACGCGCGTAGCGCACGCACTTTTGCGTGCCGCGTCGCCACTCATGGCGACGCACGGCAGTACTAAAGATTCTGTAACGACTGCCCACTAGGCCGGCGGCGTTCGCTACACGTGGCACTGTCGTGCGAGAATGACAGTGACACATGACGCGATTCGCGCTACTACTCGCGCTGGCGACTCTTTCGGGCTGCCGTCCGGAACAGCCGCCGCCGAAACCCGAGCTAACCGTCGCGGCCGCAGCCAACCTGACGGACGTATTCCAGCATTTGGGTCCGCGCTTTGAGGCTGATACAGGCATTCATCCCATATTCAGCTTCGCATCCACCGCGCAACTGACCCGGCAGATCGAAAACGCCGCGCCTTTCGACGTATTCGCCGCCGCCGATTCCGAACATGTAGCTGAGTTGGAACAAAAAGGGTTGCTGACGGCGGGGAGCCGCGCCATCTATGCACGGGGTGTGCTGGCGTTGTGGATTCCCGAGAGCAGCAAGGCGGCGGTGGAGCGCGTGCAGGATCTGACGCTGCCGGGCGTCCACGTAATCGCCGCCGCGAAACCTGAGCTGGCGCCTTACGGCCAGGCATCGGTGGACACGCTCCAGAAACTTGGAATTTGGGAGCAGGTGAAACCCAAGGTGGTCTACGCGGAAAACATCAGTATGGCCAAGCAGTACGGTCAGTCGAAGAACGCCGACGCCGTATTCACTGCCTATTCGCTTGTGCTTCACGAAGCGGGCAAGGTCATCCAGGTAGATGAAACCCTTCACAAGCCGATCGATCAAGAACTCGGTATTGTGGCGAAATCGAATCGTCAGGATGCTGCGAAAAAGTTTGTGGCGTTCCTGCTGACGGGAGCCGGAAAAACGATCCTGGCCGGCTACGGTTACCAATCGCCAGCGCCGCGCCGTTAGGGCTTTTTCTCGAACCAAATTTTGAGCCCGAGCGCATCTTCTCGAATATCGGCTGTGTGGCCATTCAGGCCCATTTGGTCCACCGCCTGGGCGATCCCGCTCGAAGGGGCATCCTTGCGCAGATCGATAATCAGGCCCTGCCCGCCCGGTTTGAGCACGCGATACATCTCCTGGAGTGTGCCGAGCGGGTCCGCGAAGTTCTTGAACGCGGCACTGCAAAGGATAAAGTTGAAGCTGTCCTTTTCGAATGGCATGCGCGACGCGTTCCCTTGCCGAAAATCGACTTCGACTTTCGCTTCCTTCGCGTTCCGGTTCGCGATCTCAACAAACGTTTTGCTGATGTCGAGACCGGTGACATGGTAGCCGCCGAGTTTGGCCAGTTCGATGGCGAATATCTCGGTCCAGGCGCGACTTCGAGAACACCGCGATCGAGCCTTCCATGCCCATGCCTTTGTAAGCCCTAGCGGCCATCGCTACGTTCCTTATTTAATAAGATACTTATAATATATGGTACCATACCGGTGATGTCAAGCCGCAAACGTTCGGAGCTCATCGAAGCCATGGTCCAGGAAGTGCGCAAGTTCCTGGCTGCCGGCATCCTGTTCAATGAGAAAGTGGCGGCTGAGCTGGGGCTGAATGGAACCGATTTGCAGTTTCTCAACTTGCTGGAACTTCAGGGCTCGGCCACTCCTGGCGATCTGGCGCGTTGGTCCGGGCTGACCACCGGCGGGGTGACAGTAGCCGTGGACCGCTTGGAAAAGGCTGGCTACGTGAAGCGGCAGCCGAATCCCAAGGACCGGCGCAGCAACATCATCCGACCGGTGCCCGCGCGCCTGCTCGAACTTTATTTGATTTACAAGTCGAAGGGGGAACTGGTGGTGAGCGTGCTTTCGAAGTTCAGCGATCGCGAACTCGAAGTGATCAGGAGATTTCTAAAGAGAACCAATGGCGCGGAGCCGGCGTCATGAAATGGGCTCACCGCGCGAACTCTCCAGCAGTAGAAACTGCCGCTCGTCACCGGCTTCCGTGGTTGGATCGGAATCGCGTGCACCGGTACTGAGCGAGGCCAGTACACGCCAGCCGCAGCGTTCCGCCAGGCGCACCAAGCCAGGCGGCGAGAATACCCAGTAGTTGGTTGTGTCCTGATTGCACTCGTCGGGCGCGAGCAGATACGCTGCCGGAATGCGGCCGAGCTCCACCATATGGTCGGGACTCCAGCCCGCAACACGCGTGCTCAGAAAACAGTACCGGGCGTGCTTGGATACCCGTTCGAGGACGGCGAACGGGTTCTTGAGGTGATACAACGTACCCAGAAATAAAGCCAGCCCATACTCTCGCGCGGGAGCCCAACCGCCATCCAGATCGATGTCCTCGATCTCTACCTTTGAACCGAGGGCGGAAGCCACAAGACGCACGCCCTGCATGCGGTTCATGTTGGTGCCCGAGTGATCGCAAGCGTGCACCGCGTAACCAAGCGATTCGAATAAAAAGGCTAGCGCACCGTCCGCCGTGCCCAGATCGAGCAGCGGCCGACTGCCGGCCATCTCCTTCAAGTCAAGCCCCGCCATGCGGCGCAGCCTTTCCAAGGGGAAGAGGTTAACGAACGAGTCATAAGGGTACCAGGCAAAGCTGGCGGGCGCGGCATCTTTTTTGATCAGCTCGAACCGGCTCCGAAAACGAAGGCCGTGGCGCACCAAACTACTGAACCGGATCAAAGGGGCCATTTGTTCCTATCATCGAACTTGTCCCCGCGCTCACGCTTGGGGCGCAGGCACCGACTCCGTTGAAGAAGCCCGTCCAGAAATATTGATTCTACGGGACCCACTCGTAGCGCACGCACTCATGCGTGCCGTGTTCGCACTCTTGCGAACACCCGTGACGACCGAATCCCAAGCGTTCACACGAGTGTGAACGCGGCACGCAGGAGTGCGTGCGCTACGGCGTCTTCATCACCTTTGGTGGGCCAGCAGGCCCATGGGAACTCCCTCACGGTCGCGGTTCGGTAACACCTCTTTCAGAACCGCGAGCGTAAGCGACCGGTTGTTGGTATTTTTTCACGGTGGTTCGGTTGAAGTATTTTCCCGCCAGCACCACTCCGGCGATTTTGCGCGTGTTGCGGATATCGGCTAGCGGGTCCGCGTCCAGGATCACCAGGTCGGCGGCTTTTCCTTCCTCCACAGTGCCGATGGAACCGGCGGCATTCAAATATTTGGCTGGTTCAAGCGTGGCGCTGCGCAGCGCTTGGGCGGGCGTTAAGCCTGCGGCGACCAGCAGCTCCAATTCCTGGTGCAAGGATTCGCCCGGCTTTCCGCCATCGCTCCCGGCCAGGATGGCGACTCCAGCGCGCTGCATCTCCAGCACGAGTGTAGCTAGCTTTTCGTGAGACCCTGCGAGCGTCGGGACCGATCGCGTTTCGAACAGCGCCATGCGCTGGAACAAAGTCTCCGCCTTTTGCGCGTTGAAGGTCTCGAGAGCGGCGGTTTGGAAATCCTCGAGCGCATCCGAATCGTGCTGCTCGATCGCTTCGACGTAAGCCTTCCGCAACCGCTTCTCTTCCGAGGAACAAGCCAGCAGAATCCCCGACATATGATCGATGCTCTTCTGACGGGCTTCCACGGCCTCGAGCGCGCTCACAGTGGCTGGAACGTCGCCGGCCACGGCTGAGTAATATTTGCGGGCGCGTTCGACGAGAGCGAAGTAGGCATCGCGCGGAAGTTGTGGGAGTATGCCGATGAAGTCCACACTCTCGTCGTCGAGCTGGTTGAAGACCGTGCGAGCCTCTTCCGGAGTATGCACTACGCGCACCGCCAGCTTGGGATTGCCGGAAGGAACGCCATCGAGCGGCGGACCGCAGGTTTCGATATGCGGGCCGATGAGGCTGCCTTTCTCGATTTCGCCGCGCCAGAGGTTGACGCGATCGTAATCGCTGCCCATATCGCGCACGCCGGTGATGCCGTGGAGCGGGTAAGCGGGCAACTGATTGCGGGCGGTGAGGTGGACATGCATGTCCCATAAACCGGGGATGACGAATTTGCCGCTAGCGTCAATAATTCGCGTTGCCTTCAGAGCGTGAATGGAAGGGCCGATCGCGGCGATTTGGGAGTTGTGAATCAGGATGGAACGCTGTGGCGTGCCGCGACCGGTGGCGACGTCGATTATGGTGGCGTTGCGGATGAGGAGATCTGAATTAGCCACGGATGAACACAGATAAACACAGATAAGAAATCTGGAAAGCATCCGTGTTCATCCATGTTTATCCGTGGCCAAAAGATTTCTGCGCAATAGATCCAAGGCTATGTTGGTGGAAAACGCTCGGACGTGCTCGCGGTCGCCTGGGAATTGGACGCGGCGGGCTTCGCTGCCGTTCGGCGTCGCGAGTCCTATGAAAACCAGGCCGGCCTTTTCACCGTCCGGACCAGCGTAGCCGGTGATCGACAACGCATAGTCGGAACCGGTTCGCTCTTTTGCGCCTTCCGCCATCGCTTTAGCGACTGGCTCGCTCACCGCGGTGTGCTCGACGAGCATCTCGGGAGGAACGCCGAGTAGCCTGGTCTTCATTTGATCGGAGTAAGCGAGGAACCCGCCCAGGAAATAATCAGAGCTATTGGGGACGGCGGTGATGCGTCCGCCCAGCAGGCCGGCGGTGGCGCTTTCGGCCACACTCAGGTGCGCATGGCGCGCGCGCAGAAGATCGCCGACTACTTTTTCGAGCGAATCCCCGTTGCGGGAGTAAATTCGATCGCCGATGAGTGGCTCAATCTGCGCGGCCACTTCGGCGATGAGCGCTTCGGCTTGCGTGGAATCGGCCGAGCGAGCTCGCAAGTGGATGTGGATTTCGCCAGAGACCGCCAAGATGGTGGTGGCGAGATTCGGATATCGCAGGTAAACCGGGGCGATCAACTGATCCAGATCGGATTCGGGCATCCCGACCACGCGCAGCATCAAGGTGTGAATTACCTGAGGGGGAAGCAGCCTCTGGAGGCGCGGCAGGCACTGCTTTTCGAACATCGATTTCAGCTCATTGGGCGGACCGGGCAGCAGCATCAACACCGTGCTGTTCTGTTCGATCCATTGGCCAGGTGCAGTGCCGCGATCGTTGGCAAGAACCTCCGCGCCATCGACAATATAGGCCTGGCGGCGATTGATCTCCACCATTTTTCGCTGGAAGCGGCGGAAGCGCTCTTCAATCTGATCACAGATATCCTGGCGGAAGACCATGGCGCGGCCGAGCGCGCTGGCCACTGCATCGCGGGTGAGATCGTCTTCGGTCGGGCCGAGGCCGCCGGTTAGGACAATGATCTGGGAACGCGCGACGGCGCCAAGAATAGTGTCAATCAGGCGCTCGCGCTCGTCGCCGACAACGGTTTTGCGCACTACTTCGACGCCCAGTGCGTTCAGTTGATCGGTGAGGTAGAGAGAATTAGTGTCGATCTTTTGGGGAGTGAGAAGCTCGGAACCAATCGCGATGATTTCCGCATCCGGCATTTAAGGAAGAGGTCTGCCGTTGATGCCGACATCGGCGCGAAAGAGCGAGCTGTTAGTGGTGACCAGCAGCGCGCGCGAGGGCGTAAAGGCCAAGCCAACGATGCCGGGTCCGGAGAGAAACAACTCGGGATTCCGTTTTTGATCGAAGCGCACCACTCCGCGGCGTCCACCGACAGACCCGGCCACGTACAAGCGGCCCTCGGCGTCAAACGCAATGCCCTGGGGGCGACCGAGGCCTCGATAATATGTCTCTACTTCGCCGGCAGGCGAAATCCGATAGACCGAATCGAAGCTGGAAGTTGTGGGTCCGGTTACGTAGAGATGGCTATCAGTTCCAAAGGCGAGGTGGTAGGCGGCGATGGACGCTTCGAGCGTAGCGAACACATAAATCTGCCGCGATCGGCTGATCTTGAAAATGGTGCCCCCGCGGTCGCCCACGTACAGGTTTTCATCGTGATCGAATGCGATGCCAGTGGCAACGCCCATGCCTTCCACGTAGACCGAGAGGCTACCGGTGGAAGTGACCTGATAGACGATGCCGTCGTAGCGGCTGGATATGTAGAGGATTCCCTCTTTGTCGAACGCGAGGCCTGTAGCATTCATCACGTCGCTGACAAACGGTTTGGGACTGTAGTTGAGATCGATTTTGTAAACGGAGACCGGAGTTTTTTGACCGCGCGATCCGCTGAAGGTGACAAAGATATTGCCGTAAGCATCCACGGCGGGATTTCCCACCGGATACAAGTTGTCGGCGATTTGGACGCCGATGTCGCAGGTCCAAGCCCGGCTGCTTTGATTGCCGGCTTCCACCACCAGTTCGCCCGCGGAAGCGCCATCGGGCACACGGACGATGACGTAGGAATCAGATCCGATCACAATCGGGGCATCCACGTCGCCAATGGTGACGCGGGGACGGTTCGATCGCGCCAGGCCAGCGCCGCGGATCTGAAACTCGCCGCCAGGGATGGCCGCCTCGGGAGTGACGTTCGAAATCTCGGGCCGGCCGTTGGAGTCCTTCTTGGATGCCATGTTAAAAAATTCGGAATCGATCTAATACGAATATAGCAAGCGCGCCATAGAGACCAGCCATCACGTCGTCGGCGACGATCCCGATGCCTCCGGGAAGCGCTTCGAGTTGGCGGACCGGCGGAGGCTTCCAAATATCGAAAAGGCGGAAGAAGAGCAGGGCCGCGAGGAAACTTTTCCAATTGAGCGTACTCACGCCGGCTAGCGTGATCCATTGACCGAGCACTTCGTCGATGACAACAATCTGGGGATCTTTGCGGGATTCGTATTGAGCGACTTTTCCGGCGGACCAGATGGCTGGTATGAGCAGAAGTGCGGCGAGGATTAGGAACGCCGCGCGGTTGTGGATCGCAATCGCAATGGCGATGGCGGCCAACGAACCGGCGGTCCCGGGGGCGATAGGAGAATAGCCACACCCAAAGAAAGTGGCGATGGCGTATGCAAGCGCGCGCATTAATCTGTTGCGGTGGGGCGGACCCCCTGGTCCGCGCGGGTCCCCCTGGACCCGCTGCCCGAAGCACTCGTCAATACCAGCAGCAGGCCGACGAGGGCGTCGGCCGCGGACCAGGGGGTCCGCCCCACGCTACGTTTCGTCATCATTGAGCTCGGGCTCTTCATCTGATGCCTGGACAGGAGTGGAGATGACGTATTTTTCGCTGGCCCAATTTCCGAGATCGATTATTTTGCAGCGCTCGCTACAGAATGGGTAGAACTCACCGACGGTGCCGGCTTCTTTCTTGCAGATCGGGCATTTCATTGGGCTGCGGCAAGTATGGGGAACATTTCGGGCTCAAGCGCGCCCACCAGGTCGTAGTCGTGCGCTTCGGTGATCCGCATGCGGCGGATTTCGCCGGGACGAGGTGGAGCGTGGCCGAAATCGTTGATGTAGCAAACGCCGTCGATCTCTGGAGCTTGCGTCGACATGCGCGCTTGCCACAGCAGATCTGTCTCTTCCGAAGGGCCTTCCACCAGCACGTCCACATCCTGGCCGATCATCTTGCGATTCCGGGCCTGGGACACGCGGCGCTGCAAGGCCATCAGCTTGCGTTTGCGATTGTGGATAGTGCGCGCATCCACTTTCGCATCCAGGTGGAAGCTGGCGCTGGTCTCTTCGTCGGAATAAGCGAAGACACCCAGTCGATCGAACTGGGCGGCCTTCACGAATCCGCATAGAGTTTCGAAGTCGGACTCGGTTTCGCCGGGAAATCCGACGATCATACTGGTGCGGATGGCGACACCGGGGATAGTGGCGCGGATGCGATCGAGCAGTTTCAGAAAGAAATCGCCGTGGGAGCCGCGCTTCATGCGCTTCAGAACAGCGGCGCTCGCATGCTGAAGCGGCATATCGATGTATTTCACCAGCGCGTCGTGCTCAGCGATGGTGTCGAGTAGTTTTTGCGTGATGCGGTTGGGATAGCAATACAGGAACCGAATCCATTTTTCATGAGGCGTCGGGATTTGGGCCAGGCGTGCCATGAGCTGGGAGAGGCCGTCTTTGATTCCCAGGTCTTCGCCATAGGAAGTGGTGTCCTGGCCGATCAGGTTGATCTCGCGAACGCCCTGCGCGAACATGCGCGTGGCTTCGGTGACCACCGATTCAAAGCGGCGGCTTCGAAACTGGCCGCGAAACTGCGGAATGACGCAGAACGAGCAGGGATGGTCGCAGCCTTCGGCAATTTTTATGTAGGCGTAATGGCGGGCGGTGGAAAGCACGCGCGGCGTAAGGTCGTGATAGAGATAAGGCTCGAAGGGATTCGAAGCGGGCTGTTCGCCCTCGCATAAGGCGACGATGTTTTGGAGCTCGTTGGTGCCGATCACAGCGTCTACTTCCGGAATGTTCTTCTGGATCTCGCTGCGATAGCGTTCTACCAAGCAACCGGCGACGATGAGCTTGCGCGCCTGGCCGGATTTTTTGAACTCCGCCATTTCGAGAATGGTGTCGACGGACTCCTGCTTTGCGGGATCGATAAAGCTGCAGGTGTTGACCACCAGGACATCGGCATCCTGAGGATCATGCGTGAGCTGGTGGCCACGTTCCACCAATTGGCCCATCATGACCTCTGTATCGACGAGGTTTTTGGGACAGCCGAGACTTACAAAGCCGATTTTCAAGGTGATTGATCCGGGGGACTACGAAACTTCAGGATAGCAGGAAGGGCGGTCGACGCGGAATTTACGGCAGTTTGTATAGCTTCCGAGCATTGTCCCGCAGGACCATGCGGGCGATTTCGATGGCCCGGGCGCGGGTGATTTCGCCGTCGTGCAGCATTTCCGTCAGCGCCTGGCCCAGCGCTTGGCGGCCCGTGGTAGCGGCCACCCAACCTGCTTCCTCCCAACCCATTTCTTCAGAGAACGGATAGGCGTCGGTTGCAAACAGCACCTTTTCAGGCGCACGTTCCAGCCATTCGCGGATGGCGTCGGCCACCCCGCGCGGATAGTTCATAAAGGTCTGTTCGGAGAAATCGGCGTAGGCGTTGGGCTTGGAGAGCAAAGCGGCCACTTCGCGCGTGAAGGGCCAACCGCCATGTAACATCACGAAGTTCGTCTTGCGCAGATTGGGATCGTTGAGGACGGATTCCAGCAGCATTGGATTGGCGCCGCCGATGTGGAAATAACCGCCCGCGCCGTACGCGGCATGAATATGGACAGCCAGATCCAGGCGTCCACACTCGGCAGCGATGTAGCGGAAAATGTAGTCCTGGAGTTTTTTGTAGGCCGCATCGGGCGGTGAAGCGGTGCGCGATCCGAAATAAATGCTCCTTGCGTCGCTCTTGCTGACATCCTCGAAATCAAGTGAACGCAAGTAGGCCGCTTCGTACTTCACCGCGACGGCGCCCCCACGCTTCTGGCGCTCCAATGTTGCTGTCACCACTTTGGCGAGGTATTCATCGAGCGTGCCAGGAGTTTGTGCGAGGCCGGATTCTTTGAGATAACGCTTCAGCAGCCGATCTTCGTCGTCGTAAAACGTCTTGCGATCGGAATTCCGGGCAGCGAGGCTGCGATTGTTTAGCGGAAACAGGAGCGCATCCACGAAGGGGACCCACAGAAATCGCGGTGCGGAAAGGCCACGGCCCATGGCGACGCGATTCGCGAGCATGGTCTCGATGCCGAGCTGATCCAGCACCCAGTTGGCGTAACCGTCGCCTTTTTCCTGAAGGAACTGTTTTTTTCGCTGCTGTAATTCTGCGACGTGATCGGGCGCGCGATCCTCGTAGCGATAGCCGAAGAGTTGGCGCCATGCCTCAATCCCGAGCGGGCTTCCTTCGCGCGTGCGGACGGGCTCGGTGTACGGCTCCATCACATCAACAGGAAGCGCGTCGAATTCGGTGTCTTTGTCTTGTCCGTCAAACACGGGGCGGACGGGGTGTGCGTGGTTATCGATCGCTTTGATTTTGGCGATTTCGGCGGAGAGCTGAGGGTCGATGGCGAGTTGGGCGCCGGCGAATCCGGGCAGCACAAGGAATAGAAGAGCGGCGGATTTCATTGGACGCCCAAGTGCCAACCAGGATCGAGCCAAGTGATTTTGTCGGCCGGTTTCGCGCGGCCCAGTACGAAGGCGCACGGGGCTTCGCCGAAGCGTTCGAGGCGCCCCACCAGCCACGATTCTCCGAGCGGGGCGGCAAGAACAACCGGCGTTCCTTTGAATGAAGCGAGCTTCGCGCCGAAACCTGCATCGTCCGCGCGTTCGGGTTCGGCGAGTGTGTAGGCGCGCCGGTACTCCGCGATGGCAAGTTCCAGATTCTTTACGGCGATGTAAACTTTCACGATGCCGGTGAAGCTGGTGGTGGTGGGCTTGCCGCTGGGATAAGCACGCAGATCGCGCGGCGTGAGATCGTGAATCAGGAACGGGAAAAAGGTTCCGTTGCCGGGGCCGACCTGTGCGGTCTCCCATTCCAGTTGCACGCCGTCGGGTCGCTTGCGTCCGTTCTTGAGCGGTTTGTCTTTCGCCGCGATGGCAGCGACACGCGTGGCCCAGGCGCATGGTCCGGCGTTTCCTTCCAGGAATTTGCTCCAGGTGTGCGCGGCAACGGCGGCGGGATCGGCGTGCGGCTGAATAGCAATCAGCTCCAGATAAGAGCCATCGGGAAAACTGGTGAGCGCCATTTCGGTGGCATGGTTGGAATGCGCGCCGCCGTATTCGGAGGGAAGGCCGGCTGCCTGGAGGGCCTGCTGCATGGCGTGCAAATCGCGGCCCGCCACAGTGACGTGATCGATGTGAAGTTGTTCGGCTATCATCGGTGAGCAGGCCGCGAGAATCGCGAGAATGTATTTGGACACGTGGACCCTATTTTAACTATTCGTGTGGGGCAGGATGGCATCCTGCGCGCGGTTGTTAACCGCGCAGCTTGCGCCGGCTGCCAATCGCCCCCCAGCGGATTGGCAAGCCGGAGGCTTGCCCTACGGTGATTCTCGAAACAGAGAGGCTCGTCCTGGATACGTGGCAAGGTTCCGACTGGACGGAGTTGCGTCCTATTGCGACCGACGTGGATGTGATGCGATATATCACAGCCGGCGCGCCCTGGACCGATGAGCAGATCCGTGGCTTCGTGGATCGTCAAGTGAAATTGTATTCTGAGCGGAAGTTCTGTAGATGGAAACTGCTGCGAAAGCCGGCACGGGAAATGATTGGCTTCTGTGGAGTGGGGTTCTGGCGCGACGCACCGGATCCAGAGATTGGATGGTGGCTGGCGCGCCAGTGGTGGGGCCATGGATTGGCCACGGAAGCGGCCCGAGCCGCATTGCCACATGCGTTTGAACACGCGGGGTTAGACCGAATCATTTCCGTCGCAAGGCCGGAGAATACGGCTTCGACACGGATTATGGAGAAAATCGGACTGACGCGGGAATATGAGTTTGAGAATGAGGGCGTGCGGCTGGTTCGCTACGCGATTGATCGAGCTAAATGGATGCTAACGAACGAATCACCACTACCGTAACGTCGTCCTCTTTTTCTCCAGCTACCGCGCTGACGATCGCGTTCACCAGTGTCTCGGCATTGCTGCCTTGATTGGCGCGAATCACAGCCAGCAGCCCGTCTTCGCCGAACTCAGCTTCGGTCTCTACTCCGGCTTCGGTTACTCCATCGGAGAAGAGAACCAGAGTATCGCCGGGCGCGAGATCGACTGTGCGTTCCTCGCTACTCCATTCGCTGAACACTCCCAGGACGGTCGCCGTTGCCGGCAGCCGCTCGACAGTCTCGTCGGCGCGAATCAGAATGGGCGGCAGATGGCCGCAATTCACGTAGCGCAGGCGCCGAGTCCGATCATCGTAATTCCCAAAGAATAAGGTGGCGAAATGCTCCGGCGGCGTCGATTCGTAA
The DNA here is from genome assembly GCA_003162425.1 of Bryobacterales bacterium. Lineage (GTDB taxonomy): Bacteria > Acidobacteriota > Terriglobia > Bryobacterales > Bryobacteraceae > Palsa-89. The sequence goes on along the minus strand of PMOK01000039.1, from coordinate 52,120 downwards.
AATAGTTTATTAACCGCCCGCAGCATGCTGGCCGGTTGCCGCAGCGCATCCTGCGACTGGCTGCGAAAGCAGGCCTGCAGGTTCGCCATCAGCAATGCCGCGGCGACGCCCTTTCCGGAAACATCCGCCAGGACAAATCCCAGGCCGCTGTCGCCGATGTCGAGAAAATCGTAATAATCGCCGCTGACCTCACGTGCGGGAACGCATTGTCCGGCATAGTCGATAGTGGGAAGATGCCGGGTCTGGCCCGGAAATAATTTCTGCTGAACGTTGCGTGCGATTTCGAGTTCGGATTTGACTTGGCGATCGGCTCTTATTCTCGCGACGGCCTCGTCGGCCTGCTTTCGGATGGTGCCAAGCAGGCGCGCATTGTCCCAAGGCTTTTGAACGAAATCGCAAGCTCCGCGGCGCATGGCCTCCACCGCCAGTTCCACGTTCCCCCACGCAGTCATCACGATAATCGGCGCGTCGTTATGTTGACCTTCCAGGCTGGATAACAGGTCCAGGCCTTCCGCGCCCGACGTCGTGTCGCGCGCATAGTTCAGATCCATCAGAATCAAGTCAAAGGGCTCGGCCCGCGCGGCGCGCAATAAGGCTTGGGGCGAATCCACCAATACACTTTCATATCCGGCGCCCTTGAGCAACAGGCGTAGCGCCTCCAAAACGTCAACTTGATCATCGCCCACTAGAATTCGCAACTTAGTCTTCTCTGATTCGGGACGCTCGCGTTCAGCTTCTCTCACTGAAGTCATGGTCACACAAGTCATGGTTACTCGTTTGACGTATTCAGGGCAAGCGGACTGCCACAGTAAGCAGTTGAATCAGCGGAGCGGAGTTGCAGCCGACTGTTCGCAAATGGGAAACTTGTGTACCGCTTTAGTGAGTTGCGCTGTATGACTAAGTGCCCATCCTGCTCCGCCGAAATGTTGGAAAGTAATCGTTTTTGTGGATCGTGTGGGTCCGTATTAACGCCGAAATCTAACAGTGACGACACCATGGCGATGCCGGCGCCGACCCCCTCCTCTTCGCCGCGAACCAGCTCCAGCAGTGCTACGCGATCCTTCACCGGTTCCGGATCTTCTGACTCACCCGATGAAGGTCGATTCCTGCCTGGCACACTCGTGGCCGAGCGTTATCGAATCCTGGGACTGCTTGGCCGCGGCGGCATGGGCGAAGTATATCGAGCCACCGATCTTCGGCTAAGCCAGCAAGTGGCGCTGAAATTTCTGCCGGAGTCCACCGCGGCCGATCCCGACACTCTCGCGCGGTTCCATAACGAAGTGCGCATTGCGCGGCAAGTCTCGCATCCAAACGTTTGCCGCGTTTACGACATCGGCGAAGTGGATGGGCAGCCATACATTTCGATGGAGTACGTGGACGGCGAAAACTTGAGCGCGCTGCTGCGGCGCATCGGCCGGCTCCCCAACGATACGGCAATTGAGATGGCGCGCAAGTTATGCGCGGGACTCGCGGCGGCGCACGACAAAGGTGTTCTGCATCGCGATCTGAAGCCGGCCAACATCATGATCGATGGCCGAGGCCAGGTGCTGGTGACCGATTTCGGCCTGGCGGGAATCGCGAGCCAGATTCAAGGCGCCGAGATAAAACATGGGACGCCCGCCTACATGGCGCCCGAACAGTTGGCAGGCACTGAAGTGACGGTGCGCAGCGACATCTACGCGCTCGGCCTGGTGCTTTACGAAATGTTCTCGGGCAAGCGCGCATTTGAAGCCAACAGCTTGGCCGAAATGACACGCCTGCGCGAAGAAAATGCTCCGCCCAGCCTGGTTTCGCAAGTGCGGGATCTGGATCCGGTGGTGGAACGCGTCATCCGGCGATGTCTGGATAAAGATCCGCAAAATCGGCCGCAGTCCGCATTGGCGGTTGCGGCGGCCCTGCCGGGAGGGGATCCGCTGGCGGCGGCATTGGCGGCTGGCGAGACACCGTCGCCGGAGCTGGTGGCGCGCGCGACGGACCGCGAGGCGCTGCGACCGCTGGTTGCTTTGGCGTTTGTGCTGGCAATTCTGGCGTGCCTGGCAGGGATTCCGTTCCTGCGATCGCAGACGGCCTGGATTTCGAAAACTCCCCTCGAGAATTCGCCGGATGCGTTAGCTCAGAGGGCGCGCGATATCGCACGAGCCTTCGGGTATCCGGGAAAGCCTTTCGATAGCGCCTATGGGATGCACTACGCCGCCGATTATCTGCGGGACCTTGAGCAACACGGCAAGCAAGCTGGAAAATCCCGCAGTACGCTCGGTCACCTGAGCACCGGACAGCCCGCGCCGATTCTTTTCTGGTATCGCACCAGCCCGCGTTACATGCTGGCCGGTAATTTCGGCAACGATGGAGACGTGACTTCAGACGATCCTGCCATGGACGTGAGCGGAATGGTGGAAGTGGAGTTGGACCCACAAGGACATCTGGTGTCATTTGCGGCGGTGCCGCCGCAGATGGACGAATCAGCTGCATCGGCCCAATCGTTGGATGAGAATGCCCTGCTGACGGCCGCAGGACTTGATCCAGCGCGCTTCAAACCCGCTGAGCCGAACTGGACTCCGCTGGCAAGTTCGGATCAGCGCGCAGCATGGACCGGAACATACCCCGGCGATCCGAATCCACTGCGAGTGGAAGCGGCATCCTGGCGCGGAAAACTGGTGTACTTCGCGCTGATCAGCCCGTGGACGCGCGCGGATCGAATGCAGCCCGCGGAACAAAGCTGGAGCCAAAAAGTGCTGCTGGTGGTTATATTGAGCTTGCTTTGCGCCGTTGTAATTGGAGCTTGTCTGCTGGCGCGTCACAACGTTAAAGCAGGGCGGGCCGACTGGCGCAGCGCTTTCCGTCTGTCTGGTTTTTTGTTCGCTTTGAGCATGGCTTCCTGGGCTCTTGCAACACACCACATGGCGAGCGCCGGGGAGCTGATTATATTCATGATGGGCCTCAGCATTAATTTGGTGGCCGCGCTGCTGATCTGGCTTCTCTACGTTGCGCTGGAACCGTATGTGCGGCGGCGCTGGCCGCAAACCATAATTTCGTGGACGCGTGTCCTGAACGGACGGCTGCGCGATCCCGTGGTGGGCGGGCACATGTTGGTGGGCATTTTCTTCGGAGTGTTCTCAGCGCTCGCCACAGATATCACGGCATTCGTGAACATCCATTCAAGCGGCGTACCTTCCCAAACCGTTCGGTTGGGCACCCTTTTGGGCGTTGCGCACGTCGCCAGCGCCTGGGTCGGAATGTTGCCGAGCTCCATCTTGAATACGCTGGGGATTTTCTTCCTACTGTTCGTATTCCGGCTGATCTTTCGGAAGGAGTGGCTGACCGCGGTGATCTTTGTTTTGTTCTTCGCCGCGCTGGGCAGTTTGGCCCACACCGACATCGCTCTCATCACACTGCCGGTTCGTTTATTGCAACTTTCGTTGATGCTGTACGTGATGCTGCGATGCGGCCTTTTTGCCTACGTGGTGGGAGCCGCGGTGGCAGCCGTGCTGGTTTTGTTTCCCATCACCGCGGATTTTTCGGCGTGGTATGCGGGCAGCGCAATCTTTACGCTGGTGTGCATTGTCGCGTTGACAGGCTATGCGTTCCACACGGCGCTGGGTGCGCGGCCGTTGTTCAAGGCTGGATTTCTGGAGGAATAAGCGGCTTGGACATTATCAGGAAGTGGCAGGGGAGCAAGGTGTCCACATGTTCGGGGAACGGCGCGGTGCCGCTTTGCACGTAGCCGAGCTTTTGGTAATAAGCGGGAAGCTCTGTCCGCACGTTAACAACCCGAAGATCCATAAACCGGCAGCCCGCGGCGCGGCAATGATCCTCCGCGGCATCCATCAGGCGTTTGCCTATTCCGGCCCGTTGCACGGAAGGCTCTACTGATAGCAGGCCGAGGTAAGCGCGCTCGCCGTCCGGCTCCACGTACACGCAGCCGATGATGGCGCCGTCTTCCTCCGCCAGAATGAATGTACCTCTCGCCAGGCGGGCGCGCACTTCGGCGATATCAATTCGATCGGCGCCCAGAAAAAACCGTTCCACCTGGAAAGCAGCGTTGATGAGGCGAGTTATGGCTTCGGCGTCGGCGGCTTCCGCAGTGCGTAGCCGCGGATTCCGGCTGGAATGCTTACTCAAACTTCCGAAAGCTTGTCGTCGAGATGCTTCAACGCGGCCAACAGAATTTCCCGGTAGCGTGGATTATGCGCGGTCTCCAGATCATGAACAACACGAGTGCGGGATAGGAGCAGGCTTTCGCGCTTTTTGACTCGTTCCGCTTCCAGGGCATTTAAGGCCACGCCACGGGCTGCGGGACGCCGGGACTCTCGAAGTTCGATTTGGGCCTCGACCGACTTGCTTTCCCAACCTCGAGCCATACCTTATTCTTGCATGTTGAGCAGGTGGTCTGCTTGCCCGCCAGAGACTGCGCTACTTTGCCGGCAGCTTGGATTCCCTAGACACCCGCCCTTGCAGTGCCTCATCGAGCGACACATGATTTGTCTCCAGCGTCTCGCCCAGCACCTGATCCAGCGCTACTTTCGCATTCCCATACGCAGCAATCGCCTGCAGTTCAGTCAACTGCGCAGCCAGCAGACTTGCGCGCGCAGCCACTACATCGCTGGGTTGAGCGGTGCCGAACGAAAACATCTGCTCCTCTTTCTCCAGCAGTTGTTCCTGCAGCGAGCGGCTGTCCACCGCCTGTCTAAATCTGGATCTGGCCTGCCGCAGAGCGGTCATTTGGTTCGAAATCGCCACCACGATCGCATTCATGTTTCTGCGCTCCACCAAGTCGCCCTGGCGCAACTGCAACTGGTCGATGGCATCGTCGGCCTGCGCTTGGCGGTTCCACAAGGGGATGTTGAAATTCAGAGCCTCACGCTGATTGTAGAAATTCCGGCGAAACACTTGGCCGAGGGCGTTGCCCAATCCACCAACGAAGTAGGGCTCAACGGCGGCGCCCGGGACGGGAGTGCCCGCCTGGCCGATGTTCCAGGTCTGGTACGTTCCTCGCAGGGTCGGCAATAGTGAATTGCGGGTGCCCAGCGCGCTGATCTCTCCCGTTCGGTCACTGAGCTTCGCCAGCGCGACATCCGGCCGCTTCGCAAGAGCCCTCGCCAGCAAATCCCGCAAGCCCGGCAACTCCTCCTCAGCCGGAACCTCAACATGATCCAGTGGGACGATGTCCGTGGCATCCACCAACGGATCCTGGGTCCCGTTCCGGCTTATAACATTCTTCAGGTCGCTCTCTCGTTGTTGCACGTTGACCTGGGAAATAGCCAGCTCCTGCTCGCGAGTGGAGAGGTCGGATTCCGGTCGATAGACGTCGGAACGGGCAACCGCGCCGAGCGAAATCTGCTTCTTGGTGTCTTCCAGAAATTTCTGCGCGGCATCCAAGGCATTTCGTCTTATCCGCAGCTCATCGTCGGCGGCCACCAACGCCCAATAGAGATTCAGCACATTTGCAACCGTATTGAGCAACTGCGAACGGAACGTTTCTCGAGCGCCGCCCACCTGCATTTCGGCGATGGTGATGGTCCGGCGATTCATGGCCACGCCAAAACCTTGCAGAAGGGAGTGTTGGATATAGATTTGAACCACAGGTGCAACGCTGGGGTTGAGCAAGTTCGTCGGTGCATTCTGCTTCAAATACGATTCGTTGCCGGCTATCTGTAAAGTGCCGCCGGTAATCAAGCCTTGCGTGAAAGACGAGTCGAAGATGTGTTCAGTGTTGACCAGAGCAGGAGTTTGACTCACCGTTGTGTTGGGCTGAGGAGAGGTGAGGTGCGCGAATTCGCTGGTATTTTGGAAGGCGGCATCCAGGTTGGGCGTGATTGGTCCGATCTGTTGAATAATGCCGCTGCTACCCGAACTTCCACTGCCTCCTCCACTACTCACAAGGCCAGCAGACGCCTCACTCCCCTGCACGCCTTGGCCGCTGACCGCCTGGTTACTTAACGTGTTGCCGGCCGTGACGCCGCGTAGCGGGCCACCCGCCTGCGCACGCTTCAAGTTCCACTCGGCGCTCAGGGGTCCATACCGGTCTACTTCCAGGTCTACGTCGTTTTCCATGGCCAACGCAATGGCATCTTGTACTGTCAGATAAAGCTTGCCACCTCGAATCAAGTCATGCAGGCGGTTTGAATTCTTTAACTGAACCGGAGGCATGGTCGTTGGCAGGTAAGGCCGCACCAAAACGATTGCGTGCGCCTTCTCCACCGTCTGCGGCGACTGTTGGGCGCTCAGCTGGGAAGTCACCAAGCTCCAAACGACGAACACGGCGAATGCTTTTTGTGTTTTCATTGCAGTGCGCCTCATTCCTTGCCCGGAACGGTATCCGGTATCGCTGATTGTCGGGCCACCCGCCCCGCCGCGGCTTCCTGTATGGAGATGCCGTTGGTGTCCAGCGTCTGCCCCACCGCTTCATCGAAGGCAATCTTGGCGTGGGTATAGTTGGCCATGGCCTGAACCTCGGCGTCTTGTGCCGTGGCCATGTCCCGCTGAGTTTGGACCACCTGCGCAATGGTCGACTCGCCGAATTTGAAACGGTTTGCCTCAGAATCCAGTGTTTGTTGAGCCAGGGACCGAGTGGCCACCGCGGTTTCATAGCGAGCCCGTGCCTGCTGCAGACCGATCACTGCGTTCTTTACGTCCACGCGAATCTGATTGATCTCTTTTTGAAGTTGCAGCTCGTTTTGCCGAACGCCGAGTTGGTCCAACACGTAATCGGCCTGTGCCTGCCGGTTGCGAATCTGGATATTCAACGAAAAGCCCACAGAGTAGTTTGGAAAATGCCGCAGGAGGATTTGGCTGAGCAGGTTGCCGTATCCACCCAACACATAGGGCGCCGGTAAAGTCTCGGGAGTCGGATTTGTAACCAAGGGATTCGCTACGCCGCTAAGGCCGTTGTTGGTGAATTCGGCGAATGCGTTCAAGACCGGCAGCAACGCGTTCTTTGTGCCGGCCGCGCTAATCTTCGAGCTCTCCACGTTGAGTCGCGTCTGCTCTAGCTCAGAACGCGCCTGCAGGGCCAGATTGATCAGCTCTGCCGTTGGTTTGAGCTCTTCTTTTTCCGGGACCTTGATCGTGTCCAGTGGGATGACATGGACCTCATCCAGCCACGGGCTGGCGACGCCATTTCTGCTCAAAGCGTTTTTCAGAACAGTTTCCTGCTGTGCAACGTTAGTTTGTGCGATCAGCAGGTTCTCTTTTGCGGAAGATACCTCGGCTGCGGCGCGTGTTATCTCAATCTTGGGTAATGTCCCCAGGTCGGCTTGGTGCTGGTTTCCCTCAAGCAGTTTCTGTGCCGTCTGGAGCGCCTCTTCACGGATGCGAATGGCATCGTTGAAGCTGACCAGATCCCAGTAAAGATTCAGAACCGCGGAAATCGTCGTCACCACCTGCCGCTTTAATTGCAGATCGCTTACTTTCGCGTTATTCTTAGCCATTCGAATATAGCGGTTGTTCACAGGTCTCCCGAACCCCTGCAAAATTGGCTGCAGGATGTATAGATCCAAATAGCCGCTGGTGAACGGGTTGACATCGAAGGCAGGGCTGTTAAATTGATTCCGGGAACTGTAATAAGTGAGCTGAAACGCCGTCCCCGTAACGAACTGCTGGAAGTAGCCAGCCTGATAGGTTCGCGTGGTCTGCACTAAGGTGGGAACGCCTACCACGAAAAGGTTGTCTTCCGGACTGGTTAAATGCTGAAAAGCAGCGCTGGCGAAAAGAATGGGATCGAGACCGGGAGGTGTAGTGCCGATAGAAGCCACCAAGCCGCCCCCGGAGGTTACGCCAGACCCCGTGTCTGACAAACCCACCACTCCGGAAGTGACTCCGGCCAGGCTGACGCTTTGCGGCCCTTGGCTGATCGGAAGACCAACTTGACGCAGAAGCTGACCGCTTTGGGCTCGGCGCAGAACTTCACTCGCCAAAACCGGCGCGTAGCGCTGAATCGCGATATCAAGATTATTCTCCAGCGCCACTGCGATTACATCTTGCACCGAAAGATACAAATTCCCCCCGCGCACCAGCGATTCCAGCCGCGGCGTGTTCGACAATAGAGCCGGCCCAACGACGCGAGGCTGGATGTGAAACGGCTTCAGAAATCGCCCCACCACCGGATACGGCTTCGGCTCCTGTATGGACACCTCCGGCGTCTGCGCAAAACACGTCAAACCCGCACACAGAACGGAAAAAAGTCTTCGAAAGTAGCTCATTGAATAAAATCCTAGTTGATGACGGCCGGTGCGCGCCACCCGCGGAAACCGACTGATTGATTTTCCCAGAGTGTCATCCAAGTGCAATTCGCCTTCCACTTGAAGACCGAGAGGCGACGGTGTTTTTCAACGTTGTTTCCAATCAGATGCGGTGCCTGGACTCCGGGAAACCCCCGTACTGTCCGATTTCGCTACGAGCTGTCCGATTTCGTCACAGGCCTCTAGCAGGGGTTCGCAGGCGAAAGCGCCTACGCCACCTCATTCAACGAGCGTTCTTATAAACCTTTCCGCCCTTCATCACAAACACCACCCGCCGGACCGCCGTGATGTCCTCCAGCGGATTGCCGTCGGTGGCTACCAGGTCTGCATCGAAACCAGGAGCAACAGTGCCGATACGATCGCCCAGCCCGAGCGATTCGGCAGCCAGCGACGTTGCGCTCCGAAGTGCTTCCATCGGCGAGTCGTGACCATCCCGCACCCGGTAGATGAACTCTTCGGCATTCCTCCCATGCGCGCCAGCCACCGCGTCGGTGCCGAAAATCACCTTCACGTGACGCAAACGCGCTCGCCGCAGAACATCGGCCGTAGGCCCCAGCGCCTTCTCTAGCGCTGTGAACGTGGTCTCTGGAAAATTGAAGCTCGCGCGATTATCCAGATAGTTGTGCAATACCAGAAAATTGGGATCGAAATAAGTCCCTCGCTCGGCCATCAGCGCGAGAGTTGCGTCGTCCAGAAAATCGCCATGCTCGATGGATGTACAACCGGCTAGCACCGCGGCCTTGGCGCCATCCGATCCGATGGCGTGCACCACCGCGCGCAGCCCCACTGCTTTCGCCTCGCCGCATGCGGCCTGGATCTGCTCATCGCTCATGGTCTGCGCCCCGCCCGCCCCCAGCCCCGAGGTCGCGAAAAGCTTGATCACGTCCGCGCCTTCCGTTTTGGTCTTGCGCACCAGCGCGCGAATCTCGTCCGGCGTACCGCTCTTATCGGTGATCTGCCGCACCGACGTCAGGATGCGCGGCCCCGGCAGTGATCCTTCCGCAATCCGGTCGCGAACGTCTGCGTCGATGGGCGCTCCCACGCTTTGCACGGTGGTGAAACCGCCTTGTAGCGTGAGCCACGCGTTTTCCGCGGCGTAGAGAGCCGAAGCTTGCGGCGGCTCACTCTGGTTCGCGAGTTTATGGTGTGAGTCAAAATGCCAGGTCAAATGAATATGCGTGTCGATCCAGCCCGGCATCACCGTCAACCCGCGCAGGTCGTAAGTTGCAGTGGACCTCCCTCGCGTCACAACCTGAATGCGCGAACCTTCAATCACAATCTGCTGGTTCTTCAGCACCCCACCTTTGCCATCCAGAATGGTGCTGGTCTCAAGCACAATCGGCTGAGCAAAGCCAAGCGCAGACAACACGAATAGAAGGTGAGGTAGGCGAACGACCACCCAAGAATTGTACAACTCCGACGCCAGCCCCCAGTCCCCAGCCCCAAGTCCCGCTTGTCAGCAAACGCTGACGAACCCCGAATTCCCAGCCACGCCATCCTGTACTGCCTGATTCCAAGGTGAGCAATTGTGAGCAGACATCCGCCGCCACGAGTGCTAATTGTTAGTGTGTGTGTTTGAAAGTCTAAGCGCTAGGTTGTAAGGTTAATCACGGAAATTCCGGCTACATTACTCCAAGGTTGATGAAACCGCCAGCAACCTGAGTTGGTCTAACGGATCGTGGCAAGGAGATTGCTTCTACCACTCATAGCCGCGTCCGGATTTACCCTACTAATCTCGATCTTTCGTGGAGGAACTCATGCAAAACGCTCAAAAATCTCTAGTCTGTCTCGCCAGCCTGTTGGTTGTCCTGGTGTGTTTTTCCGATACGGCCTTGGCCCAGAATGCTACGCTGACGGCCAATCCGTCGCAGATGACCTTCAGTGCGCAAACTGGAAGCTTATCTCCTCAGACGGTGATAATAACATCCTCCAACGGGTCCACCAATGTTGCGGTATCAGCCATTTCTAACAATAACTGGCTAACGGCTACGCCCAGTAGTGGAACGACGCCGCTCGAAGTGACGGTCTTCGTCAATCCCGCGCTTTCGAGCCTCGCCACCGACGACGGCTTTCTGAATATCAACGCGACGGGGGCTTCCCTGTCGGTGCGCGTGGAACTGGATACCTTGTCTGGGGCGAGCCCTCTTTCAGCGAATCCGAATTCCTTGAGTTTCCCGTTTGCTGTTACCAGTACGGTTCCCTCTACCCAATCCGTCGCGCTTTCAAGCAGTCATTCCAGCACGACAACTTATACCGTAACCGCCAGGACCAGCGACGGGGGAAATTGGCTGACAGTAAACCCGCAGTCCGGTACCTTGCCGGCCGAGTTGCAAGTTACCGTGAATCCTACCGCGCTGCCACCCACCCCCGGACCGTTCAGCGGGGCAGTTGCCATCAACGCTCCAGGAACAAACGGCATCAGCATTCCGGTATTGGTTACCCTCGCCGGAACGCCCGCTATCCAAGTTAGCCCCGCCCAACTTAGTTTCGCCTGGCAAACAGGGACTAATGGACCGGCTGCGCAATCCGTCGCCATCACCAGCAGCACCGGCGCCAATGTCGTATTCACAGCGTTTTCCAAGACGGCACACTGTGGAAGTTGGCTGGTAATTTCACCAGATAGTGGCGCGACGCCGAGCAACATCACGGTTCAAGTGAATACATCGGGCCTTACAACCGGCATCACCGCGCAACCGTGCGACGGAGAAATCGATATCACCGCATCCGGGGCTTCTAACCCCCTCCTAGTGGTCCCAGTTAGTCTTGTGGTCAGCGCTAATCCGCTTCTATTAGTTCCGTCCACTGGTCCGATGTTCACTTACCAAATCGGGACCAGCACTCAACCGGCTGTTCAGAATGTCCAGATTACAAGTTCCGGCGCGGCCTTGACCTTCACGGTTACTTCAGCCTCCACCACTGCCGGCGGACCTAACTTCGTAACGGTGGCTCCGGTCACGGGCACCACTCCCCAGGCGCTGGCGCTCACTGTGAATCCATTCGTGCTCTCCACTCTTGCGCCCGGTACATACAGCGATACCGTTACGCTGACTTCTGCCAATGCGGGCAATTCACCGCAGAGCTTTGTCGCGACTCTTACAGTAAACAGTAACCCTCTACTTACTGCGAGCGTTGGTTCACTGACCTTCAATTACGAAATTGGACAAACGGCGCCGACCAATCAGACCATTACTGTCTCCAGCACAGCGTCTCCGCTCAATTTCCAGGTAGCAGTCACCACCAGCAATTGTCCCGGGTTCTTGACCGCCACCGGGACTAGCGGCGCCACCGGCGTTACTTACTTGAACCAGGACCAGATAGTGGCGTCCGTGAACGTAGGCGGACTCACCACGCCGAAGGTCTGCAACGGGAACATTACGATAAGCGTTCCCAATTCTTCCACACCGGCGCTCGTCATTCCGGTCACGCTGAACGTTAGCGGCACAGCTCTTCTGAACGTCAGCGCAAATTACCTTGACATCACCATGTTGTCCGGAGCCAGCGCCACCACGCAGACAGTCTCGGTCACCAGCACGGACTCCACTGTCCTTGCTTTCAATGCCGCTGCTGCCACCAATCCCATCGGATTGACGTGGCTTTCGGTAGCGCCCAACACCGGAGTTACACCCAGCAACCTGCTAATCACCATTAATCCCATCGATCTTGGAGTGGGGACGTATGATGGAACCGTCACCGTCACCTCTCGAAACGTCCCGTCTGAGGTCATTCATGTGCACTTGATTGTGGTGGCCTCTAATGTAAGTGCCACTCCGGCAAGTCTCACACTCATGGAGCCCGCAGGTGGAGCTCCTGTCAGCCAAACCGTGCAGATCAACGGAGTGCCGGCCGGGACAACCATCGGCGCGCTGGCCACTACGTTCCTGGGAACCGGCTGGCTTGCGGCCACGGCATCGGGCAACACGGTTACCGTAACAGCCACTGGCGGCAACCTGCCGCAAAACACGTATAGCGGAGTGGTGACGGTTATCGTTCCGGGAGCCGGAAACAACCCGTTGTACATCCCAGTCACGCTGACGGTCAGCACGGCGAACACCTTGGTGCTCTCCGCCACCACCGCGAATTTCACTTACCAGATCGGCTCCAACGTCCTCCAGGGTCCCCAGACTGTACAAGTCACGGCTACTGGAGCGAACGTGCCAATCACGGCAACCTTCACTCCGTCTACCGGAGGCAACTTCGTGACGGTCACGCCCACCACTGGCAGTACTCCGGTTACTCTCAGCATCGCGCTAAATCTGTCCGTGGTGCAGACGCTCGGCGCCGGCAGTTACACGGGCAACGTGGCCGTCTCCTCGTCCAGCCTTCCGGGTGTCACTCAGACTATCAAGGTGAATCTCAGCGTCTTTGGCCCCTCCGCGCCGGCAGTCACTTCCATCGTCAATGGCGCCAGCTTCCTGGCCGGACCCGTTTCGCCGGGCGAGCTAGTCTCCATTTTCGGTACAAATCTCGGCCCCACTACAGGGATCAACTTTACGCCGGACAACAGCCACGTGGATACCACGTTGGGCGGCACAACGGTGACGTTTAATGGCGTAGCCGCGCCTTTGACCTACGTCGGAGCTCTTCAGATTAATGCCATCGTGCCCTATGAAGTGGCCGAAGTCGCACCGGGTTCGTCGATCAACGTTACGGTGAACTACAACGGCGTCATTTCCGCGTCGTTCATGGTCACCACTACCGCGACCGCTCCCGGCATCTTCTCGGCTAACCAAACCGGCAACGGTCAGGGAGCCATTCTGAATTCAAACGAAAGTGCAAACAACGCAAGTAATCCAGCTCCCAAGGGCAGCACCGTGTCGATTTACGCTACTGGCGAAGGATTGCTCACGCCACCGGTCGCCACTGGCTCTATGTCCGGTCCGTCGCTACCTCTACCCAAGCCGGTCGCCAACGTCTCGGTAACCATCGGCGGCCAACCTGCGGCAATATCTTATGCGGGCGAAGCGCCCACGCTGGTATCGGGTGTCCTTCAAGTGAACGTCACAATCCCGAACAATATCAATTCGCAAAATCAGTTGGTAGTTCTCACGATCGGAAACAACACCACTAAGCAGCAGGCCATTACAGTAGCCGTGCAGTAACGGTGGGGCAGGCGCTTTCGCCCAATGTCACTTAGTTTTCCCAAAACTGGGGGATTCGGCCGTCATAGTGGGGCAGACCCCCAGGTCTGCGCGGGTCCCCCTGGACCCGCTCTTCGCCAAACAAGCCGACGAGGGCGTCGGCTGCGGTCCAGNNGGTCCAGGGGGACCGCCCCACTAAGGAATGCAAATTGAGCAATCTCGGGAAAACTAATTGGGAGCTTTCGCGTGCCAACCGGCTACTCATACCGCAGCGCGTTCATCGGATCAATTCCGGTGGCGCGCCGCGCGGGCACATAAGCGGCCAGCGCTGTCACGCTGATGATGACGCCGACCGCCACGAGCATCACCATTGGATCGTTCGCTTTGATGCTGAACAACTGACTCTCCACCAGCCGGCCCAGCGCCAATGACGCTAGTACGCCTGCGCCGACGAGCGGAGATCGCCAAGGGTGGTTCGCATAGTCATTTATCGACGCACCAACTACTGTACAGTGAGGATAAGGTTCATAAAAAATGAGGCGGACCGTCCAAGTACGATTCTTTCGGGGCGAAAAGAAGTACGTCGCGGAGTGCCTGGACCTCCCGGTGGTTACCGAGGGCGATACCCTGGACGAACTGGCATTGAACATCCGTGAAGCGATCGGGCTTCACCTCGAGGGCGAAAACCTCGCAGAATTGGGCTTGGCTCCTGATCCTACAATCTTAGCCACCATGGAACTCGACGCCGTGGCCTAGGCCAAAGCTCCGGGCGCTGTCGGGCGAAGATGTTCGCGACGACAATCCCAAGTCCCCAGCCCCGAGTCTCCAGCCCCGAGTCCCCAGCCCCGAACAAAGCAGCCCTAGCCCCCCTTCACCAACTCCAAAAATGCCTTCGCCGCATGACTCAAACTCCGCTTGGCCGGACACACCAGATGGACCTTCCGCTCCACGCTCAACTCCTCCACCCGCACCTCCCGCAGCGTGTCCTGCTTCAACTCCTGCTCCACGCACATGCGCGGCAGGAACGCCACGCCTTCATTCCGCTGCACCATCTTCCGGATGGTTTCCACAGTCGGCATCTCCACGTCCATATTGAGCGCCACTTTGTGCCGCTGAAACTCCTTCACCACCACCGCCCGATACGGCGACAAAACATTGTGAGCGATGAACGTTTCCATCCCCAGTTCGCTGATGGAAACCTTCGCGCGATTCGCAAACCGGTGCGCCGGTGAAACCACGAACGCCAGATGGTCGGTGAACAACACCATCGAAACCAACCGGTCATCCTCCGGATCGTAGCTGATCACGCCCAGCTCCAGGTCGCCGTCAATCAATTGCGAGGGAATCTTGCTCGAAAGCGACCGCCGTACTTGCACCTTCACCTTTGGATACAGGCGCCGATAGCGCTCGATGTGCCCCAACAAGTACAGTGACGTCGATTCATTGGCGCCCACCGTTAGCCGTCCCGCCGAGTTATCGCGCAACTCCGCTAGCGCGACCTCCAGATCCCCCTCCAGATTCTCGAACCGGCGCGCGTATTCGTAAACGATTCGGCCTGCATCGGTCAAAAGCAGCTCCTTGCCGGAACGATCGATCAGCCGCTCCTGCAAGTCCGACTCGAGCTTCTGAACCGCGAGAGAGACCGCCGGCTGCGTCCGTAGTAGCTTTTCACCAGCCCGGGAGAAGCTTTTCTCACTAGCTACCGTCATAAAAACCTTCAACGGGTACAGTTCCATAAACGAAGTTTATCGCATCATAATATTTTATTCAACAAGCGCGCATTATAAATTTGCCAAATCAGGCCGCGTCCCCGATAATTGAAGCAAGACTTGGAGGACCCCATGCCGAATCGCGTTTACCTCTTTGACACCACTCTCCGGGACGGCGAACAATCTCCCGGTTGCAGCATGACTGTGCCGGAGAAGCTCCGGCTGGCACGCAAACTGGTGGAACTCGGGGTCGACATCCTGGAAGCCGGCTTCCCCATCGCTTCCGAAGGCGACTACGAAGCAGTGGTCGCCGTGAGCCGCGAATTTCCATGGGCGCAGGTAGCGGCACTCGCA
Organism: Bryobacterales bacterium; assembly: GCA_003162425.1. GTDB lineage: Bacteria > Acidobacteriota > Terriglobia > Bryobacterales > Bryobacteraceae > Palsa-89. Next base: position 36,742 of record PMOK01000039.1, on the reverse strand, counting down.
CGAGCCAACACGCCGGACATCGAGCGCGCCGCAGCAGCTCTGAAGCACGCGAAACGTCCTCGCATTCACACCTTCATCGCCACCAGCGACATCCATCTGAAATACAAATTGAAGAAGTCGCGCCAGCAGGTTTTGGATGAAGCGGTCGCCGCCGTCGAATTGGCGCGCGAACATACCGATGATGTCGAGTTTTCGGCCGAAGACGCCACGCGAACCGACTGGGATTATCTGGAGCAAATCTCACACGCCGTGGTCGCGGCCGGAGCGCGCACGGTAAATCTTCCCGACACGGTGGGCTACTCGATCCCCGAAGAATACGCCGCACTGATCGGCCGTATGGTGCGGGCTCTCGGCCCGAGCGCCATCGTCAGCGTGCATTGTCACGACGATTTGGGCCTGGCCGTCGCCAATTCCATCGCTGCCGTCCAAGCCGGTGCCCGTCAGATTGAGTGCACCATCAACGGCATCGGCGAGCGGGCAGGCAATGCGGCGCTCGAGGAAATCGTGATGGCCTTCAAAACCCGTCCCGACAAGCTGCCGTATGAAACCAAGATCGTCACCGAGCAGATTTATTCCACCAGCCAGCTTCTCGCCCAAACCATCACGTTTGGACCGCAGCCGAACAAAGCCATCGTCGGCGAGAATGCCTTCGCGCATGAAGCGGGCATTCATCAGGACGGCTATTTGAAGGAACGGACCACCTACGAAATCATCGAACCGACCTCAGTCGGTGTCCCTGAAAGCAAGCTTGTGCTGGGCAAACACAGCGGGCGGCACGCGCTGCACCAACGCGCCGAAGTCCTGGGATTCGAGCTCAACAAACCAGAGCTGGACGATTTGTACCACCGCTTCACTGCGATCGCCGACCGTAAGAAGGGTCTGCGTAACGAGGAGATCGTCGAGCTGATCCACCAGGTGCTGGGACAAACCGCCGTGGCAGCGAACGATTGATGCGGCTCAACGTACTAATCCTCCCCGGCGATGGCATCGGCGCCGAAGTAACGCGCGAAGCCGTCAAAGTTCTCCAACAAGTCGCCATTAAATTCCACCACCAGCTATCACTCACCGAAGGCCTGCTAGGCGGCGTCGCGATTCATAAAACCGGAACGCCCCTGCCGCAGGAAACCATCGATCTCGCTCTCCAAGCTGACGCTACACTGATGGGAGCTGTCGGATTGCCCGAATTCGATCAAGCCCCCCCCGAGAAGCGTCCCGAAAAAGGTCTGCTCGGCATTCGCAAAGTGCTAGGCGTTTATGCCAACCTCCGCCCGGTTCGATCCTATAAAGCGCTGCTCGATTTGTCGCCGCTCAAGAATCATCTGGTGGATGGAACCGACATGATCATCGTCCGCGAGTTGACCGGCGGCATCTACTATGGAACGCCGCGCGGAATCCATCAGGAAGGCAACGAAACCCGGGCCATCAATACGATGACCTACTCGAGCTCAGAAATCGCACGTGTCTCGCGCATGGCGTTTCATCTGGCACGCAATCGCCGCAAGAAGGTTACGAGCGTGGACAAATCGAATGTCCTCGAAAACTCGCAGCTCTGGCGAAAAGTGGTCGTGGAAGTCGCCGCCGAATTTCCGGACGTCGCCCTCGATCACATCCTGGTGGACAATTGCGCCATGCAATTGATCCTGAACCCGCGCCGCTTCGACATATTGCTCACCGAGAACATGTTCGGCGATATCCTAAGTGATGAAGGGGCTGTCTTGGCTGGATCCATCGGCATGCTGCCCTCAGCTTCGATTGGCGACCGGAAGCCTTCTGGCGCCTGGGTGGGATTATACGAGCCGGTCCATGGCTCTGCGCCGGACATCGCCGGTCAAAACAAAGCCAACCCGTTCGGCGCCATCGGATCGGTAGCCGCCATGCTCGAATACAGTTTCGGATTAAAGGAAGAAGCCGCAGCCGTGAACGCGGCAGTAGAATCAGTCTTAAATTCCGGCCAAGTCACCGCCGACCTGAACGGAACAGCGACCACGTCAGAGGTCGGAGAAGCGTGTAGGACAAGCCTCCGGCTTGTCCAGTAGAAACAATATGAAACCTCGCACCATCATCGAAAAAGTCTGGGACAACCACATCGTCGCCGAACAATCCGCCGCTCCCACACTTCTCTACATCGACCTCCACCTGGTCCACGAAGTAACTTCGCCGCAAGCCTTCGACGGCCTCCGCGCCCGCGGCATAAAAGTCCGCCGTCCCGATCTCACCATCGCCACCACGGACCACAGCACCCCCACCACCCCGCGCTCGTTCCCGATTATCGACCAAGTCGCCGCCGCCCAAGTCGCAAAACTCGAAGCCAATTGCAAGGAATTCGGAATTCGCTGCTTCGGTCTGGATAGCGCGCAGCAGGGCATCGTGCACGTCATCGGTCCCGAGCAAGGCCTCACGCAACCAGGGCTCACCGTGGTCTGCGGCGATAGCCACACCGCTACGCACGGCGCTTTCGGCGCATTAGCCTTCGGCATCGGAACCAGCGAAGTAGAGCATGTGCTGGCCTCGCAGTGCCTTTTGCAAAACAAACCCAAAACCTATCAGGTCCGCGTGGACGGCTTCCTTAAGCCCGGCGTAACTGCGAAAGACATCATTCTCGCCATGATCGCCCGCATCGGAATCGGCGGCGGCACCGGCTGCATCTTCGAATACTGCGGCCCGGCCATTCGCGCCCTTTCCATGGATGAGCGCATGACCGTCTGCAACATGTCCATCGAAGCCGGCGCTCGTGGCGGATTGATCGCGCCCGACGAAACGACGTATCAATATGTAGCCGGCCGTCCTTACGCTCCGAAAGGCGCCGCCTGGGCCGCTGCCGAAGCGCGCTGGCGCGAGCTGCCAACGGATGAAGAAGCCACTTACTACAAAGGCATCACGCTCGACGCCTCCGTCCTCGAACCGATGATCACCTTCGGCACCAACCCCGGAATGGGGATTCCGATCACCGCCGTGGTTCCGAATCCGAGCGACATCACCGATCCTCTGGAGCGCGATACCCTCGCCAAAGCCCTGCGCTACATGGATCTCCCGCCCGGAAAACCGCTGCTCGGCCATCCCTTGGACGTAGTATTCATCGGAAGCTGCACCAACTCACGGATCTCCGACCTGCGTAGCGCCGCCAACATCCTGCGCGGCCGAAAAGTACATCCCGGGTTGCGCGTCATGGTGGTCCCTGGTTCGCAGCAAGTGAAAGCGCAAGCTCAAGCCGAGGGACTGGATCAGATCTTCCGCGACGCCGGCGCCGACTGGCGTGAGGCCGGCTGCTCCATGTGCATCGCGATGAACGGCGATCAATTGCAGCCCGGCGAATACAGCGTCTCCACCAGCAATCGCAACTTTGAAGGACGCCAGGGCAAGGGCGGACGAACGTTCCTCGCCAGCCCACTGACCGCCGCTGCTTCCGCAATTACAGGCGTAGTCAGCGATGTAAGGGAACTACTCCGATGAACAAATTCGTCCCATTCGAAAGCCGCTTAGTCCCGCTCGCCATCGACAACATCGACACCGACCAAATCATCCCCGCCCGCTTCCTGAAGACCATCTCAAAAGACGGCCTGGGCGACCAGTTGTTCTACGACTGGCGCTACGACGCCGAGGGGAACCCGAAACCCGACTTCATCCTAAACACTCCCGATGCCAAACGATCGCAAATTCTGCTAGCAGGCGACAACTTCGGTTGCGGTAGCTCGCGCGAGCACGCCCCCTGGGCCCTAACGCAATACGGATTCCGCGCCGTAATCAGCACCAGCTTCGCCGACATCTTCAAGCAAAACTCGCTGAAAAACTCCCTACTCCCGATCATCGTCCCGCGCGACGTCCACGCCGAACTGTTCGCAAATCCAAACGCGACGGTGAAAGTAGATCTCGCGACGCAAACGTTGACCTTGCCCAACGGCCGCACGGTCGAATTCCCCGTCGACAGCTTCGCCAAGCACTGCCTCCTGGAAGGCATCGACGAGCTAGGCTACATCCTGCAACAAGGCCTGGCAATCAAGCTATTCGAGTCAGCGCACCCCGCACCAATCAACACGCTGGCCTAGCATCCATTCCGAACCGGTAGAGTAGGCGAGAAGGCGACGCGATGAGCGCGACCCGCTCTCCAGTCGTCGAACCGGAGGTGCAGATTTCCCGCGTCCGGCTCTCCTGAAAGCGGTCGCCTCAGGACGCCAAAGCGAGCAATCGATGGATCGCCCGCTGTCTCGATCGCCTCAACCACGGCAAGATCGAGGCCTTGGTGAAGATCCTGCGCAATTCTCCGCCCGGCACCGACCAACTCCGTTGAAGACGCGGTCCAAATTATTGATCCTGAGGACCGCCCGTGGCGCACGCAGTATCGTAGGACAAGCCGGAGGCTTGTCCTACGCGGACGCCTTCGCCTGCCCACCGATTTTTCACACAGCGTCTTCATGACCTTTGGTGGGCCAGCAGGCGCATGGGAACTCCCTAAAATCATCGCCATTGAAGCCGAGTACTTTGAACCCAACCGAGAGCGGATGCGCAATCCGGTTTTTCGCGCACAAGGTCTGTTTGTTGGCTCTGGTGTCGTCGAAGCTGGTTGTAGGACCGTCATCGGCGCTGCCTCAAATGCTCCGGAATGTTTTGGACCGTTCGCGCATCGGCGGCCTGATCATCCATTTAAATGTCGCGCGCCCAGCCATTTCCATCGCGCACTGATCGCAAAGAAAAGCTACAATAGCATCGATGCGCCGCACGTTGGCATTATTGCTGATGGCTCTGTTCAGCTTTTCGCTGATCAGTCCCGCGGTGTTCGCATCGCACTCGGATTCAAAAATTCCGCCCTGCTGCCGGCGCGGTGGAAAGCATCATTGCGCGATGATGGCGATGCAATCGGAATCGCCGTCAGGTCCCTCCGTGCAGTCTGGCAGATGCCCTTTTTTCCCGGCCGCTCGCACGATTCCAGGTGCTCCGGCCGTGAGCTTACCTGAATTTCTCCAGGCGATCTTTCGAGGATTCCTCAGTCATTCAGCTTTCCTCCCAGAGTCACGAACCCTTTGCCTAGGTTCCTATAGCCGCGCCGGTCAGAAGCGCGGACCTCCCGCCTCAATCTCCTAAACACATTCTGTTTTTCAACTATGCGGGAGGTTTTGTGCGAAAGCTCGTATTCTGTTCGTGTCTGGCAATATTCTTAAGTTCTGGTTCCCTACTCCACGCAACAATTTTCGGAAGGGTCCAAGGAATCGTGCACGATCCACAACATCGGCCTGTGCCAGGTGCATTGGTAAAGCTGCAGGCGATTACTTCGGATTGGTCTCAAACCGCTCAATCGGGCGACAACGGCGAATTTTCGTTCACCGCGGTGCCAGTGGGCGATTACAAAATCACCGTCACTCAGTCTAAGTTCGAGACTGCCCAGCAGGCCGTGACAGTCGCTTCCGGATCGTCACCGATTCTTCACTTTCAACTGGTCATCGCTCCCTTGAATGAAAGTACCGTCGTCGTCGCCCAAGCGGAAGTGGCCAATATGGATTCGGTAACGCCCACCACCTTGATCGATCGCGAAGACATAGCCCAAACTCCCGGCGCCAGCCGCACCAACAGTATGGCGATGATCACCGACTACACGCCCGGTGCATATGTAACCCACGATATGCTGCACATGCGCGGAGGCCATCAAGTGGGTTGGCTCATTGACGGCGTACCCATACCGAACACCAACATCGCCACCAATCTGGGCCCGCAGATTGACCCCAAGGACATTGATTATCTCGAAGTTCAGCGAGGCAGCTACGATGCAGAGTACGGAGACCGCACGTATGGAATTTTCAATATCGTTCCCCGAACCGGCTTCGAGCGCGACAATGAGGCGGAACTCGTCACTAGTTTCGGAAACTGGTACCAAACCAACGATCAATTCAATTTCGGAGGGCACACCAAGCGCTTCGCCTACTACGTGAGTTTCAACGGAAATCGCAGCAACTACGGCCTGCAGCCTCCGATAGGGAAAGTTATTCACGACGCCGAGAACGGTTATGGGGGATTCGCGTCGTTCATATTCAACGCCAGTCCCTTCAACCAATTTCGGCTGGTCGCGTCGTTGCGGCGGGATTATTACCAGATCCCCATCGATCCGAATCCCAACTCTGCCGGAAATCAGGTTTATCCCAGTTACGGCCTTCGCGATAGTGAACGTGAACCGGATGGTTACGTCACCTTCTCATGGCTTCACACATTTAGTCCCAACCTGCTGCTGACGGTTTCACCCTTCTATCACTACAACCAGGCCAGCTATACCGGCGGCTCGAGCGATGTGCCGGTGATCTCGACTGTGGATCAGACCGCCAATTATGCCGGCGCCCAAGCCAGCCTGAACATAACATCTGTGAAGAACAACGACGTTCAAATGGGAGTGTACGGATTCGCCCAGCACCAGGGCAACTACTTTAATAACGTTTTTACAGATTGCGCACCGAACTGTCAGAACTTCGGCGCGTCCTCGGCTGCTGTAACCGGCGGACTGATCGAAGAATACATCAGCGACCGATTTAAAGTGACCTCGTGGTTGACGCTGATCGCCGGCCTTCGCGAATCGCACTTCACCACTTCCGGAGCCGGAACTCAGCCCGGAGTCATCGAGAACGCGACCGACCCGCGCTTTGGTGTTGCCGTTCGGATCCCGCGCCTGAACTGGGTCTTTCATGGATTTTACGGGCATTTTTACCAAGCGCCTCCCTTGCTGACTGCGACGGGTCCATTGCTCAATTTAGCCACCAGCCAGACTCTGATTTTCGCGCCGCTGAAGGGAGAGCGCGATGAAGAATACCAATTTGGCGTCTCGATTCCGTTTCGCGGCTGGGTGCTCGAGGAAGATACGTTTCAGACGCGCGCGCGGAACTGGCTGGACCACAATAATATTGGCGAATCGAACATCTTCTGGCCAATCACCTGGAGTGGCGCTCTGATTCAGGGTTGGGAAACCACACTGCGTTCCCCGCGCATCTGGCGCCGCGCTCAGGTCCACCTGGCGTATTCGAATCAGATCGCGCAGGCAACATCTCCCATCACTGGAGGCGTGATCTGCCCAGTTCCCGTTTCGGCCTCATGCCCGGTGGCCATCCCGCCGGGATACGCACCGGTGGATCACGATCAGAGAAACACGTTGAACTTCGGCGCCAACGCAATTCTTCCCGGGCAGGCGTTCGCGTCGACAAATGTGTACTACGGCTCCGGATTCACCAACGGGTCGCCGAACGCGCAATATCCGGGGAACTATCTGAGGCAGCACACTACGTTCGACATCTCCGTGGGAAAGAGCTTCGGCGAGCGCGAGAGATACAAGATCTCGTTGACTGCTCTGAATGTGGCGAATCGCCGCGTATTACTTGACAACAGCCTCACCTTCGGCGGATTCCACTTTGACGATCCGCGGCAAATCTACGTCGAATTCCGTTATAGATTTCATTACTGAGCCGGCCAGCATGATAGCCGTCTTCTACTGGTGTTGGTTGAATAAGAAATAATCGTAGACCGCGCGAGAGATCTGCGCGATGGCTCGCTCGCTTGCCTCCGATTTCGATCCCTGCTTCACGAACAGCGCCAGCACCACGTGGCCGGCGTTGTCAGGCAGATTCAGGATGCCAACGTCGTTGATGGTGCCGCCGATGGAACCGGTCTTGTGCGCCACCTCCGTCCCGGGCGGAAGCATGCCCTTGATGCGAGCTTCACCGGTTTGGCAACGGTACAAAATATCGAGCAGCAGGGCCGCCGTCTCCGGCTTGTGCAGTTGCCGGTGGTAAATTTTCTCCAGCAGCGCGGCCATGGCATTGGGCTGCGAGGTGTCACGCGGATCCTGATTGAAGCGGTCGCTGGCCTGCTTTCGCTGCTCCGGTGTCGCGGCATCCAGAAGCTTGCTGAACCGTTCGGGCGTCCATTCGTTCTCCGGCCCGAGCGTTGCGCCAATCCAATCCGCAATCAGATTCACCGTAGGGCGATTGACATCGATTCCGGAAATGCCCAGCGCACGCATCTTGGCGGTAACCGCCTCCGGACCGCCCGCCAGACGCAGAACAATGTCGGTTGCGCTGTTGTCGCTGATGAGAAGCATCAGCTCCAGCAGGTTGCGCAGGCTCAGCGCCACGCCCGGCTTATTCAATAGCGAGGTAAGCATCCCGCTGCCCGGATGCAAATCGTGTGGTTCGATGGTCACCATTTGATCCAGCCGGAGTTCGCCGCGATCGATGCGATCCAGCAATTGCACAGCGATTGGAATCTTAAACGAGCTGGCCATCGGGAAGCGATCCTCGCCATGGAACGCAAACCGCCGGTTTGACTCGACGTGCAACGCGGACATGCCCACGACACCGTCCGAGATTTTCGCCAACCGCGCAACCTCAGCCTGTAAGCGATCGGAGTCCAGGTCAGCCGCCAGAACGCGAACCGCGATCAGGCAAAAAAGAATGATTCTCATCGTTTCCGTTCAGGATACTCGATTTGAACGGATCACTCCACCTCGCGAGAGCCAACCCGCTCGGTATGAACCTCTCCAGCCACCAGTGCCGTGCTCAGCCCCAAGAGGCTCTCCATTACCTCAAACAGTTCCCGCGAATGGACTGGTTTCGAAATGTATCCGTCCATGCCGCTTCTGAGGAAGCGCTCCCGGTCTCCCTCCATCGCGTGCGCAGTCATGGCAATGATAGGAATGTGGGCGCCTGTGATTCTCTCCCTTTCCCGAATGGCTGCGGTGGCTTGTACTCCATCCATTACCGGCATCTGCACATCCATCAGGATCAGGTCAAAGCTCTGTTGCTCCAGCGCCTCCAGAGCCTGTGCGCCGTTCTCGGCCAGAACCACGGCGTGACCGCGTTTATCGAGCAATCGCGCCGCTACCCGTTGATTGACCGGATTATCTTCCGCCAGCAGCACGCGCAGTGGCGTGCGGCCATCCCGTAGAGTCTGCCCAGTAATGAGCTGTGGCGCCTCGGGAGCCTGAATGCGCGATCCCAGAACCTTCGAGAGCGCCTCCAACAGATCCGACTGCAACACTGGTTTCATTAGGTAGGCAGCTATCCCTAGTTCCTTGCACCGTGCGCCATCGCCGCGATACCCGCCTGAGGTCAACATCACTGTAACCATCCCGGCCAGCTCAGGAATTCTCTGAATCTGCTCCACCAGCATGAAACCATCGGTCTCCGGCATGTGGCGGTCTACAATCATCAGACCGAACGAGTCCTGGGCGTGTTTCGCTTCCTTCAATAGAGCAAGCGCCGCTTTCGCACCGTCCACTGCCGCGGGCCTCATCCGCCAGTGTGTGAAGATCTTCTCGAGAATTTGAAGGTTGGTGGCATTGTCGTCCACCACCAGTACGCGCATGCCCTCAAGAATCGCGGGATCTGCACCAAGCGTTCCACGGATTTCACCGCTGACCACTCCGAACGGCGCGGTGAAGTGGAATGTCGTTCCCTTCCCCACCTCGCTCTCCAGCCAGATTCGCCCGTGCATCATGTCGATCAATCGCGCCGAAATGGATAAGCCCAAACCAGATCCGCCGTACTGGCGTGTCGTGGACGCATCCGCTTGGGTAAAAGGTTCAAAGATCAGCTTCTGCTTCTCGGCTGGAATTCCAATCCCGGTATCTGAAATCGTAAAATGCAACAACATGCCGTCGGAATTCTGAGTTTCCATCTCCACTCGCATCACCACCTCACCGTGCTCGGTAAACTTGATGGCGTTGCCAACCAGGTTTAAGATGATTTGACGAAGCCGGGTCGGGTCGCCCTGGACGATCTCCGGCAGCTCCGGCGGAACATAGCAGGCCAATTCCAGACTCTTCTGGTAAGCCCGGACTGCCAGCGTCTTCATCGCCTGCCCCAAAAGATCCCGCAGATCGAAAGCGATCGGTTCCAAGCTCAGCTTGCCCACTTCAATCTTGGAAAAGTCCAAAATCTCGTTGATCACACCCAGCAGCGAGTCCGCGGAGTGTTTCACTACATCCAGATACTCGCGCTGCTCCAGGTCCAGCTCGGTTCCAAGCGCCAGCTCGGTCATTCCGATGATGCCGTTCATCGGCGTGCGGATTTCGTGGCTCATATTCGCCAAGAATTCGCTCTTGGCCAGGCTGGCCGCCTCGGCCGCTTCTCTCGCCCCTTCCAACTCGGCTTGAAACCGCTGGCGCTCGGTGATGTCGCGAAATCCCCATACTCGCCCCACACTCCTGCCGCGAATTCGCTGCGGTTCCGAGTGCCGCTCGAATACCCGGCCATCTTTGAATTCGATCAGGTCATCGCTTTGCGCCTCCGGATTGGCGTACAGTTGCCTGACACTCTCCAGATGTTGGCCGGGGTCCTTCAGTTGAGTGAGAGCGTGGCCGAGAATCGCATGCTCGTCCCGATCGGCCAGGACCTCCTCGGGCACCTTCCACATCTCGACGAATTTCTGATTGTAAGTAACTACCCTGCCCTGAGAATCTACCACCAGGATGCCGTCTGCCGTTGATTCCAGCGTGGTCCGGATGATCTCGGTCTGGCCTCGAACACGCCGCCGCAGGATGGATACCCAGCTGAGCGCTCCGGCAATAGCCGCCGCCAGGATTCCCAAGATCGCGAGGGCCCGGCCGCCTGTTAGCCAGAAAGGGGATTCCAGCACTTCCACGTCCTGCGGCGAGCGGAGTTGAATCTTGAATGTCATTTGCTCCACGCCACCGGCCGGAGTCTGGCCACCGGACATATCTCTTTCAACCAGACATATTCCAGTTACGCGCAGCAGACTGCCCTCCTTCAGCGAGGCTGGCCGCAATTTGGCAATGTCATCGTCCAGGATCGCGGTAAACAACCTATTACCGTTCGTTAACATCAGCACTCTCTCGCGGGGCAGCAGCGAGACTGCGGTCAGCCGTCCTTCCAGGCTTACCAGCCGGTCCTGCATTTTCTGGAGTGCTCCCTCCGGCGTAGTCCGGACCGGCAACGGCGCTGGCGCTGTGCCGATCTTCCGAAAGACAGCGTCCTGAAGCGCCGGCCGCGTATCGACGATTCCCCGGAAGCCGATCACGTCTACGCGATCCCCGGGCCGCAGCCGCGCGGCTTGATTCGACTCCACGTACAGGCTGCCGGATTGATCCGTCAGGTAGAACGCCTGATTCGCGATGTAGGCCGTAACCACTCCCTGCACGCGCACACGGTGGCTGGGCGTCCCGCTGAAAGTGAATCTCTGGATGCCGGAAATCGGCCGCACTGGGACGGCAAAATCGTCCGCCGGAGCGGATCGCAATATTTTGATGTAGTTGGGACTCGGGGTATGGATGATGAGACCGATGAGTTGGTTGTTATCGTTGAAAAGCGCCGCGCAAACGCCTTGAACCCGAATTGTGGCCCCTATCCACTGCTCGGATCGGCTGGTGTAATCCTGTACCTCCACCACCAGCCTATTCCCATCCACAACCAGGTTCAGACGGAGCCGGCGCGTGTTGGTCGCGTCCGGTGGAACCTCGACGGCGGAACGCACCGTTCCCTCGAACTCCACCCATTTCGCGTCCTCGGAAGTGGAGGCCATCTGATCATAGGTGGGGTGCCGAGGCTCGGGCATGGGCGCTTCACCCAGAACCCTCCACCGGGGTTCCGCGATATCAGGCGCGAAGTCCGTCTGGGTTGTCACTCCCTCCAGATCCAATAACTGCCCCCGCCTGGGACCCACCATGCTTGTAGGCCGGGCTACCCATATGGCCCCCGTAGAGTCCTGGACGAACAAATCGCTGTAAGTGGAGTAGGTTACGACCACACGAAAGTGCACCGGATACTTGCGCTTGGCCTCTTCTTCGGTCAGTTTACGAGCTTGTATGACCTGCGTGAGCGTGGGCAGACGCGTCTCTGTTTGCTGGGCCAGACCCATCCCAGCCCACCATAGGGATAGTACGAGGAGGGTGACAGTGGAATGGTGACGCGTCCGCACGCATCTCATCGACGCGAAGTGCACAATTATTCTATCGGCGCTTTTGGCTAAACCGTTAAGTGCACTACACATCGCAACCATCGCCTGCCACATTGTAAGAAACAGTAACGCTAGAATAGGAGTCATCTTGGAAAGGAGATGTTAGTGCAAAAACGACTTTTGATCATGTTGGCGGGGTTGGGCGTGTTCCTGCTCCCCGCAGTCATAACGGCGGAAGAACCCTCGGGTGAAATCAGAGCCGAGCCGAATCCCTGTAGGGTCGAGCCTGGCCGTGAGGAGTGTACCACCCACCTCATCTGGCACACACGAGGTGTGGAGAAAGCTAAGGTATTCGTTACCGCAAAGGGAAGGAAGGAAGAGGTAGAGCATGAGTTCAGCGCCAGCCGTGAGTGTGAAGGCGAGCGATGCCGCGCGCCTTGGATCGCTCACCACACCACCTACACTTTCCAGCTGTTCGATTTCACCAGGGGTGATCGCGGGCGCCTGTTGGCGAGTGTAACGGTAACCGGCGAGCAGTAATCGGAGATCGCTTCAGCGGTTGGCAGGCGAAAGCGCCTGCCCCACCCAAACCGTGCACGTCAATGTGGGGCAGACGCTTCCGTCTGCCAACGCGGCGATTCATTCCGATTTTTCACAGCTTCTGAGCTTAGGCTGAGACTGTCGGGCGCTGAAGGCTCTGGCCAACGAAGAAGCGCGAGCGATGCCTCGCCCGCCTGGTGCTTGTATAATTTGAAAGCGTAATCCTTCTGCCTGGTGGCTTGAAATGCGACGCTTGCTTGCGGCGCTCACTCTCTGCCTTTCGCTCGTTTGTCCCGTCGCGCTGCCGATTCGTGCTCAACAGGAAACCGCGGACCAGCAGGGCCTGAAGACCCAGACCGTATACATCACCCGCGAGGGAAAGAAGTATCACCTTGACGGTTGCCGGTATCTCCGAACGAGCAAGATTGCGATCAGCCTCAAGGATGCGAAGGCGAAGGGATTCACTGCCTGCAAAGTGTGCCACCCGCCCGATTAGGAAAATGCGTTCTGTTTGATGGTGGGCGCGCAGGGACTCGAACCCCGGACCCCCTCGGTGTAAACGAGGTGCTCTAACCAACTGAGCTACGCGCCCAAACGCGGCAAACTTCATTCTATCCGAATGTTGAGATCCGCAGCCCGGCCTCTCGCGCGATTGCCGCTCAATGGCACTCGAACATTCCGGCTGGGAAGAGGAAACGTCTGCGGTCCTCAATTCGGTTTTAGTCTGGGATGGAGGCCGATTCTTGCGGACATTTCAGCGGACATTCTAGCGGACATAACAAGCTTTTGCAAAGTGCTGTAATAGTCTGATATATAAAGATATATACAAACGCTTTAGCGTGCAAGAACAAGCGGACATGAAGGCGGACACCATACCGGAAGACAGAGGTGAGCCACTCTCCATCATGGAACCCCTCTTGATCGGCGAAGACTCACGCCACAGAGGGGCCCTTACGGACTTGGCGCTCGATCTCGCTCAGAAATCCTCTGGGTTCCGTCGCAGTCTACCACCCAACTTGCAATCTTCGCTCGCGGATCTGGTCCGAGAGATGAACTGCCACTATTCCAACCTCATTGAAGGACACAACACGCACCCAATCGATATCGAGCGCGCACTCCGGAACACGTATAGCGACGATAAGCGCCAGCGCGATTTGCAGGTTGAGGCTAAGGCGCATATCTCGGTGCAGGAATGGATCGATGACGGAGGACTCAACGGCGGGTTTGCACTTCGAGCCGAAGGCATTTGTGAGATTCATCGCCGCTTTTGTAACTTGCTGCCCGAGGATCTTCTGTGGGTGGAGGACTCGGAAACCAAGGAGCGTATCCGCGTGGTACCGGGCGAATTGCGGGACCGCGACGTGAAAGTCGGCCTGCACGTCCCCGTTAGTCCCGGCGCCTTACCGCGTTTCTTGCACCGCTTCGAAAAGGTTTACCGGAATATCGGCAAGACCGAATCGATCCTCTCCACCGCTGCGGCGCATCATCGCTTGCTCTGGATGCACCCCTTCCTGGATGGCAACGGCCCGCGTGGCGCGGCTGATGTCGCATGCCGTGCTGCTCGACAATCTGGATACTGGCGCGGTCTGGTCGGTGGCGCGCGGCCTGGCGCGCAGGGTCCAGGAGTACAAGGCGCTGCTTGCCAACTGCGACCGGACACGGCGTAACGATCTCGATGGACGCGGGAATCTGAGCGAAGAAGCTCTGGCTGAGTTCACACGCTTCTTTCTTGCCGTGTGCATCGATCAAGTCACGTTCATGGAGAGCCTGGTTCAACCCCACCACCTGCGCACTCGAATTCTGCTCTGGGTGGAAGAGGAAATCAGACTCGGCAAATTGCCCGCTAAGTCCGGTAGCATTCTCGAAGCGGTTCTCTATCGCGGTGAGCTACCGCGGGGCGACGCCGGACCTGTTCTCGGCACCGGAGAACGCCAAGCCCGGCGCATTGTTGCGGCCCTGCTCGGAGCGGGAGCACTTGCCTCCGAAAGCCCGCGCGCGCCCATTCGCTTGGCCTTTCCCGCTGCTCTGGCTTCACGCTGGATGCCCGGCCTTTTTCCAGAGTAGCCGGGCTAAGACGCGGCAACTTCATTCCGCCCAAATGTTGACATCAGCAGCCCCTTGGCGCTACCGTCGCTGCATGGCCCTCCGCGTAGGCGTAGCGAGTGTTCTTGTTCCGGATCGTCGCTGCGAAGAATTCGATGAATCGCCAGGCGGCAGCTTCACCGGCGCGGCCGACCGCGGCCGGCGGGCTGTCCATGCCAGCGCGCGAAAGATCCCGCCGTGGAATTGGGACAAGCTCGGAACTCACGGATCGAAAAAGTTATATTTCCTCCGGAACCCGAACTCATCGGGGTCGATAAAATCGGCGGGGTCAATCTCGTCGTCAACCAAAACGTCCGTCTGATCGTTTTTCCGCGAACCAGTTTCAGCCGAAGTCGGCCGTTTTTTCCGCATTTCCCCCTTCCCCGATTGGTGCTTCATAACGTGCGTTTATGATACGTCCTCCTGGAAGCCTTGCAATCCGGGCGTCGTAGAGCACTTTTGTTGTACAACTTCCTTTTTACTAGTCGTCTATTTTGCTCTTCAACGACTAGGCTGAGTGGGCGTAGTCTGGCACATCCTAATGAGGGTTATTGGCCGGAGCGTAATGTGCCCGACAAAATGGCAAAGTCACGGAACCAGTCTACTTTCTCGCCGCGGAAATCGATTGCGTTTGTGGAAGTTAAGTGGTAATGTCCGGTCATTAGGAGGTTGCTCTATGATTTTCCCGCGACTTTTCGTGCTAGCACTCGGCGCTGGCAGTTTGGTTTTTGGTCAGTCGACGCACGTCGCCTCCGTTCGAGCCCGATTTGCGAGGCAGGTGGGCTCCCCTCTGCTGGTCCTGGGCACAAGAATGGACATGGAGGACCTTTACAAAAACGTCTACGTCGTGAATGACTCGGATCAACGCATCACGCGCGCACAGTTGAGTTGGATTATCGCAGACGCGCAGCATCAAGAGCGTTTCGTCATAATGTCGGGGACACCCTTTGATCTCAATTTAGATCCAGGTGAGATCAGAGAAGTTGGTCGACAAGGTGCGGCCATGAGTCTGGTTCAGCAAACCCTGGACAAGCTCGGAGCAACCAACGGACTACTAAAGCTTGGTGTGGTGGATGTGGTGTTTGAGAACGGCAAAGAATGGACATATCCACTCGCGCTCCGTGGCAAATTCGAGGAGAATGACGGTACCGCGATTGCGCTCAAGTATGCGGAGAAACTCAAAGAGTTCAATGAGAGCCGGAAAGGCGCCGCGCATACCACTCAGAGTAATGGAGCTGGCTGCCTCTCGCCAGACATGGTGAAATTCGTCAAAGCCGCTATGCCACTAACCGGCGGCTGTGGCTCGCAGGGGTTCAACCCGTGGGTATTTATATGCAACCCTTTTTTTGGCTACAACTGCGTTCAGTCGGCGAATGCGTGTGACTCCTACGGCTGCGTAGGCTATGGCTGCCAAACGGAGTGCTGCCTTTTAAACATTTGTACCGGCCAGGAAGATTGCGGTGGTTAGTTACAATGGCTGGGCAAGTACTTTCTCACGGGCCGGGCGGCGGGAATAGTCGAGCTGCCAGGTTAACCATCAATGGTGGTGTTGATCAGATGGTATCGAACGCTGCTCTAATTTCGCCTAGAGCAAGCGACGCAAAAATGTGCTCTAACAGCGCGGGCTCAGGGCCAAAATGAAAAGAGAATCGCGTTGACGTTGTGCATTCTGGTGCCAATTGCTATTTTCGCCGCCGATAACGGCTACAAGGCCACCTATGACGGCGGGTCGCTCCCCGATATCAAGTCTGGTGCCGGCATGAAGCTGTACGTCGAAACCAATCAAGCTCGGCTGGTACGAGACAAGGCGGATGTGATAATAATTCCCGCATCAGCGGTGACGAAGATCAGCTATGGGCAGGACGTTCACCGTCGCGTGGGTGCCGCAATTGGCCTCGCAACGATCACATTTGGGTTAGGGGCGTTGATGGCCCTAACCAAATCCAAGAAACACTTCGTCGGATTGACCTGGGCGAACGGAGACCAAAAGGGCGGCTTCGCGATGCAGTGCAATAAGAACGATTACCGGGGCGTTCTGGCTGGGATTGAAGCCATAACAGGCAAGAAGGCCGTTGACTCCTCGGCCATGACCGTGAAAAACTGAGGTGCTCTAGCCAACTGAGCTACGCGCCCATACGCGGCAACTTCATTCTATCCAAATGTTGACATCCGTAGCCCCTTGGCGCTACCGTCGCTGCATGGCCCTCGAACATTTTGACTGGGAAGTTGGGGACGTCCTGGTCCTGAATCTTACCGGCCCCATCACGCTTGGCCCCGGTACCCGCGAGTTCCGGCAATTGATCGCCGACACCCTCGAGAGTGGCAAGAAAAACATCCTCTTGAATATGGCCGAAGTCTACTACATCGATTCCAGCGGCTTGGGCGAATTAGTGGCGGCCTACACCGCGGCAACCCGGCGCGGCGGAAAACTCAAGCTCATGAAACTCACCCAGCGCGTGCAGGATCTGGTCCAACTCACCAAGGTCTACCGAATCTTCGAGGTCTTTGATGACGAGACCACCGCGGTCCGTAGCTTTGAGGTAGTTCCTGATCATGAAGCTGGACCAACAGCCTGACGCCTGCTGTAAAATAAGAGTCCGCCCCTAAGGCATCCATGACTCAACCCGCAGCCGGCCTGAAGGCCACGCCGCTCAACTCCGCGCACCGCAAAATGGGCGCCAAAATGGTCGACTTTGGTGGTTGGGACATGCCAGTTCAGTATTCCGGCATCCTCGAAGAACACCACGCCGTCCGCAAAAACGTTGGCTTGTTCGACGTCAGCCACATGGGCGAAATCGAAATCCACGGCCCGGATGCGCTCGCGCTTACCGACTCCGTCACCACCAACGCCGTCGCAAAACTAAAGATCGGACAGGCTCAATACTCTGGGCTCCTCTACGAACACGGCGGTTTTGTGGACGACATCCTGGTGCACAAAGTATCGGACGATCACTACTTCATTTGCGTCAACGCCTCGAATCAAGAAAAAGATTTCGAACACATTGCCAAGGCTAATAGGCTGAACGCCACAGTCGACTTCGCAAGCGATCGCTACGCACAGTTGGCGATTCAGGGCCCCAAGGGATTAGCAACTTTGCAAAAACTCACGGTTACCGATCTCGCGCCCATCCAGTATTACCACTTCACCGACGGCGCTGTTTCCGGCACTCCAGCCCGCATCGCACGAACCGGCTACACGGGCGAGGACGGCTTCGAGATCTACATTGCGCCCGATCAAGTCGAGCGAATCTGGTATGAGATTCTGGATGCCGGCGCCGAGTTCGGCATCAAACCTTGTGGATTGGGCGCGCGCAATACGCTGCGGCTGGAATCCAAAATGGCGCTGTATGGTCATGAGATACACGCGTCGATTACGCCGTACGAAGCGGACCTGGCATGGATCGTCAAACTCGACAAGGGCGATTTCACAGGCAGAGCCGCGCTCGCCCGGCAGAAAGAGCAAGGCGTCACGCGCAAGCTAGTCGGTTTCGAGATGACCGGCCGTGGCATTGGACGCGACGGCTACGAAGTTTATTTGGACGGCGCTCCAGCTGGTTGGGTCTCGAGCGGCGGCCCGTCTCCTACGCTCTCGAAGAACATCGGACTGTGCTATCTTCCCTCCGATCGAGCGAAACCTGGCCAACCCATCCAGATCATGATTCGCAATCAACCCGTGGAAGCCATCACGGTTCCAACGCCATTCTACAAACGAGCCAAATAATCAATGTACCCAGCAAATTTTCACTACACCAAGGAACATGAGTGGGTCCGCGTCGAAGGCGATGTCGGCGTGGTCGGCATCACCGATCACGCGCAGAAGGAACTTGGCGACATTGTTTACGTCGATCTCCCCAAACCGGGCACCCATTTGGATCAAGGCAAAACTTTGGGGTCGGTCGAATCCGTGAAAGCCGTCTCCGACATCTATGCACCCGTTTCGGGCGAGGTGGTGGAAGTAAACGCACTGCTTTCCACCGCGCCCGAAAAGCTGAACGAAGATCCGCACGGCGACGCCTGGCTTGTTAAACTCAAATTGTCGGCCCCTGACGAAATTAAACGTCTTCTCTCCGCCGAAGATTATCAGAACTATGTAGGAGCTGAGGAAGCTGGGCACTAAGCCAGGATTTCTCCCACACTAACCACCATTGCGCTATTTACCGAAATCTGATCTCGAACGCCGCGAGATGCTGTCCGCCATCGGCGTAACCTCTCTGGAGGATTTGTTTTCGCACCTCCCGGCCGAAGTCCGTCTGAATCGGCCACTTGCCATCGACGCTGGGAAATCGGAGTACGAAATCGTCGATTACTTCCGGGCGCGCGGCGATGAAAATGCCAACGGATTCGCCTCGTTCCTGGGCGCCGGCGTTTATCATCATTACCGCCCAGTTCTGGTGGATACGGTCGTTTCCCGCGGCGAGTTTCTGACGTCCTACACGCCTTATCAAGCCGAAATCTCGCAAGGCACGCTGACCACTATCTTTGAATTCCAGACCATGATCTGCCAGTTGACTGGTATGGAAGTGGCGAACGCTTCGATGTATGACGGATCCACCGCGGTGCCCGAAGCGGCCATGATGGCTATGCGAGTCACCGGCCGCGACCGCATTCTGGTCTCTCGCACGGTTCATCCGGAATATCGCGAAGTTCTGCTCACCTACGCACAGCACCAGGGCATGCCGGTGGCCGAGTTTGGTTATCTCAAAGACGCAGGAACGCTCGACACAGCCGATCTCGAAAGCAAGATCGACAGCGGGACCGCGGCCGTGATCATCCAATCCCCGAATTTCTTTGGAATCGTCGAGGATGTCCGCCACGCGGCCGAAATTGCGCACAAGCACGGCGCGCTGTTGATCTTTGTTTTCGCCGAAGCTGTCTCGCTGGGCCTGCTGGAACCTCCGCGCGATGCCGACATCGTCGCCGGTGAGCTGCAATCCTTCGCCATTTCGCCCGTGTATGGCGGACCTTTCGCCGGTATCATCGCTACCAAGGAAAAGTTCATGCGCCAGATTCCCGGCCGGCTGGTTGGTGAGACCAAGGATACGCGCGGCAATCGAGCCTTCTGCTTGACGCTGGCTACTCGCGAACAGCACATCCGCCGCGAGAAGGCTACCTCCAACATCTGCACCAATCAGGCGCTCATCGCATTGATGGCCACGGTTTTCATGACCGTCTATGGCAAGGAAGGCTTGCGCGAACTGGCTCAGCAGAACCTGTCGAAAGCTCACTACCTGGCTGGTAAACTTCCGTTGCGATTCTCGGGGCCCTTCTTTAATGAGTTTGTGGCCTCCACCAATGGCCGCACACCCGATCAGATCAACCAGACTCTTCTCGGGAAACAAATAATCGGCGGCCTGCCGCTGGAACGCTATTATCCGGAACTCAAAAACACTATGCTGCTGTGCGCCACGGAAATGTCCCGCCGCGAGAAGCTGGACACGGTCGCGGAGGTGTTCGCGAAATGATCAAGAAAGTCCGCCAGCACATCAATCAGAATGAGCCACTGCTGTTTGAAAACAGCTCACCGGGTAAGCGCGGGTATCAGTTGCCGCCGTTGGATGTTCCATCAGTCGACACCGCAGCAGCGCTCGGCGCATCGAACATCCGCGCGGAAATCGAGGGCTTTCCCGAAGTGAGCGAGGTGGAAGCAATTCGTCACTTCACGCGCCTCTCCACGCACAACTACGCCATCGATCTGGGCCTGTATCCGCTCGGCTCCTGCACCATGAAATACAATCCGCGCGTGAATGAGCAAGTAGCCCGTATCGAAGGCCTGGCTTGGGCGCATCCCTACCAGCCGGAATCGCTGTCGCAAGGCATTCTCGAAGTCATGGGAACGCTCGAAAAAATCCTCGCGGAGATCACCGGCATGGACGAGGTCACGCTGCAGCCGGCGGCGGGAGCGCATGGAGAGTTCACCGGCATCCTGTTGATCCGCGCGCTGCTTCAATCGCAAGGCAACGCCAGGAAAAAACTTCTGATCCCGGATTCGGCGCACGGCACCAATCCCGCCACCGCCACCATGGCCGGATACAAAGTGGAGAATATCAAGTCCAACGAGCGCGGCATGGTGGATGTAGAATCGCTGGCGCGCGCGGTGG
This sequence comes from Bryobacterales bacterium, assembly GCA_003162425.1. Classification (GTDB taxonomy): domain Bacteria; phylum Acidobacteriota; class Terriglobia; order Bryobacterales; family Bryobacteraceae; genus Palsa-89. Next base: position 16,142 of record PMOK01000039.1, on the reverse strand, counting down.
ACGAAGATGTCGCCGCCTTGATGATCACCAATCCCAACACGCTCGGCGTCTTCGAGGAAAACATCACGCGCATCGCCGAAATCCTACACTCGAAGGGCGCGCTAGTCTACATGGACGGCGCCAACATGAATGCGCTGGTAGGCGTCGCGCGTCCGGGCGACTTCGGCGTCGACGTGATGCATCTCAATCTGCACAAAACATTTTCGACGCCGCATGGTGGAGGCGGTCCCGGTTCAGGACCGGTTGCCGTAAAGAAACACCTGATTCCGTTTCTGCCGAAACCGCGGCTGGAGCGCGTGGGCGAGCGCTGGACCTGGAATTACGATCGTCCGCAATCCGTTGGCCGCGTGCGCGCCTTCTACGGCAACATCGGCATGCACGTTCGCGCCCTAGCGTACATCATGGCGCACGGCGGCGACGGCCTGCGCAACGCGACTCTAGACGCAGTGCTCAATGCCAACTATATCCGCGCGCTGATCGAGCCTTACTACGACCTGCCGCACAAAGCACCCACCATGCACGAATGCGTCTTCAGCGACGAGCGCCAGACCAAGCGCGGCGTCCACACCGGCGACATCGCCAAGCGATTGATCGACTACGGATTCCATCCCTACACCGTCAGCTTCCCGCTGATCGTGCATGGCGCCATGATGATCGAACCCACCGAAACCGAAAGCAAAGCCGAGCTAGACCTGTTTGTGGACGCGCTAATCTCGATCGCCGCCGAGATCGACACCGATCCGGAGCTGGTGCTCAAAGCCCCCCACCACACCCGCACCAGCCGAGTAGATGAAGTAACAGCCGCAAGAAAACCAATAGTCCGCTGGAAGGGCGTTACCGAACCGCGACCGTAAGGGAGCCGGTGCTTGGGCCAATTACTTATGCTTTAACCTACTACACGCTGTCTCCGCCCCGCTAGGATCCAGCGCCGCCTTCCCTTCCTGAATATCCACGATCTTTCCGTCCGTGTCCACGATAAACGTCGTGCGATTGGCGATACCCATTTCCGGGATCAACACGCCATACAACTCAGATACCTTCCGCATGTGGTCGCTGAGCATTGGATAGCTGACGTTGAGTTCCTTCTTCCAGTGCGCTAGAGTCGGCCCGAAATCGGTGCTGATTGCCAAAACCTGTACGTCCATATCATTGAATTTTGCGATACCAGACTGGTACGCAGTGATTTCCTTCGTTCAACCACCGGTGAAGGCGGCCGGAAAAAAGGCCACGACGACTACGTTCTTGCCGCGAAAATCGGATAGCTTCACGGGCTTGTTGGATTCCGCCTCAGGAAGCGTGAAGTCGGGAGCTTCGTCGCCAATCTTGAGATGAGTTTTTGGTGGCGTGATCTGCTGGGCCGTCAGAACAGCCGCGAACGCCGAGCATGCCAGGAGCGCACTGATGCCTTTCATGTTTTCCTCCTTGTTTACCGAACCGCGACCGTAAGGGAGTCGGTCCCGGGGACGGCTTTGCGATCAGAGTAGCATGCATCCGCCCGCCTGTGGCACCATGGAAAATTACGAAGCGTGGCTATTCCCATCGAAACTCGACTAGCGATTGAAGTGCGCGACCTGGTGAAACGCTACCAGAAGTCCAAAACCAATGCCGTGGACGGTGTCACGTTCGAAGTCCGGCGCGGCGAGATTTTCGGACTCTTGGGACCGAATGGCGCCGGCAAAACCACGTGCATCGGTGTGTTGATTACCAGCGTGATTCCCACCGCCGGTTCCGCCGCCATTATGGGCCTGAACGTTGCCGACGATCCCATCGGAATCAAGCAGCACATCGCGGTTGTTCCGCAGATGAGCAATCTCGATCGAAGTTTGAAGGTCCGAGAGATTCTCACCTTTCACGCCGCCTACCACGGCGTCAGCCGCAAAGAGCGCGAGACGCGCGCGGACCAACTCCTGGGCGAGCTCGGCCTTGCCGAGCGCAAAAACGACAAGGTAAACAGATTCTCGGGAGGCATGGCGCAGCGCCTGATGATCGCGCGCGCTCTGATGCATTCGCCGAGCGTTCTGTTTCTCGACGAACCCACCAATAATCTGGACCCGCAATCGCGCCTGTTCCTATGGGATCGCATCCGTGCTTTGAACCAGCAGGGACTGACCATCTTGCTTACCACCCACGATATGGACGAAGCCGATCGCCTGTGCGAACGCGTCGCCATCATGGATCAGGGCAAAATCCTGGTCAACAACACACCGGCGGAGCTAAAGAAAATGATCCCCGGCGGCAATGCGCTCGAGATTCGGGTAAAAATTCCGGATTCTGCCGACACCACCGCGCAGGAACGTTTGCGAACTTCGCTTCAAACGCTCCCGGGTGTCAGCAAAGTGGAGCAAGTTGAGAACAACACACAGACCGGCAAGCCCGCAGGACCACCCGCCGGCCCGTGGGCCAAATTCGCTCCAGCCGCAGGCGCGCAGCCCGAAGAGGAACTCGGAGTGGTTACATATAGACTTTACGCGCAGAGCGCCAGTTCTCTGGTCGGATCTGCCGCGCAAGCCGTGCTCTCCGCCGGCGCAGAAGTTCGCGATCTGCATCTGAAGCAGGCCACACTCGAAGAAGTTTTCATTTATCTCACCGGGAGACACTTGCGCTGATGCGTTCGCGATCCAAATTTTCGCTCGCCGTAACCGCGCTGCTCGCCATCCTCGAGCGTGACATGGTGGTGACCGGACGCGAATTCATTGTCTTTCTGCTGCAAGCGCTCATGCAGCCGCTGTTCTTTTTGTTCATCTTCGGCAAGGTGCTGCCGAACATCGGCCTGGCCGCGGGGAACTTCGTAGCGCTGATGCTTCCAGGAATCGTGGCGCTCACAACGCTGCTGGCCGCGATACAAGGCGTCACGTTACCGCTGGTGCTCGACCTTGGATTCGCCCGCGAGATTGACGACCGCTTGCTGGCCCCGCTGCCGGTCTGGTTGGTGGTAATCGAAAAGGTGCTCTTCGCAACCGTCCGCGGGGTTATCGCCGGCGCCGTAATTTTTCCACTAGCCGTGTGGATTCTTGGCGCGAACTACGCAGTCCGCTCGGATCGCATCGCCCTGCTTTGCGGCATGCTGATCCTCACCGCGTGTGCCGCCGCCGGCATTGGTCTCGTGATGGGCACCATCGTTAAACCCGAGCAGATCAGCCTGATGTTCACGCTCATCTTCACGCCGCTGCTCTTCACCGGCTGCACTTATTATCCATGGGGAGCGCTCGGCACCATTCGCTGGTTTCAGATCGTGACTCTTTTCAATCCCCTGACCTACGCAGCAGAAGGCCTGCGGTACGCCATGGTGCCCCCGATACATGGCCACACCATGCCCACGCTCGGAATCCCGTGGGTGCTTCTAGCTCTCGGCGCCAGCGTCCTAGGCACGGTGATTCTGGGAACCCGCACGTTCTATAAGCGAGTGGTCAGCTAACAATTGCCCGTCCTGGCAGCCACGTGGCGCACGCTCTCAGCGTGCCGCGTCGGCACTCATGCCGACGCCTTTCCCAACTTCTTCAACGATTGCCTGCTCTCAAAAAATCCCTCCCACGGATCCCCACCCGCCAACCGCTTCTTATAATTCCCAAGATTAAACTTCGCAGGATCCAACCCCGCCTTCACCTCACTCCAGCGCAACGGCATGGAGAAAGGCGCTTTCGGACGCCGCCGCACGGAATACGGCGCCACCACGGTCGCTCCAAAACCGTTCCGAAAAGAATCCAGATACACACGATCCTTGCGCGCCTCAATCCGCTGCTCCACAGTGAGCGTATCGCGATGCTCAGCCGCCAGCCGCGCGCATAACCCACTCGCAAACGATCGCACTTCGTCGAAATCCGGCCCTACGCGCATCGGCACAAAAATGTGCAGCCCCCGGCTCCCAGAAGTTTTCGGGAAACTTACAAGTTTAAGCTCGTCCAGCGCGTTCTTCACTAACAAACCGGCTTTGGCCGCATCGGCGAACCCGCCTGAACCCGGATCCAGATCGAACACCATCCAATCCGGCTGGTGCGGACGGCTCGCGCGGCTGCCCCAAACATGCACCGGAATGCACCCAAAATTCACCAGCGCAATTTCGGTTTTAAGCGCGCCCCCCAGCACATAATTCACATCTCTTTTCTCGTGCTGGATCAGCTTGGTCGGCGTGCCCTCGGGCAATCCGTTCGGCGCCTGTTTCTGATAGAAGCATTGCCCGCTCATCCCATCCGGACACCGTTCGAGCGAAAGCATCCGGTCCGCCACATAGGGCTTCAGCTTGGGAAACACGGCTTCATAGAACCGCGCCAAGTCGAGCTTGGTATAGCCTTCTTCCGGCCAAAACACTTTGTCCGGATGCGAGAGCAGCTTCTCGATACTCATTTCGCCTCCGGCAACTTGACGTCTTGCGGGCGCTTGTCGTCTCGCAACCCTAAAAATACGGGCTGGCGAAGTTTGCGGTCGGTAGTCAATTCCTCATAGGCGATTTCAGCCACCAGGCGCGGCGCGAGATAGGTCACGTCACTCTCACGCGGCGGATCAATCACGGCCGCTTTCACGCGCAGCAAGGGTTGAAACATCCGGTAGAGGCGCGCCAGCGATTTTTGGTCGAATCCGGTCCCAACCTTGCCGACGTACCGCAACTTCCCGCGGTCGTAAGCTCCCAACAACAGCGCACCGAAATGTTTGCGCGTACCCGCGGGCTCCGTGTAACCAACAATCAGGAACTCGTCCTCCTGATGCACCTTCACTTTCAGCCACTTGTTCGACCGCCCTGAGACATAAGGCGCGGAGATGTCTTTGGCTACCAAGCCCTCGTAGCTTTTTTTCTTCGCCACTTCGAACGCCCTCAGTCCATTGCTCGCCAGAAAGATAGAAGCAAAAATACGGTCGCGGGTTCCGCTCGTTTTCCCCAACAGTTTATCCAACACCGCGCGCCTGATAGTCAGCGGCTCGCGGCGTAAATCCAGGCCGTCCTTATAAAGGCAGTCGAACACAGCGTAGGACGGCTCGCTTCCGGAATTCTGCAGAAGCTGGAAGCGCGAGACCCATTTGGAATCGAACACCACCACTTCGCCATCCAACAACAGTGTCCGGCCCGGCAGTTTCGCCACCGCCTTGGCCACGCCGGAGAATGTCTCGGTCCGATCGTTCGCATTGCGCGACAACAGAGTCACGCGGCCGCCTTCCTTGTACGCCAGAATCCGGTAGCCGTCGTATTTCTCCTCGTAGACCCAGCCGGGCTTGTCGAAAGGTTGCTTCACCAACGTGGCCAGCATCGGTTTAACACGAAAAGGAATGCGATCGCTCATCGGCCGCGAGCCCCGGCCGAGATCTCCGGCAGCAGCTGATTCGAAACCACCGACCGCGGCTTCTTCTCCAACACATCTTCGGTGGACGCGTACCGGTCCCGATGCTTGATCAGGAGCCAGCTCTCCTTCTTCGATCCACCGTAGCCCTTGGTCCGAACCAGCACCCACGATCCTTTCAGTTTGTTGCCGTGCAACGTGAACTTCAGCTCGCCCTTGCTCAGCGCCGCGTCAACATCGGGAACTTCGGGTTTCCACGTCCCGCGATCCCACAGCATCACGGTGCCCCCTCCATATTCACCCTCCGGAATGCTGCCTTCGAACCCGCCATACTCCACCGGATGATCCTCCACGCGAGCCGCCAGGCGCTTCACCGAAGGATCCAGCGACGGCCCTTTGGGAACCGCCCACGAGAGCAGCACGCCGCGCCATTCCAATCGAAAATCGTAATGCAGATGCGACGCCTGATGCTTCTGGATGACGTACAACAACTCTTTGGACGAACCGTTCGATCGCGCAGAACCCTCCGGCTCTCCCGTAACGCTGAAATCGCGCTTGCTTCGATATTTTTTTAGACTCGTAGTGGTCTTCGCCATTCGTACTCCTCGCCTTTGATAGCGCCTTTGATAGAATGATGCCTAGCCGGATCAAGCGTTTCATCTAACTTGGCCGGAAATCAGGGAGGATCAATTTATGCGCTATCTCATTGTAGGTTTACTGTGCTGTATGTGCCTTCTGGCCGCATCCAGCCTCTACGATTTCACTCTTAATTCTATCGACGGCCAAGCAGCCCCGTTGGCCGCGTACAAAGGGAAGGTGCTTTTGCTGGTGAACGTGGCCAGCAAATGCGGTTTCACCCCACAGTACACGGCTCTCGAGGCGCTGTATGAAAAGTATAAGGATCAGGGTCTGGTAGTGATTGGTTTTCCGGCCAATAATTTCATGGCCCAGGAACCAGGCACCAACGAAGAGATCAAAACTTTTTGCTCTCGCAAATACAACGTGACCTTCCCGATGTACTCGAAAATCTCAGTGAAGGGCGACGACAAAGCCCCAATCTATCAGTTCCTCACGGACAAAGGCGTCAATCCCAACACCGGCGGCGAGATCAAGTGGAACTTCACCAAGTTCCTGGTAGCGCGCGACGGCACCGTAATATCGCGCTTCGAGCCTGCGGTGAAACCAGATTCACCCGAAGTGATCGCAGCCATCGAAAAAGCCCTGCAGTAAAATAGGGGGCCAGGCGCTTCCGCCTGCCAAGAAGAATTGCCTGCCCCTACTTCTGCTGCACCGCAATCGTCACCGTATCCGCACTCCCATCCGGCATCGTGACCGTCAACGGCACGCTATCCCCAGCCGCCACCCCGCTCGGAATGGCTACGTTGACCTGATATTGCCCCGCACTCCCTGGCGCGATTCCCGAAAAACTCACCACCGCCTGAATTCCGCCGATCGTTACCACCGGAATCTGCAAGGTCTTATAAAGCACGCTGCCATTGGCCGGCGCGAGCGATCCAGTGGGCAACACCGCGCCGTTCGGATCGCCGTTGGGCGTTGCCCGGCCGAGACCCGTGAGATAAATCTCAACCTGATCGCCCACTTGAGCCGGTTGGCCGCACACCGAGGCCGCCGTGACTGTCGCGCAGCTTGGTAACCCAAGCGCTTGGGCCATCGATAACGGCATCACCTTCCACGCCGTATTCGCGAATAGCACCGCGCCATTCTTGCGCCCCGGATTGGATGGATCCCCGATCCGGAAGAGTCCCACTGAGTCTGGCGCCAGCGCCAATTGATATGACGCGCTGGTTCCTTCCCCATTCGTCACCTGCACAAACGCCGTGCCAGTTTCGGCCAGCTCGGAAGGCAGCACAATATTGATCTGCCCGGTCGTGCCTTCGACGGCATACAATGGCGCTGCGATTCCATTCACTACAACGGAAACTTGGTTGAATATAGTTCCCGGAAAAATGTTCGCGGAAGTGTCCTCACCTCCAAAGCTCGATCCGAAAATGCTGACGAACGAATTCGGCGACGCCGTGCCTGGCTTGAAGCTCGCCCCGTTGACGATCGAGTTGATCTGCGGGAAGGCGAGTCCCACCAGCAGCGTGACCGAGTTGCTGGTAGCGCCGCCCACCGTGATGGTGACCGGCTGCGCGGCTGCCGGAGTATCCAACGGAATCGTAAACGTCACCACGTAATCGGTGACGGATCCCACCGCGAGCCCCGCAAAGTCAGGTGTTACCATCGTGGGCCCTACCATCACTTCGACCGGCGTCGTGGTGGGAGCTGCCGTGGTAGCCGCGACTCCGGTCATCATCGGCGGGTTAGTCGGTCCCAGGCCGATCGCCGAGCAGGTCACTTTTGTGCCGGGTATAGCCAAGTGGTTCGAGGTGATTGGATTGCCCCCGCTATCTGTAAACGCGGACGTCCCGGGATAATAAATCGCCGGGGAAAATTCAGCCACCTCTACGCTGAAAGGTGGTGTTGATGTCATGCCGCTGTGCGTGACCGTGACTATGGTCGGCCCCGGCGGCAAATCCACTGGAACCTGAGCCAGCAGGCTGCTCGCGCTCAGAAAGCTGATCACCGGCGCCGATTCCCCACCGATGCTAACGGTGGCTACGTCGCTCGGCCCAGTTCCTAAGTTGGCGCCCGAAATTAGCATCGGCGCGCCAGCCGCCAATCGCGGTAAGTTGCCGATCGGCAAACTGATCGACGAAACCGATGGCGGCAACACGGGAGGCGTGGCCACCGCTATTGTTACGTAGTCCAGGCCGATTTCGGATAGTTGCTCGAAGATGGAAAACACCAACTGCGCCCGATCCGCCGTCGCCGTGAACGTCATCTGCTCTTGTTCCCATGTTTGAAAATATGCGAAGGCAAATGGTGAGACCATGAAACTCTCGGCTGGCGTGGCCGTACCGGACATGAAACTTACTGTCACCGTGGTCGCCACGCGAGGTAGCTGCGAAGCCATCAGGAATCCTAATGTGTAAGTGACGCCCGGAGTCAGGCCTGTGATCACGGTCGACCAAGTCGCATCCGAGACTTTTCCAATTCCGCCCCCCATCAGCAGAAATTGATTCCCGTGCCCGGCCACCGTAACGGCGCCAACTCCATCCGCGTATCCGACCCTGCACAAATTGCCGAGGCCGGTCGCCCCCGTATGGCTCCATCCCGGAACGGCCGCGAACGAAACGTAGGGCGGTCCAATCACCGGCATCTCGAAATCGTTGTTCTGGATGGTGGGGCTATCCGCGAGTGCGGAAGCAGCCAGCAGCATCAAACTAGCGACAACACCTGAGAAGAGCCTCATAGCTCATTGAACCACAAGCAGATCCCGTCCCTCGTTCGTTTTTCCGAGCGCCCCCAACCAGAAACCAGAAACCAGAAACGGATTTTATTTCCCGATCATCGCTAGAATCGCTGCCGTGAACGCGTTCACGTAGTCCGCCCCACCATGCAACAGGTTCGACGTCGTCATGTAATCGCTCTGAATGTCCGCCTGCACGCCGATATTTTCATACAACGGCGCCGTCGGATAACCAGCCACGCTAACCGGATGCTCCCGAATGATCAGCCCCTGCGTCACGGAAGCTTGTCCTTCGGAATAGTAGCCCGCTGGGTTGCCGTCTGAAACCACTCCGCCCGCGCCCATGGTCCGGGTGCCAAAGTTCTTGCCCCGCTGCGCATCCTGGAACATGGAAGCGAAAAGCTCGGCCGCCGAAGCGCTGAACAAATCCGTCAACAGCAGGATCGGCTTATCGTATATCGCTAGTTTCCCACTTGAATTTGTGTTCGGAGCACGGGTAGCGCTGATTTGGCACACCGGCAGCGGACTGGTCAACCCGCCTTGTTGATAAGCTCGCATCACAATACGGACTTGTTGCTGGAGTATTGCTATCACATAGTTCGGTTCCCCGCTGGCGGCAGCCTGCTGCTCCATATATTGATACGTCTGCACGTCGGCAAGCTGGGGACGCAGTTCGAAAACTGCATCGTGAAACGACTTCGTCATTAGACGGCTCTCCAGATCTTCCGCATAGCAAACAAATCCGCCGGGGTTGCGCATTACATCCACCACCAGCCCGTTCGTATTCTGCTCCATGTAGGCGATCTCGCCATCAAACGCAGTCTCGGCGGCCCCTGTATCGTTTGGCTCAAAGTCCGCAATGCGGATGTAACCGATGGTCTTGCCGCCCGATTTATATGTGCCCGTGAAGAAAACATCGCTAGGTCCATTGCCGAGGCGCTGAACAAATCCCGATGGAAGATTGAAAATCGGCTGGAGCGCATCAAAATTCAACACCGCCTTCTTCACTGGTAAACGGCTCTTCTGCAGATAGAACATGGGCAGCCGATAGGCCGGAGTGTTGGGCGGAATGTTGTTCGCCGTGGCTAGTCTCGGCGCAGTCTTTTGGGGAAACGGTACCGGACCGACCTTGGTGAGCGGCGTGCCGGATGTCACCCAAGGGATCGTATACGTCTCGAGATTCCCGGCCTGGCGGCGGATAACCACCGTCGCCGTAGCGCCAACTGCCTCGGCCAGCGGATCAATGGTCTGGGCTCGAAAAGGAATGTAACCGGCCGCATCGCGGCTGGTCGAGACCGGATTTGCATCGCTATAAAACTGCGACAAATTCGTCATGATCTCAGCCGTGGTTTGGTTGTCCACCATCACCACCTCATCGCCGACCTGAAAGGAATACTGGCCGGGCGCGATTACGGTCGGGTCGATGAAGTCAATCAGCACCTTGCCGTCGTAAATGTCTGTGGTGAATCCCAGATAAGCCTGGAAATCCGAAGGATTTAAGTAGAGTGAGTGCGCGTCGTTCAGAGCTGCCACGTATTCCGACATGATCTGGTAAAAGCTCAAGTCGTCGGTCGTCGCTTGAACCATCGCGACCCACGGGCTGATCTTAAAAAGGTTGTAGTTGAATAACTGTTCCTTCCATTGATAGGGGGCGTATTGTTTTGCATACAGACTTGCCAGATTTTGAAAATCTTCAAGCTTTTGACCAGGCGTCAATTGACCCCAGCAGTTTACACCAGCACTGATCGAAAGCAGGACAAGTACGGTTCTCTTCATGGATGGTTACCTCTCTGTGGTTGGCTGAATTAATACGGAACTCTAATAACGCTATCACGTCTCGGGCATCTTGGTTCCAATCGCGCGCCCGGAACAAGAAAGCAGCCCCGCGCGTCAGCAAGGGGACATCAGGAGACGCTCGAAGTTCACAACAAGAACGGTGGGCCCTGCGGCACCGGTGACGCCAGCGGCTCTTGCTCCGGCCCTCTCACTCGACGGCTCCAATATACAATCGCCACCGCTATCACCAGCAAGCTCGCTCCGGCGCTAAAATCGGCGCCCGCCATCATGAATTGCTTAAGCAGCGCCTTCAGCTCCGGCCTGGCAGCGTAGTTCGCATTTTCCACTGCCCTGCCGAAAAACGTGCCTGCCTTGGCCGTCAGGGCGATCACTAGAGAGAGGATCGCCACCGAGGAATACGCACCTATTAAAATGTATTCGGTGAGCCGGCCGCCGGGTAGGCCGTTCCAGAACGCCCGATCCTGCCAAAGCTTGCGTAGCCGCTCCATCCTGTCTCCTTTCCCGCTCTCAGCTATCGGATCTTCCCCAGCCCATGGAATATGCGGACAACCGCCTAGCAGGCTCGCTTTAAACCTTAGGGGGCGACATGGAAAAGCGCTTACGCTCACCGTATGACGGTACTGCCTTCGCGATCGCGCCCGATCGATTCCAGCAACTTCCGGCTGGCGTCAGCTACCTCTGCCACCGCGCGTTCAAAGGATTCCTGATTGGCCTTGGAGGGCTTCTGGAAGCCGCTGATCTTCCGCACAAACTGCAGCGCGGCCGCATTGAATTCCTCTGCCGTAGCGGGCTTCGCCGGATTACGCAGTCTTTTAATACTTCGGCACATTTAGTTCGCAGAATAACACCACAGCTGGCCCAGGCGCTTTCGCCTGCCAACAGCAGTAAAGCTCACTCATGACGGAGAGCAATGCCGGGGTCCACGCGTGTCGCGCGAATCGACGGCAGGTACGAAGAAGCGAGACCAACCACCACTAGAACCGCTATCGCGCTGCCGAGCGTCATTGGATCGTACCAGGAAACACCAAATAGCTGACTCGCGAGCACGCGCCCCACGAAAAACACGAACAGCATTCCGATCCCAACGCCCATGAGGATGAATCCGAGACCTGCCGCGACCACTTGTGAGCGCACGTCTCGCGGGCTTGCGCCCAAGGCCATGCGTATCCCGATTTCGCGCGCCTGCTGCGACAGACTGTAGGAAATTACGCTATATACGCCCAGGCTAACCAGTAACAGGCCAATTCCGGCAAAAACAGAAAAAAGCATCAAACCGAAGCGCGGCCGCGCATATGTGCTCACCTCCAGAGCACTCTCGAGCGTGGTGGTCCCCTGCGGAACCACGCTTCTGTCCAGCGTCAAAACTTGACCTTCCAACGCCGTCGAAAGCGCCGCTGGATTCCCAAACGTGCGCACATACAGCGAGTACGCGCCGTAGCCCGCCAGCGTGTACGGAACATACGCCTCTGGAGTGGCAGGCCGCCGCACGCCATCGTTCTTCATATCCGAGACCACGCCAACAATCTGGAACCTCGGGTTAGCCACCGGCTCCGGCGCGTTTTTTAGAGCTTCGATATCGAGCTCGCGTCCCAACGGTTTCTGCCGGCCGAAATACTTCTCAGCATGGTCTGATTAATCACCGCGATCTTCAGTTTCCTATCTTCATCGGCTGCGGTGGGTAACCGCCCCGCAAGCAACCGCAACCGCACGGTCTCAAAAAACTGCCAGCTACACGGCACCATGTCGCCCTTCCATCGTTCCGAGTGGGTAAGGCCAGCCACATCGAAATCGCTCGGGAGCCCGCCGCTTGGAGGAAAGGTGAGGGCGCCCGCGGCGGACATCACTCCCGGCAGATTCTGCAGCCGAGGCAACAGATCGCGCAGGAAGCGCGCCTGGCTCTCCGTGGTTTTATATTGCTTGGGCGGCAAGCTCAACTGTGTGGTCAGCAACTGGCCGGTGGAAATTCCGATGTCCACCTGCCGCTCCGCAAGAAAACTCCGCATCAGCAGCCCAGCCCCGGACAGCAGTAATAACGATAGCGCCACTTCGCCGCTGATCAAAAAATTGCGAAGCCGGCCGCGTCGAAAGCCTCATCACCTTTACCCAGCTGACGGATACTACACTCCTCACCACCTGCAGCGGTTACCCCTGCGCTGCGGACGTGACTGGGAACACGGTCAAGATAGCGGGTGTGGGTACTGAGACGCTAACCGGCGACACGTATTTCTTCGACAACGCAATCAACCTCTTTGGGATCACATATACGGCAGGTGTAGCGTTTCTCGCTGCCGAGGACGCGTCCTTCGCCACCTACAATATGCAAACCGCCTTTGGACCGACAATGTACTCGATCTACTCTGGCTCCGAGGTCTCGAGTGAGCCGACCAGCGGTGGCAGTTTGTCAGTCACGTTCAGCAGCAACGACATAGTTACGGCCCAGGCCTGCGTGGAATGTGCTTCCTCCACCGTTCCGGAACCAGGTTCGCTTGGCCTGGCGCTCGTCTGCGCGATCCCGGTCGCCGCAGGCCTGTTACGGCGACGCAAACAATTGGCCGAAATACCAATACTGGACTGACCACCACCCCCGGAGTGGACCGTTTTTACGACTCGGACGCAATTCCCGAGCCTAGACCGTTCGCTCTCCTCGCAACGGTAATGCTTGGTATCGTGATGTGTCGCCGCCAGTCCAGTCGGCTGGTCTAACTCTATCCCAAAAATCCCAACTTCACCGACCCAAAATTCGGGAAATTAGGAAATACAGTTGCGAGCGCCGTATCCGGAATTCCAAACCACGAGCACAACGTCGCGCCATACTGATCGATCGACGTGGTCGGAATCCACCGTCCGCGCACATCCGCATCGTCCGGACCGGCTAACTGGAAAGTCGGGAATTTGCCGAAAATTTGCCCGCCTTGCACCGCTCCTCCCAACACCAGATGATGGCTGCCCCATGCATGATCGCTGCCGTCGTCCGTAGTGGGCTGGAAGGTCCGGCTGAAGTCGGACTCAGTAAACGTGGTCACGCTCTGCGCCACTCCTAGCTCCTGCGTGGCATCGTAAAACGCCGCAAGTGCGGGGCTCAGTTGCGGATAAAGATTATTGTGCGTTGCCAGCTCATTGGCGTGCGTGTCGAAGCCGCCCAACGAACAGAAGAAAATCTGCCGCCGCATCCCCAGACTCGCCTGTACCTGGATAATCTGCGCTACCTGCTGCAGTTGCGCCCCAAGGTCGGTCGCGGGAAATTGCGTCTTGAGCGGAGTAGCCTTGGCTAGAGCCGCTTCCAATGTCTTCGCGTCGCTGATGCCATTCGCGAGCGTGTTGTTCGCGGCCTGCACCAGCGATACGCCGGTGTCGGTGGTTAGCAAACTATTCAACGCACTCAACCGCGATTGCGACCCCACCAGCCCCAGCGCCTGTCCCGGCACGATGGCCGCTGGCTGCGTTTCGACACCCGCGCCTTCCAATGAATTCCCGGCCATCGAAAGGAAAACAGGAAATTTTCCCGTGTTAAATCCCGACCCCGCGATATAATCCGCCGCGCGCCCCGCCCAACCCGTGGGACTGTGTCCCTGCGCCAGCGCCGTCTGCCATTGCAATTGCTGATCGGAGTGCGAAAACAAATTCAACGGAATGGGCGCCTGCTGGCTCTGATACTGCGCGCGCGTCAGTGGCTGTACGAGCGACCCTACATTCGCCACCACCGCCAGCTCTTTCGACGAAAACAAACTCGCCACTTCCGCTAGCTTCGAGTGAAATGCGTAGGGTGCACCCGAAACGCTGGTCACCTGCGACGTCAAGTCACTCCCGGAAAGACCCAGGCTGCCACGGATGGATGTATAGGCTTGGTAGTTGACGTCGTCCATCGGAATCACGGTGTTGTTCGAATCGTTGCCTCCAAACAGGAAGACGCACACCAGCGCCCGATAATCCCCGCCGCTCTGCGCCAGCGCCGGCAGCAAACCAAATGGACGCAGCGCGAGCGATCCAACCGTAGCCGCGCCAACCTGAATGAATCCCCGACGTGACAGCATGTTTTTCACGTTCTCCTATTCTCTATCCACCCACCGTATCTTGTAACGTGGCGCACGCACTCCTGCGTGCCGCGTCGGCACTCATGCCGACGCCTTGAAGTTTGTCCTTATTGAATAATCTGATACTCCCCCGACGTCAAAACCACGTAAAGCGCCGCCTGCGCCATGGCTTTAGGATCACCCGCGCTCGCCTCGGCGGCCGCGTTCATCGCATCCGTCACGGCCTGCAGCAAGCTCGCCGACATCGAGCTATGCAGAAAGGCCTGGCTTATATAATTGATCAGAAAACTCGGCCCCACCGCGACTCGCTCGAACGGCGAAAGATCAACGGTGGTTGACTTGTCGAGCTTTGCGTAAAGTGCCGCGTTCACCAGATTCGCCCGTTCGGTGGACGTCGCTGTCGAGTAGATCTGAAACTCCGGACCCAGCAATCCACCGGCAATTCGATACTGCGGCGAGAAATAGCTGAACACGCTGGGCGAGTGGAACAGGCTTTCGCCGGTCAACGATGCATCACCGTAAATATTGCTGTTCGGCCCCAGTGTCGCATTCAGGCCCCGCATAACATTCGTCATGAAAAGTATCGGCTCACGCATGTGCCCGAAGGTTGGGTTCACCGTGGCGCTCGGATCGTCTCCGGCACGCGCTTCCGGATCTGTGAGAATCGCCGTAATCACGGCCTTCAAATTGCCCTTCACTCCCGTTCCGTCATTCAGAAAAACGTTCGACACCCGCGCGATATACTGCGGGCTCGGATTGCTGGTCACCAGATGTTCAATCAATTGCTGGCTCACGAACGGAGCCATCGTCGGCTGTGCCATCAACGCGTCCAGCACCGATTCCAGATCCTGTTCCGCGGTCTGCCCGGCCGGAATGGTGATGTTTCCGAAAATGGTTTTCGCGCTCGTGTCATGCTCTGCTTCCACCGCGAACATCTGCCCAAAGTAATATGCCGGATTGTTACGCTTGGGCGTGGCTCCAGGCGCCGTCGGGTAGGTCCAACCCGTAAGCGCCTTGGCCATATTCGTAACCACCGCCTGGTTGTAAGTCGCAACCGGTAGGGCGCTTCCATCCGGATTTAACTGCGTAAGTCCCAGGGTAAATAGCTGCATCATCTCGCGCGCATAATTCTCGTTCGCGGAAGTGTTCTTCGCCGGATCGCCTTTAACGTTATTCGCCATGTTCAAATAGCGCCCCATGGCCGGACTCAGCGTCACCGCCTTCATCAGATCGCGATAATCCCCAAAGGCGTTATCACGAAAAATCCGCCAGTAAGGCGGAAACGCATAAGAGTAGTTCACACCGGATGTCGCCGAAACCACCCAAATCTGGCTCAGCACAAACGCCACGCGCTGCCGAAGCTGGTCAGATCCCACAACCGCGTTCTGAAAGAACGCCCGTTCCACGGGAGCCAGAGTGGTATTGGGCTTTCCATCGGCATTCAGAATCGCCTGGTCAGGCAGATCAGATGTGTTCAGAGCAAATTGCGTAGTCAGCCAATCGGAGATCCCGATCGACTGCACCTGCGCAATGGAAGCGGGCGTCGGCCCCCAGGTAGCCTGGTCAAGAAAGCGCGCAGCAGCCCGTTCGGTCAGCATCTGACCAAATCCATGCGCCGCGAACAAAGCGAAGATCAGAATAAGTTTCCGTCGCACCCTCATAAGAACCCAACTCCAGCCCAAAAGTGTCGAAAAAATGTAGGGCAGGTTGCCAACCTGCGGCCGATTGCCAATC